>NZ_JBDQQT010000004.1:0-312791 GCF_039888625.1 Pseudomonas sp. CAU 1711
CAGTTGTTAGGCTGCGGACTTCGAGTCGGACGCAGGAAATGAATATCGCACAGTGGCCGACCCGCAGCGAACTTTCAAGCCACGTATTTATTTTGGCTGGGGCCTCGACTAAGCGGACATCCAGGCGCTTGCGGCGATAACCCGCAGCCTTGATGCGCGGCGAGCAGCGAAGAAGCTGGAGCAGGGCGCCGAACCAGTTTTTGAGCACATTTGGCTTTGGCGTTGCACGTAGTATTGGGATGTAACTTTTCAAGACTTCCATGCCCGCACATTCCTTTGTTGCTTTTGCCGCCTAACGTTTGGTTAAGGGGCGGGCTTTAGCCCGTCCCAGTGAGCGAAGCGAACGGTTTGAACCAGTTGTTAGCTTACGTGAACACGTTACTCATTTCGGTTTTGAGTAGTTCTTTGGCGCCATTTCTAGTGAGTGAGCCATGTGCAGCAATAATGGCCTCAAAGTCGAGGGTTAAAAGAGCCTCAAAATCTTTTTTGAGCGTTTCATTTTTTGGCGTTACGCGCTTCAACCAAGGCCCTCCAATGTTTAGACCTGTTTTGAAGCCTAGTAACTTAAAGGCAAACTTTGTAAACCATGTGAAATAGCTCCAGTCAGAATGATATTGAATACTGTCGGTAGTGATTAATAGTTTGTGGTCTTTGATGAGAAGTGCTGCCTCTGGAAAAATGGCAGTTTCAAAAATGAAAAATTCGGAATTGCTGACAGGCCCAGTAGTGCTTGAGTTGATAATTTTTGTTGGGCTTGGTGATTTGTATGTTTCCTGGCCTTGCTGAGCCCAGAACTCACATTTGTATCTATTTAGGTAAAACTCATCGTCAAGACCGTGGAAGTCTCCCAGTCTGATTATTTTGCTCACCTTGCCAAGTAGATCTAAAGCTGCAAGGCCTTCCTCGTTCATGCGAACTGGATTAATTAATGTTAATTCTGAACCGCTTTGTAGAATGACCATATTTCTGTTCATTCTCATGCCGGGGCCCATCTTAATACTGCCATGCAGCAGAAATACGCCAGGGTATAAATTTTGTACTTGCTCGTGTGGGTATGCTGGCGGGTACATTACTCTTCCTTAAGTAAGCTAACGTTTGGTTAAGGGGCGGCCAAAAGCGCAGCTTTTGGACGTCCAAGTGAGCGAAGCGAACGACTTGAACCAGTTGTTAGGCTGCGGACTTCGAGTCGGACGCAGGAAATGAATATCGCACAGTGGCCGACCCGCAGCGAACTTTCAAGCCACGTATTTATTTTGGCTTGGGCCTCGACTGAGCGGATATCCAAGCGCTTGCGGCGATAACCCGCAGCCTTGATGCGCGGCGAGCAGCGAAGAAGCCGAAACGGGGCGCCGAACCAGTTTTTGAGCACATTTGGCTTTGGCATTGCACGTAGTATTGGGATGTAACTTTTCAAGACTTCCAAGCCCGCACATTCCTTTGTTGCTTTTGCCGCCTAACGATTGGTTAAGGGGCCGGCTTTAGCCGGTCCCGAGTGAGCGAAGCGAACGACTTGAACCAGTTGTTAGGCACTTTGCGCCGTTGCTTGGGTGTGCTTTCTGTGATGAGTGGAGGGTTTTATTTTTCATTTTTTTGATTCCTCCCACTCTTTAATCTCTTTTTCAATTGGTTCAAGTTGTTCTTCGTCAAATACCCAAGGGGTTATCCAATGCCGCTTTAGATGGTCAATTTCATATGAGTAGAGGATTTTTCTGTTTTCAAGAATAGAGATCAATTTCTCTCTATGCACTTTGTCTTCGTAATGGTATGAGCGTGACGGTCCACGATTTACGTAATTTATTATCGATATGACTAGAACAGCTGGAGCAAAACCCAGTAGGTAGGTGATTAGATGCTTTTTCATGCTGTGCCTAACGTTTGGTTAAGGGGCGGGCTTTAGCCCGTCCCAGTGAGCGAAGCGAACGATTTGAACCATTTGTTATAAGTCGGGATGCCTGATTTATAGTTCTTGATGCAGTGTAGGCAATTTAATTATTAGAGACGAACATCTCAATGTCATCCAGGGTGTCAGCGATATTTCCTGCTAGTGACGGATGTTTCAGCTGAGCTTCTTTTAGCGCCTTCTCTGTTATTTCTAAGTCTAACCTTTCATGCCTTCTTGCGATGTGGCCAAGTGCGGTTATAGCTGCGGATACAATATCCTCATTGGAGTTATTTAAATGCTCGATACAGATGTTTTGTGCCCATGACCAGTCTGTTTCGTTGAGCCCTGTAGAAATTAATGCTGAAACGATTAATCTCGGATCGTTTGTCGAAAGGAATTGGACGGCTTGGTCATGAGGTATCGACGGGTCTTGATAAGACAAGCTCATTTCGAAGCTCCTAGAATGTTGCCCTTGGCATCTGTTTTGCCTGATTTAATAAGTGCATTTTTCATGTCTTGATGCAGTTTTTCCCAAGGGCGTACGTGCCCGTGGTAGACATCGCCGCCTGTTCTGTCAAAGACCACTATTTCTTTTGTTTGAGGGTCAACGCCAATGCGTCTGGGTGATGTTGGTTTTACTTGAACAGAATTATCAAGGGCCTCTTGCCCGTTCTCTGGTCCCTTACTTTTGACGGTGTTGTCTGTTTTCCCATGATAAGCCGCAGGTTCAAAGGCTAAACTCACCACCACATACAGCGGCTGTATTCCCGATTCAGCCGGGAAGACCAAGATGAAGTCTTTGTACTCAGGCGGGTAAATTGGATTTACCAGCACCTTCGCGGCTGCATCCGTTGCTGGATAAACCCAAATAGGTGGGACTTGCGGCCCTGCTTTCAGGGGAGGGATGCCTAACGCGTCTATGGAATCAACTGCAGGCGTCCAGACTAATGTGATTCCACCGCCGAAATCGGCTACCTGCTCCTCGCCTTGGGGTGTGAATTGCACCACATCGATCATTTCCCAGCCGGTTTTGGCGGCTGTATGAAATCCGTAGGCTTTGATGGTGCCATCAGCTGCTTGTTCGATACGAAACCGCACTCTCGTGCGTGCGCTCGTCATTCTGCGGAGCTGCTCAGGTGTGTAGAGATCTGAGTTACCCATTGGGCTGGGCCACATCAACGCAACCAGCCCAACCAGAGTGCTTGCTATGACACCGCCTGTAATAACGGCTCCAGAAGAGGCTGCCCCACCCGCAACACTACCACCGCCAACAGTCCCGCTTGCTGATCCCGCCACGGCCAGACCGCGAAGCGATAAAGCGCTCAGCCCGGCAATAGACTCGCCAGATAGGCGGCTCAGTGGGTAGTCACCGTTGGCATTAGCGCTGCTGGCGGCCAGTACAGCTGTTTTTCCATAGCGGCTAATGAGTTCAGCGGGAGCCGTGCGCGGATAGTCGATTTGACCGTCTGGCAAGGTGCAGGGCTTTGCAAAGACACAGCCGGCTGGTGGCACCAGCGGTGCTGCCCTCTTGGGTTCTTCCACGTCCAGAACGAGTGGGCGTGGCGGTTGCTTATCGAAATCTCCGTTGTAGGGTGGAGCGGGTGGCTCCTTTCGTTCATCTCTGTTATTCGGGACGTAGCCGCTCATCTGTAAATCTTCCTTGAAAAAGGCGAAATGATACGCCGTGGTGGTGGTCCGTCCATGCGCGTTATCACGCTTTAACGGTCATGCTTAATTTTTGTATCTCGTGGTGATTTTGCGATCTTGAAGTCACGCAATTTCTAGCTCTGACTTATAACGAATGGTTAAGGGGCCGGCTTTAGCCGGTCCCAGCGAGCGTAGCGAGCGATTTGAACCACTTGTTAGACCGCGCCACGGACTTGTGCCGGCAGCATAATGCACGTGCTCAGCGGTGTCAGTGGGAGGCTTGAAACAGGCGCGTACCGGGCTGCGGTTGGAACGTGTGCTGACCGCGTAGGCGCGAACCGGACGTTCCTTTACGTTTGTGAATACCCGGGTGTCCTGGAGCAAATGGTTCGGGACGGATTCGTACTGCCGCCGCGAAGTCGCAGACTGAATTCGTATTGTGTTTTTTGACTGCATAACTTCCATGTTCCGCATGCTTTGCTTTGCCGTCTAACGTTTGGTTAAGGGGCGGGCTTTAGCCCGTCCCAGTGAGCGAAGCGAGCGATTTGAACCAGTTGTTAGCTGTTACGGCACAATACTCTTTGCAAGAGTTTCATACATTTCCATAAATGCTTCGAAGTATGTAACTTCTCTATCTTTTGCTGAGCTTCCAAACCCTCTTTCTGCTTTGGCCTCCAAAAGGTCGGCAGGCCTATAACTTTGCCGCAACTTTTCTTGACCAAGCATTTTCTTTGCTGTTTCCACAAAGTCGCTTATGCATTTGTCAGATGAATGTGCTGTTCTATTGCGTATTCTTACAGCATTTTTGAGAGGTTCAATTTTCGGATGTATTGCGTTTTGAAAGGGCTGCCCGTGATCAAGAAATAGTTTAGCAGCATTGATGACGTCGTTAGCTGAGCCAAAGCCTATATAGTTTTTATATGGGTTAAATTTCGGGTCGCCCATTATTACTTCGTATGAATGAGATATGCCTGATGTAGCACCCATTCGAAGGTTAGGTTGATAGCCTGAGTCAGTCTTAGCTCCGGCGAGGTAACGAACTAAAACTTGCTCCAAGAAGTCTTCCCAGCTAGCAACAACCCCCATAAATGCAAGCTCAACTACTCTTTGGGCATGCTTTACATGGATTCTTGGTGTGTTTGAATTTGGATTAATAGCGGCGACACTTTTGATTTTTATAACTAGGGTTCGTGCCGAAGCTATGTCTTTTATAAAAGAATTTCTTAAGTGATCTACTTTTGGTGGTCTTCCAGATTTACCCATTTACCGAGTCCATTATATTTCGCGATATTATTTGAACAGCTAACTATAAGTAGGCGACATGCCTACATTTGGATAGTTTTCCAAATTTAGGAATTTATATCCAGATGTAGCCATCGCGTGTCCATATCTGACCATCAATTTTTGACGATCCGTTCTTTGAGCCCCAGCCGTATCGCATCGCCGTAGCGGAGCAGCCAGACGCGTTTTTCCCGGTCCCATTTGCCGCCGGCTTTTCTTGCCAGGCTCTGCAGTTCCGTTTCGGCATAGTGAATGCGCACGGCTACCTGCTGGCGTTCTTGGTGCAGGCGGTATGCCGTGGTGTTCTGGGCTGGGGTGGGGATAGGTTTGTGTTCGATGATGAGCTCGACTGTGGTGTAGCTGGTGTTGGTCTTGCGATCGAGACGGTAGCGCACGGCGACCAGGCTTTCGCCGTAGATGTCGACCAGGCGCTTGGTGCCGTTCTTGCCAGGCTTGAGGGTTTTGACAACTTCCATATTGTCACCACTGGGCGGGGAGTCGTTGCAGTCTGCCCGAGTGCCGGCCTTTTGCTCAAGCCGGCGACGGAGCGGGGCGTCGCCGGCTTTGCGGTTTGGTTCTGTTGCCGTTGCGCTGGCCCAGAACGGCTCGTTTCACCGCTTGCGGTGAGACGGCAACTGCATCCGCTCAGCTGCGCAGTTCGGGCAGGTCGCGGTACAGCTCCAGGGCCTGGGGGTTGGCCAGGGCGTCGGTGTTCTTCACCGGTTTGCCATGTACCACGTTGCGCACGGCCAGTTCGACGATCTTGCCGCTGATGGTACGGGGGATGTCGGCCACGGCGATGATCTTGGCCGGCACATGGCGCGGCGTGGTGCTGGCGCGGATGGTGGTGCAGATGCGCTGCCTGAGCTCGTCGCTCAGCGCCACACCTTCGCGCAGGCGCACGAACAGCACCACGCGCACGTCGCCGTCCCAGTCCTGGCCGATGGCGATGGATTCCAGTACTTCCTCGATCTTTTCCACCTGGCGGTAGATTTCGGCGGTGCCGATGCGCACGCCGCCGGGGTTGAGCACGGCGTCGGAGCGGCCATGGATGACCAGGCCGCCGTGTTCGGTCTCCTCGGCGTAGTCGCCGTGGGCCCACACGTCGGGGAAGGTCTCGAAGTAGGCGGCATGGAACTTGGCGCCGTCCGTGTCGTTCCAGAAGCTCACGGGCATGGAGGGGAAGTGGCGGGCACAGACCAGCTCGCCCTTCTCGCCGATCACCGCCTTGCCGTCGTCGTTCCACACCTGCACGTCCATGCCGAGGCCCTTGCACTGCAGCTCGCCGCGGCGCACCGGCAGCACCGGGTTGCCCAGGGCGAAGCAGGAGACGATGTCGGTGCCGCCGGAGATGGAGGACAGGCATAGCTCGGCCTTGATGTCGCGGTAGACGTACTCGAAGCTCTCGTGCGACAGCGGCGAGCCGGTCGAGAGGATGGCCTTCAGGCGCTGCAGCCTGTGCGTTTCGCGCGGCTTGGCGCCGGCCTTCTCCAGGGCCGCGAGGAACTTGGCACTGGTGCCGAAGATGCTGATGTTCTCGGCGTCGATCAGGTCGATCAGACGCTCGGCACCGGGGTGGAAGGGCGAGCCGTCGAACAGCACCAGGGTGGCGCCCAGGGCCAGGCCCGAGACCAGCCAGTTCCACATCATCCAGCCGCAGGTGGTGTAGTAGAACAGGCAGTCGTCGGCCGTCAGGTCGGTGTGCAGGCCCAGTTCCTTGACGTGCTGCAGCAGGGTGCCGCCGGCGCCGTGGACGATGCACTTGGGCACGCCGGTGGTGCCACTGGAGTAGAGGATGTACAGCGGCTGCTCGAACGGCACCGCGACGAACTCGGGCGTGCCGCCTGGCTGGTAGAAGTCCTGCCAGAGGCTGACGCGTGCGGCCGTGCGCAAGTCGTCGACCCGGGCCTCGGGGCGGGAGTAGGGCACCACCACCAGTTGCGCCAGCGAAGGCAGGCGCTCGAGGATCTCGTTGAGCTTGCCGGTCAGGTCGAGGTTCTTGCCGGCATAGCGGTAGCCGGCGGCCGCGATCAGCACCTTGGGTTCGATCTGGCCGAAGCGGTCGATCACGCCCTGGGTGCCGAAGTCCGGCGAGCAGGACGACCAGGTAGCGCCCAGGCTGGCCGTGGCGAGCATGCCGACAACGGTCTGCCAGGTGTTGGGCATGAAAGCGGCGACCCGGTCGCCGATGCCGACGCCGGCGGCCTTCAGGCTCTGCTGCAGGCCGGCGACCTGGCGGGCCAGTTCGGCGTAGCTCAGTTGCTCGCGCGAGCCGTCCTCGCCGATGGCCACCAGCGCGGGGTGCTCATCGCGGCGGCGCAGCAGGTACTCGGCGAAGTTCAGGGTGGCGCCGGGAAACCAGTGCGCGCTGGGCATAGCCGTGCCTTCGCGCAGCACGGCTTCGGGCGGGCTGCTGAAGCGCAGCTCGAAGAAGTCGACGATGGCCTGCCAGAAGGTCTCGCGCTCGGCCACGCTCCAGGCGTGCAGGGCCGGGTAGTCGGCCAGTTGCAGGGCGTGGCGCTGGTTGACGAAGCGGCGGAAGGCATCCATGCGGGTAGCGGCGATGCGTTCGACGGAGGGGGCCCAAAGCGGTTGGTTCATGCGTTAGATCCTGAACTTCTTGTGCTGTGTTGAGAGTAAAGCATGGGGGCCGGGCTCACTGCGCCAGCCAGCCACCGTCCATGTTCCAGGCCGTGCCGCGCACCTGCTCGGCGGCGCCGCTGCAGAGGAACAGCGCCAGCTCGCCGAGCTGTTCGGGGGTGACGAACTGCAGCGAAGGCTGCTTCTCGGCCAGCAGGTCGTGGCGGGCCTGGTCGAGGCCGCCGGCGGCGGCCGCGCGGTCGTCGATCTGCTGCTGCACCAGTGGCGTCAGCACCCAGCCGGGGCAGATGGCGTTGCAGGTGATGCCGGTGGTGGCGGTCTCCAGCGCCAGGCTCTTGGTCAGGCCGATCAGGCCGTGCTTGGCCGCCACATAGGCGCTCTTGCCGGGCGAGGCGGCCAGGCCATGGACCGAGGCGATATTGATGATGCGCCCCCAGTTGCGCGCGCGCATGCCCGGCAGCGCCAGGCGGCTGGTGTGGAAGGCGGAGCTCAGGTTGATGGCGATGATCGCGTCCCAGCGCTCCACCGGGAAGCTCTCTACTGGCGCCACATGCTGGATGCCGGCGTTGTTGACCAGGATGTCGATGGCGCCGAACTCGGCTTCGCTGGCGCGGATCAGCGCCTCGATCTCCTCGGGCTCGCGCATGTCCGCCGGGTGATGGCGCACCCGCCCGCCGTGACTGGCGACGGCCGCCACGGCCGCCTCGACGTCGCCGAAGCCGTTGAGCATCAGGTTGGCGCCGGCCTCGGCCAGCTTGAGGGCTATCCCCAGGCCGATGCCGCTGGTGGAACCGGTGACCAGGGCGGTTTTGCCTTGCAGATTCATAGTCTCTCTCCTCAGACGATGCCGGTGGCGTAGAACACGCCGATCACCACGAACACCGCCAGGGTCTTGATCAGGGTGATGCCGAAGATGTCCTTGTAGGCCTCACGGTGGGTCAGGCCGGTGACCGCCAGCAGGGTGATCACCGCGCCGTTGTGCGGCAGGGTGTCCATGCCGCCGGAGGCCATCGAAGCCACCCGGTGCAGCACCTCCAGCGGGATGTTGGCGGCGTTGGCGGCGGCGATGAAAGTATCGGACATGGCCGCCAGGGCGATGCTCATGCCGCCCGAGGCCGAGCCGGTGATGCCGGCCAGCAGGGTGACGGTGACCGCCTCGTTGACCAGCGGGTTGGGGATGCTCTTCAGCGCGTCGGCCAGCACCAGGAAGCCGGGCAGCGAGGCGATCACCGCGCCGAAGCCGTATTCCGAGGCGGTGTTCATCGACGCCAGCAATGCGCCGCCGACGGCGGTGCGGGTGCCCTCGGCCAGCTTGGTCTTGATCGCGCGGAAGCCGCAGATCAGCACCAGCAGGATGCCCAGCAGCAGCGCGGCCTGCACGGCCCAGATACCGGTCAGCTTGCTCACTTCGCTGGTCACCGGCGCCGCCATGCCGGCCAGCTGCAGGCTGTGGGTCTTGCCGTAGAACTGCGGAATCCACTGGGTGAACAGCAGGTTGGCCAGGCCCACCAGCACCAGCGGCGACAACGCCAGCCAGGGGTTGGGCAGGGCGATGTCGTCGGCGGTCTCCGGCTCGTTGCGCAGCTCGCTGCCGTAGCCCTCGCCGTTGCGCTTGGCCTTACGCAGCTGGCGGTCGAGATAGAACATGCCGACGCCGAACACGAACAGGGTGCCGATCACCCCCAGCCAGGGCGCGGCCCAGGAGGTGGTGCCGAAGAAGGCGGTGGGGATGATGTTCTGGATCTGCGGCGTGCCGGGCAGGGCGTCCATGGTGAAGCTGAAGGCACCCAGGGCGATGGTCGCCGGGATCAGGCGCTTGGGGATGTCGCTCTGGCGGAACATCTCGGCGGCGAAGGGGTACACGGCGAACACCACCACGAACAGCGACACGCCGCCATAGGTGAGCAGGGCACAGACCAGCACTATCACCAGCATCGCCTGGTGCGTGCCGAGCAGGCGGATGGCCGCCGCGACGATGGAGCGGGAGAAGCCGGACAGCTCGATCAGCTTGCCGAACACGGCGCCGAGCAGGAATACCGGGAAGTACAGCTTGATGAAGCCGACCATCTTCTCCATGAACACCCCGGTGAAGGCGGGCGCCACGGCGGACGGGTCGGTGAGCAGCACGGCGCCGAGGGCGGCGATGGGGGCGAAGAGGATGACGCTGTAGCCGCGATAGGCGGCGAGCATCAGCAGGGCGAGTGCCGCGAGAGCAACGATCACGCTCATGGAGTGGTCTCCTGGCGCCGCGTCGATGCGCGGCATTCATTGTTGTTGTGGGCGCCCGTCGAGAGCGCGAGACAGGAGATAGCGACTTCCATGCCAACTGATTAAGTAATTGATAGATAAGGATATTTATATATTTTCGGGAATCGTATCCGTGCTTGTTTCTCTAAATGGAGACGGCTGTGTAGCGCAGGCCACGTAGCATAGGGATATCTGGTGGTTCTCTATTTTGAGAATGTCTCCATTTCAGGACTAAAGCCCCAGGGCGACCATCTTCTTGTACAGGGTGGAACGGCCCAGGCCCAGGCGCTGCGCGGCCTGCAGCACATTGCCCGAATGTTCGGCGAGGGCCTGGCGAATGAACTCGCGCTCGAAGGCCTCGCGTGCGGCATGCAAGTCGCCGCCGCTGAATAGCGTGCCGGGCAGGTTCGGCACTGGCGAGGGCAGCGGGCTGATGCGGCCGATGGCACTGCGCAGCGCGGCGGCGCCGATGTGTGGCTCGTCGCCCAGCAGGGCGGTGCGTTCCAGCACGTTGCGCAGTTCGCGCACATTGCCGGGCCAGGCATGGCTGGCCAGCAGCGCCAGGGCCTCGTCGTCCAGCTCGTGGTGGCCGGGCAGCTCGTCGAGGATCGTCTCGCACAGCGCCGGCAGGTCGTCCAGGCGCTCGCGCAGCGGCGGCAGCCGGATCGGCAGCACATCGAGGCGGTAGTAGAGGTCGGCGCGGAAGCGCCCGGCCTGCACGGCGGCCTGCAGATCGAGCGAGGTGGCGGCGATCAGGCGCACGTCGCTGCGGCGCACTTCGTTGGAGCCGACCGGCTCGAACTCCTTCTCCTGCAGCACGCGCAGCAGCTTGCTCTGCAGGGCCAGGGGCATGTCGCCGATCTCGTCGAGGAACAGGGTGCCGCCCTGGGCGATCTGCAGCTTGCCGGGGCGGCCCTTGCGGTCGGCGCCGGTGAAGGCGCCGGGCGCGGTGCCGAAGAACTCGGCCTCCAGCAGCGTCTCGGGAATCGCCGCGCAGTTGACGCTGACGAAGGGCTTGTGCGCGCGCGGCGAGGCGCTGTGGATGGCGTGGGCCAGCAGCTCCTTGCCGGTGCCGGTCTCGCCGAGCAGCAGCACCGGCGACTCGCTGGCCGCAGCGCGGCGGGCGCGGCGCTTGACCTCCAGGCTGGCGGCGCTGGCGCCGATGAAGTGGGCGAAGCTGTACTTGGCCTGGCGCGCCTGCAGCAGCGAGCGGGTCGAGGCCAGCTCCTGCTGGATCTGCATGAAGCGGGTCACCAGCGGCGCGAGGTTGTTCAGCTGGTCGAACAGGGCGAAGCCGATGGCGCCGATCACCGCGCCGGCGTCGTCGTGCACCGGCAGGCGCATCACCACCAGCGGGCCGCCGGGCGTGTCGAGCATATCCAGCAGTATCGGCTCGCCGGTCTCCACCACCTGGCGCAGCAGGCTGGTGGGGATGACCTTCTCCACCTCCTGGCCGATGGCCTCGGCCGCGTTCTGCAGGCCGTAGCGGCGCGCGTAGCGCTCGTTCATCCAGACGATGCGCGCGTCGCGGTCGACGATCACCGTGCCCTCGCTGGACTGCTCGACTATCTCGAACAGCGAGCGGATCGCCAGCAGGCGTACGCGTTGGTAGTCGCGCAGGGACGAGGAGGCGGTCATGGCGCAGGCTTCAGCGGGCGGCCAGGCGTGCCTTGGCCACGCGCGAGCCGTTGTCGCGGCCGAGCACCTGGCAGATGCGCTGGCCGGCGTCGATCAACTTATCCAGGTCGATGCCGGTGTGGATGCCCAGGCCGTTCAGCAGGTACAGCACGTCTTCGGTGGCGACATTGCCGGTGGCACCCTTGGCATAGGGGCAGCCGCCCAGACCGGCGACCGAGCTGTCGAACACGGCGATGCCTTCCAGCAGGCTGGCGTAGATATTGGCCAGGGCCTGGCCGTAGGTGTCGTGGAAATGCCCGGCCAGCTTGTCGCGCGGGATGTCGCGGCCGACCACCTCGAACAGCTGGCGGGTCTTGCCGGCGGTGCCTGTGCCTATGGTGTCGCCCAGGGAGACTTCATAGCAGCCCATGGCCAGCAGCTCGCGGGCGACAAAGGCGACCTGCTCGGGCGCGATGTCACCCTCGTAGGGGCAGCCGAGCACGCAGGAGACATAGCCGCGCACCGTGATGCCCTGGGCCTTGGCCGCCTCCAGCACCGGTACGAAACGCGTGAGGCTCTCGGCGATGGAGCAGTTGATGTTCTTCTGCGAGAAGGCCTCGCTGGCGGCGGCGAATACCGCCACTTCCTTAACTCCGGCTTCCAAGGCGGCCTCGAAGCCCTTGAGGTTGGGGGTCAGCGCGCCGTAGACCACGCCGGGCTTGTACTGGATGCCGGCGAACACCTCGGCGCTGCCGGCCATCTGCGGCACCCACTTGGGAGAGACGAAGCTGCCGACCTCGATATAGCTCAGGCCGGCGGCGCTCAGGTCGTCGGTCAGGCGCACCTTGTCGGCCACGCCGATCGGCTGTTTCTCGTTCTGCAGGCCGTCGCGCGGGCCGACTTCGACCAGGCGGACTTTTTGCGGCAGGTTCATGAATTTCCTCGCGAGATTAGTTCGACGCCCCCTCTCCCTTTGGGAGAGGGCCGGGGTGAGGGAGTGGAGTTGAACGTCATACCCTCACCCTAACCCTCTCCCGGAGGGAGAGGGAATAATGCGTAGGGTGGACTCGGAGCGCAGCGACAGTCCACCGCGGGGCGCAAGGTGTACTGCCTGCGGCGAGTACACCCTACGCTCAAGACTCTTCCAGCTCCACCAGCACGGCGCCTTCGCCGACCATGTCGCCTTCGCCACAGTACAGCGCCTTGACCGTGCCGGCGTGCGGCGCGCGGATGCTGTGTTCCATTTTCATGGCCTCCAGCACCACCAGGGCGGTGCCGGTCTCCACGCTCTGGCCGGGCTCGACCAGCACGCGCACGATACTGCCGTTCATCGGCGCCGTCAGCCCACCGTGGTGAGCGTGGCTGGCCTCGACTTCGGCGATCGGGTCGACGCGGCGCACTTCGTGCAGCTTGCCCTGCCACTGCAGATACAGCGCAGCGCCGCGGCGAATCGCGCGATGGGCGCGGCGCAGGCCGTCCCGTTCGGTCCACAGCTGCTCGCCCAGCAGCTGCGAGCGCACGGTGCCGCGCAGATGCACTGTGCCGCGCTGCTCGCCGCAGGCGAGGTGCAGGTCGGTCTCGGAGGCCAGGCCGGCGCGCCAGCCCGAATGGCCGTTCCAGGGCGAGTGATGGTCCTCGTGCGCGCGCTGCGGGGTCTCGCTGTGCAGCCAGGCCTCGGCGGCCAGCTGCCAGAACTCGCCGGGCAGCTCGCCGGCCGGCGGCAGCAGTTTCTGCTGATGACGACCGATGAAGCCGGTATCCAGCTCGGCATCGGCGAACGCCGGGTGGGCCAGCACGCGCTTGAGGAACGGCAGGTTGCTGGCGAAGCCGCCCACAAAGGTCTCCTCGAGCATGGCCAGCAGACGCTGGCGAGCCTGCTCGCGATCCTCGCCCCAGGCGATCAGCTTGGCCAGCATGGGGTCGTAGAAGGGCGATACGGTGTCGCCCTCGGCCACGCCGCTGTCGACCCGGCGGCCTTCGCCGGCGGCCGGCTCGCGATACAGCCTGAGGTCGCCGGAAGCGGGCAGGAAGTCCTGCTCGGTGTCCTCGGCGTACAGGCGCACCTCGATGGCGTGGCCATTGAGCGGCACCTGCTCCTGGGTGATCGGCAGCGCTTCGCCACGGGCGACGCGGATCTGCCAGGCCACCAGGTCGAGGCCGGTGATGGCCTCGGTAACCGGGTGCTCCACCTGCAGGCGGGTGTTCATCTCCATAAAGAAGAACTGGCCGCGGGCGTCCAGCAGAAACTCCACGGTGCCGGCGCCGACATAGCCGATGGCCTGGGCGGCCTTGACCGCCGCCTCGCCCATGGCGCGGCGCAGCTCCGGGGTCAGGCCCGGGGCGGGGGCCTCCTCGACCACTTTCTGGTGGCGGCGCTGGATCGAGCAGTCGCGCTCGTTGAGGTACAGGCAGTTGCCGTGGCTGTCGGCGAACACCTGGATCTCCACATGGCGCGGCTGCAGCACGTATTTCTCGACCAGCATGCGCGAGTCGCCGAAGGCGGACTGGGCTTCACGCTGGGCGGAGGCCAGGGTCTCGGCCAGGTCGGCCTCGCGCTCGACCACCTTCATGCCCTTGCCACCGCCACCGGCGGCGGCCTTGAGCAGCACCGGGTAGCCGATGCGTTCGGCGGCGGCGCGGAAGGTCTCGATGTCCTGGGCCTCGCCGTGGTAGCCGGGCACCAGCGGTACGCCGGCGTCTTCCATCAACGCCTTGGCCGCGGACTTGCTGCCCATGGCATCGATGGCGGAGGCGGGCGGGCCGAGGAACAGCAGGCCGGCCGCCTCGCAGGCGCGGGCGAAGCCGGCGTTCTCTGAGAGGAAGCCGTAGCCCGGGTGGATGGCCTGGGCGCCGCTGGCCTTGGCCGCTTTGATGATCTTGTCGATCAGCAGGTAGCTCTCGGCCGGCTTGGCGCCGCCGAGATTCACCGCCATATTGGCCTCGCGCACATGGCGCGCATGGGCGTCGATGGCGCTGTGCACGGCCACGGTGTTCAGGCCCATGCTCTTGGCGGTGCGCATCACCCGACAGGCGATCTCGCCGCGGTTGGCCACCAGCAGGGTGTCGATATGCTTGAGGCTCATGCTTGCGGCTCCTGCCAGGCGGGCGTGCGTTTTTCCAGGAAGGCGTTGAGCCCCTCCTGGCCCTCGGGGCTGACGCGGATGCGGGCGATGGCGTTTTCGGTGTAGCGGCGCAGGGCCGGGCTGAGCACGCCGCTGGCCACCTCGCGCAACAGGTCCTTGCTGGCCTGCATGGCCTGCGGGCTGTTGAGCAGCAGGTTGTTCACCCAGGCTTCGACCTGGGCGTCCAGCTCGGCGGTCGGGTAGGCTTCGGCCAGCAGGCCCAGCTCGCGGGCGCGGCTGCCGGAGAAGCGTTCGGCGGTTAGCGCATAGCGGCGCGCGGCGCGCTCGCCCAAGGCCTGCACGACGAAGGGGCTGATCACCGCCGGGGCCAGGCCGATGCGCACTTCGGACAGGCTGAACAGCGCATCCTCGGCTCCGATAGCCATATCGCAGCAGGCGATGAGGCCCAGCGCGCCGCCGAAGGCCGCGCCCTGGACCACGGCCAGGGTGGGGATCTTCAGGGCATTGAGGTTGTACATCAGCTCGGCCAGCTCGCGGGCGTCGTTCAGGTTGGCGTTGTAGTCGAGCTTGGCGCTGGCCTGCATCCAGGCGAGATCCGCGCCGGCGGAGAAGTGCTTGCCGCGGCCGCGCAGCAGCAGGAAGCGCAGGGTCTTGTCGGCGCCGACGGCGTCGAGGGCGAGGATCAGCTCGCGGATCATCTCGGCGTTGAAGGCGTTGTTCTTGTCCGGACGGTTCAGCCACAGGGTGGCAAAGCCGCGCGGGTCTTTCTCGAGTTGTACGGTGGTGAAGTCAGTCATGGCGGCTCCTTTACTCCCTCTCCCCTCGGGAGAGGGTTGGGGTGAGGGAGGTCGGCGTTCTACGAACCGTCCCTCACCCCCGACCCCTCTCCCGGAGGGAGAGGGGGGTTACATTCTGAATACGCCGAAGGTGGTCGGCTCGATGGGCGCATTGAGGCTGGCGGACAGGGCCAGGCCGAGCACGTCGCGGGTCTGCGCCGGGTCGATCACGCCGTCGTCCCACAGGCGGGCGCTGGAGTAGTAGGCGTGGGCCTGCTGTTCATACTGGGCGACGATGGGCTGCTTGATGCGCGCCTCTTCCTCGTCGCTGAACGGGTGGCCGGCGCGGGCGGCCTGCTCGCGCTTGACCTGCACCAGTACGCCGGCGGCCTGCTCGGCGCCCATCACGCCGATGCGCGCGTTGGGCCACATCCACAGGAAACGTGGGTCGTAGGCGCGGCCGCACATGCCGTAGTTACCGGCGCCGAAGCTGCCGCCGATGATTACGGTGAACTTCGGCACCTTGGCGCAGGCCACGGCGGTGACCAGCTTGGCGCCGTGCTTGGCGATGCCGCCTTCCTCGTACTTCTTGCCGACCATAAAGCCGGTGATGTTCTGCAGGAACAGCAGCGGGATGCCGCGCTGGCAGGCCAGTTCGATGAAGTGCGCGCCTTTCTGCGCCGCTTCGGCGAACAGGATGCCGTTGTTCGCCAGGATCGCCACCGGGTAGCCGTGGATATGGGCGAAGCCACAGACCAGGGTGGTGCCGAACAGGGCCTTGAACTCATCGAACTCGCTGCCGTCGACCACGCGCGCGATCACTTCGCGCACATCGAAGGGCTGCTTGGAATCCAACGGGATCACCCCGTACAGCTCATCGCTACCATACAGCGGGGCGATGGGCGTGCGGGCCTGCAACTGGCCGAGCTTGCGCCAGTTGAGGTTGGCCACGCTACGGCGGGCCAGGGCCAGGGCGTGCTCGTCGTTCTCGGCATAGTGGTCGGCCACGCCGCTGGTTTTGCAGTGCACGTCGGCACCGCCCAGCTCCTCGGCGGTCACCACCTCGCCGGTGGCGGCCTTTACCAGGGGCGGGCCCGCCAAGAAGATCGTCGCTTGCTGGCGGACCATAATGGTCTCGTCGCTCATGGCCGGCACATAGGCGCCGCCGGCGGTGCAGGAGCCCATGACCACGGCGATCTGCGGGATGCCCAGGGCGCTCATATTGGCCTGGTTGAAGAAGATGCGGCCGAAGTGCTCGCGGTCCGGGAACACTTCCTCCTGACGCGGCAGGTTGGCGCCGCCGGAGTCGACCAGATAGATGCACGGCAGGCGGTTTTGCTGGGCGATGGTCTGGGCGCGCAGGTGCTTCTTCACGGTCAGCGGGTAGTAGCTGCCGCCTTTAACCGTGGCGTCGTTGGCGATGATCATGCACTCGACGCCTTCGACGCGGCCGATGCCGGCGACCACGCCGGCGGCCGGCACGTCCTCGCCGTACACCTCATAGGCGGCCAGCTGGCCGACTTCGAGGAAGGGCGAACCGAGATCCAGCAGGCGGTTGATGCGCTCGCGCGGCAGCAGCTTGCCGCGTGAGCAGTGGCGTTCCTGGGCCTTGGCGCCGCCGCCCTCATGAACGCGGGCGAGCAGGGCGCGCAGGTCTTCGACCTGGGCGAGCATGGCCGCGCTGTTGGCGGCGAACTCCGGCGAGCGGGTGTTGATCTGGGTGTGCAGGATCATGGCTTCTCCATGAGCCGCAAGCCGCAAGCTACAAGCCGCAAGCAAGAACACCGGGGCGCTTCTGCTTGCCGCTTGAGGCTTGTCGCTTGCCGCTTACTTTGTTTCGTTGAACAGCTCGCGGCCGATCAGCATACGGCGGATTTCGCTGGTGCCGGCGCCGATCTCGTACAGTTTGGCGTCGCGCAGCAGGCGGCCGGCCGGGTACTCGTTGGTGTAGCCGTTGCCGCCCAGCAGCTGGATGGTGTCCAGCGCCAGTTTGGTGGCCATCTCGGCGGTGTAGAGGATCACCGCGGCGGCGTCCTTGCGCGACTCCTCGCCGCGGTCGCAGGCCTTGGCCACGTTGTACAGGTAGGACTTGGAGGCGTTCATGCCGGCATACATGTCGGCCAGCTTGCCCTGCACCAGCTGGAACTCGCCGATCGACTGCTTGAACTGCTGGCGCTCATGCACGTAGGGCAGCACCACGTCCATGCAGGCGCTCATGATCCCGGTCGGGCCGCCGGAGAGCACGGTGCGTTCGTAGTCCAGGCCGCTCATCAGCACGCGCACGCCGCTGCCTTCGGCGCCTAGGATGTTCTCTTCCGGCACTTCGCAGTCCTCGAACACCAGCTCGCAGGTGTTGGAGCCGCGCATGCCCAGCTTGTCGAGCTTCTGGTGGCGGGAGAAGCCCTTGAAGTCACGCTCGACGATGAATGCGGTCATGCCGCGCGAGCCGGCGTTGATGTCGGTCTTGGCGTAGATCACGTAGGTGTTGGCGTCCGGGCCGTTGGTGATCCACATCTTGTTGCCGTTGAGCACGTAGCGGTCGCCGCGCTTCTCGGCGCGCAGTTTCATCGACACCACGTCGGAGCCGGCATTCGGCTCGCTCATGGCCAGGGCGCCGACATGCTCGCCGGAGCACAGCTTGGGCAGGTACTTGAGCTTTTGCTCGTGAGTGCCGTTCTTGCGGATCTGGTTGACGCACAGGTTGGAATGGGCGCCGTAGGACAGGCCGACCGAGGCGCTGGCGCGGCTGATCTCCTCCATGGCCACCACGTGGGCCAGGTAGCCCATGTTGGTGCCGCCGTACTCTTCTTCCACGGTCATGCCGAGCAGGCCCATGTCGCCGAACTTGCGCCACATGTCCATGGGGAACTCGTTGTCGCGGTCGATCTGCGCGGCGCGCGGCGCCAGCTCGGCCTGGGCGAACTGGTAGACGGCATCGCGCAGCATGTCGATGGTCTCGCCGAGACCGAAGTTGAGGGTCGGATAGCTCATGGTGGCACCTGTGTCTTGTCGTTATCGGGTTAGGCGTTCGCCGCTGCGGTCGCGGCCAGCGCGGCCAGGCAGCGCTCTTCGGCGGTGTCCAGCTCCAGCTGCATCTGCTGGATGTCGAGCAGCTGCTGTTCGAGCTGGGCGCGGCGCGCGGCGATCTTGCTCATGAAGGTTTCCAGCTGCTTGCGGTTGCCGCTGCTGGGGTCGTACAGGTCGATCAGCTCCTTGCACTCGGCCAGGGAGAAGCCGATGCGCTTGCCGCGCAGGATCAGCTTGAGGGCGACCAGGTCCTTGGGCCGGTAGACGCGCTCCTGCCCGCGCCGCTCGGGGGCGAGCATGCCTTGCTCCTCGTAGAAGCGGATGGCGCGGGTGGTGACGTCCAGTTCGCGGGCCAGATCGGAGATCGAATAGGTGGTGGACATGGGTTTTGCTCGTTGACCTTTACGTTAACGTAAGCCTGTGCCAATCTGCCTGTCAATGTCGGCGGTGGCCGATGCCAGTTTCTTTTCCGCACGAGGACAGCCCATGCGTATCGAAGACAGCGTATTCCTGATCACCGGCGGCGGCTCCGGCCTGGGCCTGGCCAGCGCCCGCGAACTGGTCGGCCTGGGCGCCCGGGTGCTGCTGCTCGACGTCAACGCCGAGGCCGGCGCCGCGGCGGTGAGCGAGCTGGGCGAGCGGGCGCGCTTCCTGCGCTGCGATATCACCCGCGAGGCCGATGGCCAGGCCGCCGTGAATGATGCGCTGCAGGCCTTCGGCGCGGTGCACGGGCTGATCAACTGCGCCGGCATCGCGCCGGCCGAGAAGGTGCTCGGACGCAAGGGCGTGCACGGTCTGGACAGCTTCCGCCGCACCATCGAGGTCAACCTGGTCGGCAGCTTCAACATGCTGCGCCTGGCCGCCGAGGCCATGGCCCGCAACGAGCCGAACGAGGGTGGTGAGCGCGGAGTGGTGGTCAACACCGCCTCGGTGGCGGCCTTCGACGGGCAGATGGGGCAGATCGGCTATGCCGCCTCCAAGGGCGGCGTGGCCGCCATGACCCTGCCGGCGGCGCGCGACCTGGCGCGCTCGGGCATCCGCGTGATGTGCATCGCCCCCGGCATCTTCGAGACGCCGATGATGGCCGGCATGCCCCAGGAGGTGCAGGATTCCCTGGCCGCCGACGTGCCGTTCCCGCCGCGCCTGGGGCGCCCGGGCGAGTACGCCGCGCTGGTCCGCCACATAGTCGAGAACCCCATGCTCAACGGCGAGACCATCCGTATCGATGGCGCGCTGCGCATGGCCGCCAAGTGAGGTGAATGATGCTGCCCAGTGAACAGGACATCCTGATCCGCGACATGGCCCGCCAGTTCGCCCAGGAGCGGCTCAAGCCCTTCGCCGCCGACTGGGACCGCGAGCACCGCTTCCCCGCCGAGGCCCTGAAGGAAATGGCCGACCTGGGCTTCATGGGCATGCTGGTGCCGGAGGAGTGGGGCGGCGCAGCCACCGGCCACCTGGCCTATGCCATGGCCCTGGAGGAAATCGCCGCCGGCGATGGCGCCTGCTCGACCATCATGAGCGTGCACAACTCGGTGGGCTGCATGCCGATCCTCAAGTTCGGCAGCCAGGCGCAGAAGGAGCACTTCCTGCAGCCGCTGGCCAGCGGCGCCATGCTCGGCGCCTTCGCCCTGACCGAGCCGCAGGCCGGCTCGGACGCCAGCGACCTGCGCACCCGCGCGCGACGCGACGGCGATCACTACGTGCTGAGCGGCGCCAAGCAGTTCATCACCTCCGGCAGCCATGCCGGGATGATGATCGTCTTCGCCGTGACCGATCCGGCGGCGGGCAAGAAGGGCATCAGCGCCTTTATCGTGCCGACCGACAGCCCCGGGTTCTCGGTGGTGCGGGTGGAGGACAAGCTCGGTCAGCACGCCTCGGACACCTGCCAGATCCAGCTCGACGAGGTGCGCATCCCGGCCTCGTTGCGCCTGGGCGAGGAGGGCGAGGGTTACCGCATCGCCCTGGCCAATCTGGAAGGTGGGCGCATCGGCATCGCCGCGCAGTCGGTGGGCATGGCCCGCGCCGCCTTCGAGGCGGCCCGCGACTACGCCCACGAGCGCAAGACCTTCGGCAAGCCGATCATCGAGCACCAGGCGGTGGCCTTCCGCCTGGCCGACATGGCCACCCAGATCGCCGTGGCGCGGCAGATGGTGCATCACGCCGCCAGCCTGCGCGAGGCCGGCATGCCGTGCCTGACCGAAGCCTCGATGGCCAAGCTGTTCGCCTCGGAAATGGCGGAGAAGGTCTGCTCGGCGGCCATCCAGACCCTGGGCGGCTACGGCTATCTCAAGGATTTCCCGGTCGAACGCATCTACCGCGACGTGCGCGTGTGCCAGATCTACGAAGGCACTTCCGACGTGCAGCGTATGGTGATTGCGCGCGGGCTCTGAAACTTCCCCTCTCCCCCTGGGAGAGGGTTGGGGTGAGGGTGTCATAGGCCGCGCGGAGTGGCTTGAAAAACCCTCACCGGTACGCCGGCCGCCCCGGCCCTCTCCCGAAGGGAGAGGGAGCTCGAAGCATCAGGCCGACTCGGCGGCCTTCTTCTCCTGGGCGATCACCTGCTGGGCCAGTTCGATCAGCTGCTCGCGCATCCAGCGGTTGGCCGGGTCCTGGTCGGTGCTCTCGTGCCAGTACAGGTGGGTCTCCAGGGCGGGGATATCGCTGACCGGCAGCTCGACGAAGTGCAGGCCGTGGCGGCGGGCGAAGCGCTCCGGCACGGTCACCGCCATGTCGGTGTCGTGCAGCACGCTGGAAGCCATCAGGTAATGCTGCGAGCGCAGGGCGACCTTGCGCTGCAGGCCCATTTTGCCCAGCGACAGGTCGATGTAGCCGAGGCCGCTGCGGCGGCTGGAGATCTGGATATGCGCCAGCGACAGGTACTCGTCCAGGCTCAGCTTGGCCTTGGCCAGCGGGTGACCGGGGCGCATGGCGCAGACGTAGCGGTCTTCCAGCAGCTTGACGTGGCGCACCTGCGGGTCGGTGTTGAGCGGCGCGTCCACGGCGAAGTCCAGGCGTCCGGCGGCCAGTTCCTTGGTGGTCTCGCGGCGCTTGGCCTGGAAGCTCTCGATCTGCACCGAGGGTGCCAGCCGGCGCAGGCGCTGGAACAGCGGCGGCAGGAGGATCTGCTCGGAGAGGTCGGTCATGCTGATGCGGTAGGTCTTGTTCGCCTGCTTGGCGTCGAAGGTACGGCTCTCCTGCACCGACACGCGCAACAGCTGCAGGGCGTTGCGCACCGGGCCGACGATGTTCTGCGCCATGGGCGTGGGCACCATGCCCTGGGCGGTACGCACGAACAGCGGATCGTTGAAGGTCTCGCGCAGGCGGGCCAGGGCGTTGGACACCGCCGGCTGGGTGATGCCGACGATCTGCCCGGCGCGGGTCAGGTTGGCCTCGCTGTAGATGGCGTCGAAGACGATGAAGAGGTTGAGATCGACCTTGTTCAGATTCATGTCCCGCTCCGTGCTGCAAGCCCTATCGCATATCGCTTATGAATGTTGATAAGGCAGGAAAATAGCTTAGATAAATCGTGGGTGCTGTTCTAGCATCATTTGCATACCGAAGCCAACCACCAAGGTGCCCACATGGATTTCGCCTACTCCCCCAAGGTTCAGCAACTGCGTGAGCGCGTCAGCGCGTTCATGGAGGCCTATGTCTACCCGGCCGAGGCCGTGTTCGAAGAGCAGGTCAACGCTGGCGACCGCTGGCAGCCGACCGCGATCATGGAGGAGCTCAAGGCCAAGGCCAAAGCCGAGGGGCTGTGGAACCTGTTCCTGCCGGAATCCGAGTACGGCGCCGGCCTGACCAATATGGAGTACGCGCCGCTGGCGGAGATCATGGGCCGCTCGCTGATCGGCGCCGAGCCGTTCAACTGTTCCGCGCCGGACACCGGCAACATGGAGACCCTGGTGCGCTACGCCAGCGAGGCGCAGAAGAAGCAGTGGCTGGAGCCGCTGCTGGCCGGCGAGATCCGCTCCGCCTTCGCCATGACCGAGCCGGGCGTGGCCTCCTCGGATGCCACCAATATGCAGGCCAACGCCGTGCGCGAGGGTGACGAGTGGGTGATCAACGGCCGCAAGTGGTGGACCTCCGGCGCCTGCGACCCGCGCTGCAAGATCATGATCTTCATGGGCCTGACCAACCCGGAGGCGCCGCGTCATCAGCAGCACTCGATGATCCTGGTGCCGAGCGACACCCCCGGGGTGAGGATCGTCCGCCCGCTGCCGGTATTCGGTTACGACGACGCCCCGCACGGCCACGCCGAAGTGGTGTTCGAGAACGTGCGGGTGCCCTATGACAACGTGCTGCTCGGCGAGGGCCGCGGCTTCGAGATCGCCCAGGGCCGCCTCGGCCCGGGGCGCATCCACCACTGCATGCGTTCCATCGGCATGGCCGAGCGTGCGCTGGAGCTGATGTGCAAGCGCGCCGTCAGTCGCACCGCCTTCGGCAAGCCGCTGGCGCGCCTGGGCGGCAATATCGACCATATCGCCAATTCGCGCATCGAGATCAACCAGGCTCGCCTGCTGACCCTGAACGCCGCCTACATGATGGACACCGTGGGCAACAAGATCGCCGCCAGCGAGATCGCCCAGATCAAGGTGGTGGCACCCAATGTCGCGCTCAACGTGATCGACCGCGCCATCCAGATCCACGGCGGCGCCGGCGTCAGCAACGACTTCCCGCTGGCCTACTGGTACGCCATGCAGCGCACCCTGCGCCTGGCCGACGGCCCGGACGAGGTGCACCGCGCGGCTATCGGCAAGTTCGAGGTCGGCAAGTACGTGTCGCGCGAGGAGATGAAGGCCAGCCGCTGATCGCGGTTCGCCAATGCACAAGGCCCGCGCGAGCGGGCCTTGTCGTTTGCGCCAGGTGTACTGCCTGCGGCGAGTACACCCTACTCAATGCATGAGGCCCATGCGTAGGGTGGTCTCGCCGCGCAGCGGCAGCCCACCTCAGGCGTCTCCTGCTTCCCGGATTGCATTCGGGCTACGGCCGCGCATTCAACCTTCTTCGCTGTCCTCGCTTTGCGCCTGCTGGCGCAGCCACTCCAGGCGCTGGTGCAGCTGGGCGGCGAAGGTGCGTGCCGCCAGCTCCTCGTGAAAGCTCAGGCTGCGGCGGCCCATGCGCACCAGCCAGAACACCTGGCCCCTGCGCTCCAGTCGGTCGATGAATACTTCCATCAGGGCACCTGCCCGCGTCGGTCGCGGGTCTTCAGCAGGGACAGCAGCACGCCGCCCGCCAACAGGCCGAAGGTTACTGCGAGCGAGAGCAGGGCGGGGACCTTGCCGATGAAACCGTGCAGGAAGATCTTGCCGCCGATGAAGATCAGCACCAGGGCCAGGGCGTACTTGAGGTAGACGAAGCGGTGCATCAGCGCCGCCAGGGCGAAGTACAGCGAGCGCAGGCCGAGGATGGCGAAGATGTTCGAGGTGTAGACGATGAACGGGTCCTGGGTGATGGCGAACACCGCCGGCACGCTGTCCACGGCGAACACCAGGTCGGCCAGCTCGATCAGCACCAGGGCCAGCAGCAGCGGCGTGGCGTAGAGCAGGTGACGCTCGCCGCCCGGCGGGCGCTTGCGCACCAGGAAGCGGCCCTCGTGCAGCTCCTCGGTGACCCGGATATGCCGGCGCAGGAAGCGCAGCAGCGGATTCTGCGCCAGGTCCGGGTGCTGTTCCTCGTGGGTGAACAGCATCTTCACCCCGGTAAACAGCAGGAAGGCGCCGAATACATAGAGCACCCAGTCGAAGCGCTGCACCAGCGCCGTGCCCAGGCCGATCATGATCGCCCGCAGCACGATGACTCCGAGGATGCCCCAGAACAGCACCCGGTGCTGGTAGCGCCGGGGAATGCCGAAGAAGCCGAAGATCATCGCCATGACGAACACGTTGTCCATCGACAGCGACTGCTCGACCAGGAAACCGGTGTAGAACTCCAGCGCGCTCTGCGCGCCCAGTTCGTGCCAGACCCACAGGCCGAACAGCACCCCGACGCTGAAGTAGCCGCTGTACAGCAGCAGGCTCTCGCGCATCTCGATCTCGTGCTGGTCGCGGTGCAGCACGCCGAGGTCGAGCACCAGCAGGGCGAGGACGATGGACAGGAAGCTCAACCACAGCCAGGTGGCGGTGCCGAGCAGGGGAGTGGTGAGAAATGCCAGCAGTTGTTCCATGTGCCCCTCCGTCGCTGCCTGTCAGACAGTGACTCCGACATCGCGGCGTTGGGCGCGCCGCCAGAGGGGCCCGGCGTCACTGGCGACCGCCTTGCGCGGTCGTCCAGTTACAAGGCTAGAGCTGCTTGCGGGGTTCGGCAAACTCAGCTTTTTACCCTCTCCCAGAGGGAGAGGGGGACTAATACACCCACACCTCGACCCGGCGGTTCTTGATTCGCCCGTCGTCGCCGCTGTTGGCCGCCACCGGCATCTCGTCGCCGAAGCCGGTGATCTCGCGGAACAGCACCCCGCCCTTGGACAGGTCGCGGCGCACGGCCATGGCGCGCAGCTTGGACAGCAGGGCGGCGCGCGCCGGGTCGTTCTTCGGGTCGCCGAAACCGACCAGCACCACCTTCTGGCGCATCTTGTCGTTGGCCTTGAGATAGTCGAGCACGCGCTGTACGTCGCGCAGCGCCTTGTTGTCCAGCTCGGCGCTGCCTTCCTGGAAGCGGAAGTTCACCGACAGGCGCTGCGCCTCGGCGGCCAGCCTGCGGTAGTCCTCGGGCATCCCGGCGCTGGGTTCGACCTGCACGGCTTGTACCGTCTGCGGGATAAAGCCGCTCTTGGCCACTATCGCCTGGCCGGCCTCGCTGTGGGCGAACTGCACCAGGGCCTGCACCCACTCGTTGGGCGTGCCCGGCGGGTTGTAGAGGAACAGGCGGCGCGACAGCGGGTAGTCCTCGGTGGCGATCAGCGTGGTGCTCGGCAGCATCGGCTGCGACTCGCCGGCGGCGATGGCCAGGGCCTTGCTCTGACGGATATAGGGCAGACCGATGAAGCCGATGCCGGCCGGGTCCTGGCTGACGCCATCGGACAGCTGGTCGCTGGACTCGAAGCGCTTGGCGCCCGCGGCCAGGCTCTTGCCGTTGGCGGCCAGCACCAGCTCCTTGAAAGTGTCGTAGGTGCCGGACTTGTCGTCGCGGGCATACAGGACGATGGGCCCGGGCCTGCCGCCCAGGGCCTTCCAGTCCTTGATCTCGCCAGCGAACACGGCGGCCAGCTGCTCGGTGGTCAGCGCGGCGACCGGGTTGCTCGGGTTGACGATGATGGCCAGGCCATCGATGGCGATGATCTGCTCGGCGTCGGCGCCGCGCATGTCGCCCAGCCCCTGCAGGGCCTGGACCTCGCCGTCCTTGATCGGCCGCGAGGAGGCGGCCAACTCGGCGCTGCCGTCCTGCAGGGCGGCGAAGCCGGTGCCCGAGCCATGGGCCGCCACGCTCACCTGCAGGGTGCGGCCCAGCTGGTTCTCGGCCTGCACCTGCAGCTCGTTCTCCGCTCCCGACACCGTGCGCACATTGGCGAAGCCCTGGCTCTCGAACAGCCCGGCCACCAGCGCCGGGCCCAGCTTGGCGCCAATGGTGTTGGAGCCCTGGATGCGCAGCAGGGTGTTGGCCTCGGCGGCGAACACCGACCAAGGCAGGGCGTAGCAGATGAACGCCAGGAACAACCACACATAGGCATGGTTGAAGATATGCCGATTGCTGACTGGCTGGGCTTGCGACATTGAGCGAACACCTTGTTCTAGAGAGGTTTGGCGTCGCGGAGAATAAGTCTAAAAGATTGCGGATATGTGACAGCGGAGCGTAACCCCGCCGCTCAGTTCAGCTCCAGCCAGATCGGCGCATGGTCGGAGGGCTTGTCCATGCCGCGCAGTTCGTAGTCGATGCCGCCGTCCTTGAAGCGCGCCTGCAGCGCGGCGGTGGCCAGGATCACGTCGATGCGCAGGCCGCGCTTGGGCTCGTCCTCGAAGCCGCGGCTGCGGTAGTCGAACCAACTGAAGCGGTCGTTCACCGTCGGGTTGAGCTGGCGGAAGCTGTCCACCAGGCCCCAGCCCTTGAGGGTCGCCAGCCACTCGCGCTCCTCGGGCAGGAAGCTGCACTTGCCGGTCTTCAGCCAGCGCAGGCGATTGGCCTCGCCGATGCCGATGTCGCAGTCTTCCGGGGAGATATTGATGTCGCCCATCACCACCAGCGCCTGGCTGGGGTCGAAGCGTTCCTCCAGTAGCCGCTGCAGGTCGGCGTAGAAGCGCTGCTTGCCGGGGAACTTGGTCGGATGGTCGCGGCTCTCGCCCTGGGGGAAGTAGCCGTTCATCACGGTCACCGGGTTGCCCTGGGCATCGGCGAAGGTGCCGTAGATAAAGCGCCGCTGCGCGTCCTGCTCGTCGCCGGGAAAACCCTTGTGGATCTCCAGCGGCTTCTCGCGCGAGAGCAGGGCGACGCCGTAGTGGCCCTTCTGGCCGTGGTAGTGCACGTGGTAGCCGAGCTGGCGGATCTCGTCCTGCGGGAACTGCTCGTCGGCCACCTTGGTTTCCTGCAGGCCGATCACGTCCGGCTGGTGCTTGTCGATCAGCGCCTGCAGCTGATGGGGGCGGGCGCGCAGGCCGTTGATATTGAAGGAAACGATCTTCATGGAGGGCTACCGGCGAGTAAAACAGCGATGCTAGCCCAGCGCTCCGGCGACGGCCAGCTTCTGGCAGCCTCCGGTGGGCGGTGCTAACGTGGCCTTCGACCCGCCAGACCAATAACAATCGAGGTCAGCCCGATGCCCCATCGCAGTGCCGAAGTCCGCATGCTCGACCATGGCTACGTCCGCGAGGCCCGCTCGCTGCTGTACCACGCCTACCGCCACGACCCGACCTTCGCCTACCTGTTCGAGAGCGAGCGGCCCGGCTTCGACCAGCGCGTGCGCGCCACGGTGCGCGAGCTGGTGCAGCAGCACTTCGCCGAGGAGCTGCCGGCCATCGGCCTGCTGATCGACGAGCGCCTGGTCGGCATCGCCCTGATCGCGCCGCCGATCCGCCGCCTGGACATCACCGAGAGCTGGGGCTGGCGCCTGCGCATGCTGCTCACCGCCGGCTTCCGCTGCACCAGGCGCTACCTGGAGTACCACGACGCGGTGCTCGCCTGCCTGCCGCCCGGCCCCTACCACGTGCTGCCGCTGCTCGGCGTGCACCCGGAGTTCCAGGGCCAGCAACTGGGCGAGAAGCTGCTCGCCGCGCTGCACGACTGGTGCGCCGAGGACGCCGGCTCCCAGGGCGTGGTGCTGGACACCGGCAACCCGCATTACCTGGAGTTCTACAAGCGCCAGGGCTACGAGGAAATCGGCGAGGTGGCGGTCGGCCCGATTCGCGAGCACGTGTTTTTTCACCCCAACCCGCAGGCACTGACCCAGGCTCTGGGCTAGCGCGGGTTGCCGGGACGGCACCGGCCGGTCACACTTGCCGGCATTCTTCCGTCGGGAGCCGTGACCCCGGCATCACCTCAGCAAGGAAACAAGCAATGGCTCAAGTAACCCTCAAGGGCAATCCGGTTCAGGTCGATGGCCAACTGCCGCAGGTCGGCCAGCAGGCCCCGGCGTTCAGCCTGGTCGGCCAGGACCTCTCCGACGTGACCCTGGCCAGCCTGGCCGGCAAGCGCAAGGTACTCAACATCTTCCCGAGCGTGGACACCCCGACCTGCGCCACCTCGGTGCGCAAGTTCAACGAAGAGGCCGGCGGCCTGGCCAACACCGTGGTGCTGTGCATTTCCGCCGACCTGCCGTTCGCCCAGGCGCGCTTCTGCGGCGCCGAAGGCCTGAGCAACGTGATCAACCTGTCGACCATGCGCGGCGCCAGCTTCCTCAAGGACTACGGCGTGGCCATCGCCAGCGGCCCGCTGGTCGGCGTCGCCGCCCGCGCCGTGGTGGTGCTGGACGAGCAGGGCAAGGTGCTGCACAGCGAGCTGGTCGGCGAGATCGCCGATGAGCCGGACTACGCTGCCGCCATCGCCGCGCTCAAGTAATCCGGGGCTGCTGCGCGTCGGAAAAACTGTGTTGGAAGCGGCTTCGGAATGCTCATTTACTACCTGTAAACTCCGCTTCCTCAGTCGCTTCCGCCTTGATTTTCTCTAGCTCGCGAGCCCCTACGCTGTGTTGTCGACAACGGCCTGCCCTGCGCAGGCCGTTGTCGTTTCTAAATTTCCAACTTCTTGTTACGTCAAAGAAGGGTAAATAGGCGGTAAAGCCTCTTTGCCTGGGGGCGGGGAGTACTTATCGTGCATCCTCCTCAGGAAAGTGATTCCGCATCATGCCCGACTCTCGCGCCACCTCCCGCATTTCCCGCCGCTGGCCTCTCGCCCTGGTCGTCCTGCTCGGCGCCTCGCTGCTCTGGTGGCTGCTGTCCGCCAAGCCGGAGCAGGGCAAGGCGGAAGGCAACAGTCCCTGGGAGGGTCCGGTGCCGGTGCGCCTGACCGAGGTCGGCAGCGGCGACTTTCCCATCGAACTCAAGGCCCTCGGCACCGTCACCGCGCTGAATACGGTGAACGTGCGCTCGCGGGTGGACGGCGAGCTGGTCAAGGTGCTGTTCGAGGAGGGCCAGCTGGTCAAGGCCGGCGACCTGCTGGCGCAGATCGACCCGCGCCCCTACCAGGTGGCGCTGCAGCAGGCCGAAGGCACCCTGGCGCAGAACCTGGCGCAGCTGAAGAACGCCGAGATCGACCTGGCCCGCTACCAGGGCCTGTACGCCGAGGACAGCATCGCCAAGCAGACTCTGGACACCCAGCGGGCGCTGGTCGGCCAGTACAAGGGCACGGTGAAGAGCAATCAGGCCGCCGTCGCCGAGGCCCGCCTCAATCTCGACTTCACCCGCATCCGCGCACCGATTGCCGGTCGCCTCGGCCTGCGCCAGGTGGACCTCGGCAACCTGGTGCGCAGCAGCGACAGCACGCCCCTGGTGGTGATCACCCAGGTCGAGCCGATCGCCGTCAACTTCACCCTGCCGGAGAAGGATCTGCCACCGGTGCTGGCCAAGGTGCGCGACGGGCAGAAGCTGCGGGTAGAGGCCTGGGACCGTGGCGAGCGGCAGTTGCTGGCCGAGGGCGAGCTGCACAGCCTGGACAACCAGATCGACCTGGCCACTGGCACCGTCAGGCTCAAGGCGCGCTTCGCCAATGCCGGCGAGCGCCTGTTTCCCAACCAGTTCGTCAATGTGCGCCTGCGCGTGGAGACCCGCCAGCAGGCCACGCTGATCCCGTCCGCCGCCGTGCAGTTCGGCGCCCGTGGCACCTTCGTCTTCGTCCTCGCTGGCGATGACAAGGTGGAGATTCGCGACATTCGGGTCGGCGCCAGCGACGGCGCCACCAGCCTGGTGGAAGAGGGCGTCAAGGTCGGCGAACGCCTGGTGCTGGAAGGCACCGACAAACTCAAGGACGGCAGCCAGGTGCAGGTGATCGGCAACCAGCCGGGCGCCCTGGCGCAGCCCCAGGGCCAGGCCGAACAGAAGCAGGACGCATGAACACCTCGCGCCTGTTCATCCTGCGGCCGGTCGCCACCACGCTGCTGATGGTGGCGATCTTCCTCACTGGTCTGATCGCCTACCGCCTGCTGCCGGTCTCCGCGCTGCCGGAGGTCGACTACCCGACCATCCGCGTGCTCACCCTCTACCCGGGCGCCAGCCCGCAGGTGATGACCAGCGCGGTGACCGCGCCGCTGGAGCGCCAGTTCGGGCAGATGCCGGGGCTCAAACAGATGTCCTCGACCAGCTCGGGCGGCGCCTCGGTGATCACCCTGCGCTTCACCCTGGAGGTCAATCTGGACGTGGCCGAGCAGGAGGTGCAGGCGGCCATCAACGCGGCCAGCAACCTGCTGCCCGACGACCTGCCGGCGCCGCCGGTGTACAACAAGGTCAACCCGGCGGATACCCCGGTGCTGACCCTGGCGATCCGCTCCAGCACCCTGCCGCTGACCCAGGTGCACGACCTGATCGACACGCGCATGGCGCAGAAGATCGCGCAGATCAGCGGCGTCGGCCTGGTCAGCCTGGCCGGCGGTCAGCGCCCTGCCGTGCGCATCAAGGCCGACCCGCAGGCCCTGGCCAGCCACGGCCTCAACCTGGCCGACGTGCGCGAGCTGATCGGCAGGCAGAACGTCAACCAGCCCAAGGGCAACTTCGACGGCCCGACCCGGGTCTCCCAACTGGATGCCAACGACCAGCTCAAGTCCGCCGCCGAATACCAAGGCCTGATCCTCAAGTACGAGAACGGCGCCGCGCTGCGCCTGGGCGATGTCGCCCGGGTGGAGGACGGCGCCGAGAACGAGCGTCTGGCGGCCTGGGCCGACCGCAACGAGACGGTGCTGCTGAGCATCCAGCGCCAGCCCGGCGCCAACGTGATCGAGGTGGTCGACCGCATCCACAGGCTGCTGCCGCAGATCACCGCCGCGCTGCCGGCCAGCCTGGAAGTGCAGGTGCTCACCGACCGCACCCAGACCATCCGCGCGGCGGTCAGGGACGTGCAGTTCGAACTGGTGCTGGCCATCGCCCTGGTGGTGCTGGTGACCTTCCTGTTCCTGCGCAAGGTATCGGCCACCGTGATCCCGTCCATCGCCGTGCCGCTGTCGCTGATCGGCACCTTCGGCGTGATGTACCTGGCCGGTTTCTCGGTCAACAACCTGACCCTGATGGCGCTGACCATCGCCACCGGCTTCGTGGTCGACGATGCCATCGTCATGCTGGAGAACATCGCCCGCCATCTGGAGGAGGGCGAGACACCGTTCAACGCCGCGCTCAAGGGCGCCAAGCAGATCGGCTTCACCCTGATCTCGCTGACCTTCTCGCTGATCGCGGTGCTGATCCCCCTGCTGTTCATGGCTGACGTGGTGGGGAGATTGTTCCGCGAGTTCGCCATCACCCTGGCGGTGGCCATCCTGATCTCCTTGGTGGTGTCGCTGACCCTGACGCCGATGATGTGCGCGCGCCTGCTCAAGGCCGAGAAGGAGCAAGAGCAGGGCCGCTTCTACCGCGCAGCCGGTGCCTTTATCGAGGGCCTGATCGCCCGTTACGACGTCGGCCTGGGCTGGACCCTGCGCCATCAGGGCCTGACCCTGCTGGTAGCCATCGGCACCCTGGCGCTTACCGTGATTCTCTACCTGGCGGTGCCCAAGGGCTTCTTCCCGGTGCAGGACACCGGGCTGATCCAGGGCATCTCCGAGGCGCCGCAGTCGATCTCGTTCAAGGCCATGAGCGAGCGCCAGCAGCGCCTGGCGGCGGTGATCCTGCGCGACCCGGATGTCGCCAGCCTGTCGTCCTATATCGGCGTGGACGGCGACAACCCGACCCTGAACAGCGGTCGTCTGCTGATCAACCTCAAGCCGCATCGCGAGCGCGACGTCACCGCCAGCGAGGTGATCGAGCGCCTGCGCCCGCAACTGGCCGAGGTGCCGGGCATCGCCCTGTACCTGCAGCCGGTGCAGGACCTGACCATCGAGGATAGGGTCAGCCGTACCCAGTTCCAGTTCAGCCTGGAGTCGCCGGACGGCGCGCTGCTGGAGCAGTGGACGCCGCGGCTGGTGGCCGCGCTGAGCGAGCAGGTTGAGCTGCGCGACGTCGCCAGCGACCTGCAGAACCGTGGCCTGCAGCTGTTCCTCGAGATCGACCGCGACGCCGCCGCGCGCCTGGGCGTAAGCGTCGGCGCCATCGACGATGCGCTGTACGACGCCTTCGGCCAGCGGCAGATTTCCACCATCTTCACCCAGGCCAGCCAGTACCGCGTGGTGCTGGAGAGCATGGGCGCCGGCGAACTGGGGCCGCAGGCCCTGCAAGGCATTCACGTGGCCACCGCCAGCGGCGGCCAGGTGCCGCTGGCCTCGCTGGCGCACGTCACAGAGCGCCCGGCCAGCCTGCTGATCAACCATATTGGCCAGTTCCCGGCGGTGACCCTGTCGTTCAACCTGGCGCCGGGCGTGTCGCTCGGCGAGGCGGTGCAGGTGATCGAGCGGGTGGAGCGCGAGATCGGCCTGCCGGCCGCCATCCAGAGCCAGTTCCAGGGCGCCGCCGAGGCTTTCCGCGCCTCCCTGGACTCGACCCTGCTGCTGATCCTGGCGGCCATCGTCACCATGTACATCGTGCTGGGTGTGCTCTACGAGAGCTACATCCACCCCATCACCATCCTCTCGACGCTGCCCTCGGCCGGTGTCGGCGCGCTCCTGGCGCTGCTGCTGAGCGGCAACGACCTGGGCCTGATCGCCATCATCGGCATCATCCTGCTGATCGGCATCGTCAAGAAGAACGCCATCATGATGATCGACTTCGCCCTGGAGGCCGAGCGGCATCAGGGCATGGCGCCGGTGGACGCCATCCGTCGCGCTGCGCTGCTGCGCTTCCGCCCGATCCTGATGACCACCCTGGCCGCGCTGTTCGGCGCCATCCCGCTGATGCTGGCCAGCGGCTCCGGCGCCGAGCTGCGCCAGCCGCTGGGCCTGGTGATGGTCGGCGGCCTGCTGCTGAGCCAGATCCTCACGCTGTTTACCACGCCGGTGATCTACCTGGCCTTCGACCGCATGTCACGGCGCCTGCTGGGGCGCAGCGCGGCGGGGGTGGCGGCATGAACTCCCTCTCCCTCTGGGAGAGGGCCGGGGTGAGGGTGGTGCAGGCGACTCGTCCCTCATCCGGCCCTGCGGGCCACCTTCTCCCGGGGGGAGAAGGGAAGGGCTACCAGCCCTACGCGGACTGCCCCCTCTCCCACCGGGAGAGGGTTGGGGTGAGGGCAGAAGGCCAATGAACCTCTCCGCCCCCTTTATCCGCCAGCCGGTGGCCACCCTGCTGCTGAGCCTGGCGATCATCCTCGCCGGACTGCTCAGCTTCCGCCTGCTGTCGGTGGCGCCGCTGCCGAACATGGACTTCCCGGCCATCGTCATCAGCGCCAACCTGCCGGGCGCCAGCCCGCAGACCATGGCCTCCAGCGTCGCCACGCCGCTGGAGCGGGCGCTCGGCAGCATCGCCGGCATCAGCGAGATGACCAGCCGCAGCAGCCAGGGCAGCACGCGCATCATCATTCTGTTCGAGATCGGGCGTAACGTGGACGCCGCCGCCCGCGAGGTGCAGGCGGCGATCAACGCCGCGCGCAACCTGCTGCCCAGCGGCATGCGCAGCATGCCCACCTACAAGAAGTACAACCCCTCGCAGGCGCCGATCATGGTGCTGTCGCTGACCTCGCCGCAGCTGGACAAGAGCCAGCTGTACGACCTGGCCTCCACGGTGATCGCGCAGAAGCTGTCGCAGGTGCAGGGCGTGGGCGAGATCCAGGTCGGCGGCAGTTCGCTGCCGGCCGTGCGCGTGCAGCTCGAGCCGCGCCTGCTGGACCAGTACGGCGTGGCCCTGGACGAGGTGCGGGGCGCCATCGACCAGGCCAACCGCGACCGCCCCAAGGGCGCGCTGGAAGATGCCGACCGCCACTGGCAGATCCAGGCCAACGACCAGCTGCACAAGGCCGCCGATTACCGCGACCTGATCATCCGCTACCAGAACAACGCGCCGCTGCGCCTGAGCGACGTGGCCACGGTCGCCGACTCGGTGGAGAACCGCTACAACGCCGGCTTCTACAACGCGGAGAAGGCCGTGCTGCTGGTGGTCAACCGCCAGCCCGGGGCCAATATCATCGAGACCATCGAGGGCATTCGTGCCGAGCTGCCGGCGCTGGAGGCGGTGATGCCGGCCAGCGCCGAGCTGGCGGTGGCGATGGACCGCTCGCCGGTGATCCGCGCCAGCCTGCACGAGGCCGAACGCACCCTGCTGATCGCCGTGGCGCTGGTGATCATGGTCGTATTCCTGTTCCTCGGCCGCTGGCGCGCCGCGCTGATTCCGGCGCTGGCGGTGCCGGTCTCGCTGGTCGGCACCTTCGCCGTGATGTACCTGCTGGACTTCTCGCTGAACAACCTGTCGCTGATGGCGCTGATCATCTCCACCGGCCTGGTGGTGGACGACGCCATCGTGGTGCTGGAGAACATCTCGCGGCATATCGAGGCCGGCGAGAAGCCCATGGCCGCGGCCTTCAAGGGCGCCCAGGAAGTGGGCTTCACCCTGCTGTCGATGAACCTGTCGCTGGTCGCGGTGTTCCTCTCCATCCTGTTCATGGGCGGCATAGTCGGCAGCCTGTTCCGCGAGTTCGCCGTCAGCCTGACCGCCGCCATCCTCATCTCCATGGCCGTGTCGCTGACCCTCACGCCCATGCTCTGCGCTCGCTGGCTCAAGGCCGAGGACGAGGCGCGCGAACCGGGCCGCCTGCAGCGGCTCGGCGCGCGGGTGCAGGAGCGCGTGCTGGCGTTCTACGGGCGCGGCCTGGAGTGGGCCCTGGCGCATGCCAAGCTGACCCTGTTCAGCCTGCTGCTGACCATCGCCGGCAACTTCTACCTGTTCGCCACGGTGCCCAAGACGCTGATGCCCGAGCAGGACACCGGCCAGCTGATCGGCTTCGTACGCGGCGACGACGGCCTGTCGTTCCAGGTCATGCAGCCGAAGATGGACGCCTTCCGCGACGGCCTGCTGAAGGACCCGGCGATCCACAGCGTGGCCGGCTTCATCGGCGGCGAGAGCGGCATCAACAACGCCTTCCTGGTGGTGCGCCTGAAGCCCATCGGCGAGCGCGACATCTCGGCCCGCGAAGTGATGGATCGTCTGCGCGAGACTCTGCCCAAGGTGCCCGGCGCGCGGTTGATGCTGATGTCCGACCAGGATCTGCAGTTCGGTGGCCGCCAGGGTCGCAGCTCGGAGAACGAATACGTGCTGCTGGCCAGCGAGCTCGAGCTGCTCAAGGAGTGGACGCCCAAGGTGCGCGACCGCCTGGCGGCGCTGCCCGAGTTGGTCGACATCGACGCCAACGAGGGTGAGGGTGCCCAGCAGATCACCCTGGTGGTGGACCGTGCCACGGCGCAGCGCCTGGGCGTGGACATGGCGATGATCACCGGCGTGTTGAACAACGCCTTCAGCCAGCGGCAGATCTCCACCATCTACGAGACGCTCAACCAGTACAGCGTGGTGATGGAGATCGACCCGAAGCAGGCCCAGTATCCGGAGGCCCTCGACCAGATCCAGGTGATCGCCGCCGATGGCGCGCGCGTGCCGCTGTCCGGCTTCGCCCGCTGGGAGCGCAGCCTGGAGGAGGACCGGGTCAACCACCAGGGTCAGTTCGCCGCCGAGAGCATCGGCTACAGCCTGGCGCCGGACGTGACCCAGGACCAGGCCAACGCGGCGATCCGCAAGGCGGTGAATGAGCTCAACCTGCCCACCGAGGTGCAGGGCCTGCTCGGTGGCACCGGCGGCCAGTTCGCGAAGGAGGCCCAGGGCCAGCCGCTGATGATCCTGTTCGCCCTGTTGGTGGTGTACATCGTCCTCGGCATCCTCTACGAGAGCTACATCCACCCGCTGACCATCCTCTCCACGCTGCCGTCGGCCGGGGTCGGCGCGCTGGCGGCGATCCTGCTCACCGGCGGCGAGTTCAGCATGGTCTCGCTGCTCGGCCTGTTCCTGCTGATCGGCGTGGTGAAGAAGAACGCCATCCTGATGATCGACCTGGCCCTGGAGCTGGAGCGCAGCGAGCGCCTGAGCCCGCAGGAGTCAATCCGCCGCGCCTGCCTGCTGCGCTTTCGCCCGATCATGATGACCACCCTGGCCGCCATGCTCGGCGCGCTGCCGTTGCTGCTGGGCCAGGCCGAAGGCGCCGAGATGCGTCGGCCGCTGGGCCTGGCCATCGTCGGCGGGCTGATCCTCAGCCAGCTGCTCACCCTCTACACCACCCCGGTGGTCTACCTCTACCTCGACCGCCTGCGCCACCGGGTCAACCGCTGGCGCGGCGTGCGCAGCGATGCCGCCCTGGAAACTCCGCTATGAAACACGCACTGCCTCGCCTTTCCTTCCTGTTGGCCGCCCTGATGCTGGCCGGCTGCGCCGTCGGCCCCGACTACCTGCGCCCGACCAGCGCCCCGGCGGTCGAGTTCAAGCAGGCGGCCGGCTGGAAGTCTGCCGCGCCGGCCGACACTCAGTTGCGTGACGACTGGTGGAAGCTCTATGGCGACGCCGAGCTGGACGCGCTGATCGAGCGACTCGACGCGAACAACCAGAACCTGGCCTCGGCCGCCGCCCAGTACCGCCAGGCCCAGGCCCTGGTGCGCGGCGCGCGGGCGGGCTTGTTCCCCAGCCTGGGGCTCAACGCCGGCGTGACCCGCGCCGGGCAGGGCGGCGGCGACAGCACCATCGGCACCAGCGAAGGCGTCAGCGTCAGTGGCGCCAATGCCTCGACCGTGTCGAAGACTTATGAGACCAGCCTCGGCGTGAGCTGGGAGCTGGACCTGTGGGGCAAGCTGCGCCGCCAGCTGGAGTCGGAGAACGCCGGTCTCGACGCCAGCGCCGCCGACCTGGCCGCGGTGCGCCTCAGCCAGCAGTCGCAGCTGGTGCAGAATTACCTGCAGCTGCGCGTGCTGGACCGGCAGAAACACCTGCTCGACGAGACCGTGGCGACCTACAAGCAGGCCTACCGCATCGCCGAGAACCAGTACAAGGCCGGCATAGTGCCCAGATCCGACGTGACCCAGGCGCTGACCCAGCTCAAGGGCACCGAGGCCGAGGCGGTGGATATCGAATACCAGCGCGCCCAGCTCGAGCACGCCATCGCCGTGCTGGTCGGCGTGGCGCCGTCGGCGTTCGAACTGGCGGTGCGCGATGACGTGCCGGCGCTGCCCGGCGTGCCGCTCAGCCTGCCCTCGACCCTGCTGGAGCGCCGCCCGGACGTGGCCGCCGCCGAACGCCGGGTGATGGCCGCCAACGCCGAGATCGGCGTGGCCGAAGCCGCCTACTATCCAGAGCTGAGCCTGTCCGCCACTGGCGGCTACCGCAGCGGCGGCCTGGACGACTGGATCAGCTCGCCCAACCGCTTCTGGTCGATCGGCCCGTCCTTCGCCCTCAACCTGTTCGATGGCGGCCTGATCCGTTCCCGCGTCGAGCAGGCCGAGGCCAGCTACGACCAGACCGTGGCCGACTACCGGCAGACGGTGCTGAGCAGCTTCCGCGAGGTGGAGGATTACCTGGTGCAGCTGGCCGTGCTGGAGCGCGAGGCGGCCGTGCAGCAGGAGGCGCTGGACGCCGCACGCGAGTCGCTGCGGCTGCTGCTCAACCAGTACAAGGCCGGCACCGTTGAGTTCACCGATGTGGTCAGCGTGCAGACCACCGCGCTAAGCAACGAGCGAACCCGCCTGAGCCTGCAGGGCAGCCGCCTGATCGCCAGCGTACAGCTGATCGCCGCCCTGGGCGGTGGCTGGCAGGGGCTCGCTGCCGAGCAATAGCCCTCAAGGCTGGATGGTCGCCTCGATCCGCACGATCTTCGGCTCGCCGTCGATCAGGCGCAGGCTGGCGGTTTCCTGCATGCCGGTGCTCATCTCCTGGCCGTTCAGGCTCAGGGTTTCCTGGGTGCTGTCCTTGACCGTGGCGCTCTGCCCGTCGGCGGCGATCTCGATCGACTCGATGGCCACTTCCATGCGGTAGCTGTCCAGGCCGCTCCAGCCCTGCGTGAGCAACTGGCGGTACTTGTCCGCATCGAGTTCGATGCTGCCCTTGGGTGCGGCGATATGGATGCGCACGTCCTCGCTCATATACCCCAGAGTGCCTTCGACATCGCGCTGCGAGGCGGCGGCGGCGATATCGGCGTAAAGGGCGCGGATACTGGCCTCGGTCAATGCCGAGTCGGCGTGGGCGAGGGTGGAGAACAGGCAGAGCAGGGGCAGCAGCAGGCGCTTTTTCATCGACTTTCCTTGTAGCAGGGCGGGGACGTTGCGAGGCTATGCTAAGCGACTTCGCGCCGGTACAAGAAAACTTCCGTCACCCAATTCGATTGCCCATCGGCCGGAGATGGTTAGCGAAGCGGGATAATCCAGTTGACCCACGTCTCGCGGACCCAGGGCTGTCATGAGCCGAATAGGCGGCATTATCGGCTCACTAGATGAGCCGAATAGGCTCGCCGATCAATGACATCCATGCCAAACGAGGGCCGTCCGAACACGCAGCTAGCCGAATGTTTTCATAAACGGCTCAGCGCACCGCCTGATTGCCGCGCTTACATGGGGGGCCTGCTCGCACACCTCGGTTGAGCGCGCCAGCACTCGTTCCAGCGCGCCCAGCTGCCCGCGAATCACTTCATCCGGCTGCGCCACATCACAGATCCGAGCGAAGTCCAGTAGCCCCTGCCGCGACGCGAACATCGACTTGTTGCCCACGAGATCCAGCGCCAGTACGTCCTCTGGAATGTAGGCCGTGGTGTTGACGATGTCGTAGGCCGGCGCCAGCCGCGCATCGCGCCGGGTGGGGTCGGAATACAGCAGCCCGAAGTTCTTCAGGTGGGCGTCGCCGTTACCGACGATGCAGCTCAGGGTCACCATGGCGAAGAGCTGGGCCAGCGAGCCCTGCACCTGATCGGGCGGGCAGAACAGGCGGATGGCCTTGGCGATGGCCGAATAGCTCTTGCTGTACTTCTGCTCCGCAGCCAGGCCCATCAGGGCTGCCATGTCCTCGAAGCCGATGGGGTTGAGCTGCTCGTCGCGGTCGAAGCGGCGCATGACGAACAGCCTGGCGTTGGCCGACAGGTAGAACTCCGGCACCGCAAGCCCCGCTTCCTGGGCCACGGACATGCAGAGGAATTCATTGATCGCCAGCCCCGGAAACTCATCCCGGCCACTCTTGATGATCAGGTCGGTGGTTTTCGAGGTAAAACGCTGTGGCGCGGAGTCCTGATGCTCAGGCACCAAGACCTTGGGCTGCACGCCCGAGATGCCGGCACGCAGGATGTAGCGATCGACCAGGCCGGCGAAGATATCTTCCGCACCATCCCAGGCGAGGATTTCCTCCAGCTTTTCTCCCGGGAACTGCTGCCGCTCCAGCAGCGCATCGACCTCCGGTGAATTCACCGTTACACGGCCAATCGGCGCACTGCTGCCAGACAGCGCCAGGAGCAGCGTGGGGTCGACGCTCACCAGCTTGGCCAGGCGGTTGCGCAACTGCTCCAGGACATAGCCTTCCGGCAGGTTCATCTGGAAGATCGGGTGCAGCTCCCGGTGGCGGTATTCATCCAGCCGCACCGGCATGAGCAAGCTGATCGCCGCCTGCGCGCGGGCCCCCTCGTGGTAGCGGAACAGATAATCCCCAGCGCTGGTGAGGATCTTCCCGCTATCGCCCTCTGGCGTCGAAACCTGCAGCACGGCGGCCATCAGTCGAACACTCCCTGGATTTCATCCAGCGTGGGCATCGCGGCGGGTACCACCGCGAACTCACAGTCCAAGGCCCCCAGCACCCGCGCATAGGCCGTCATGCCGACCGACAGGTCGCCCTTCTCGACGGCGATGACCTTCTGCCGAGTGATGCCCGCCAGAGCGGCAAGCCTGGCCTGAGTCAGGCCGAGGTTCAGGCGTCGCTGCCGAACCTGCAGGCCAAGGCGAGTGGTGATGAGGGAATGGTCCATGTCCCGTATACGCAACAAGTCAAGATAAATGTAACGTATACGGAACCAAGAGAAAAATCAAAGCGAGCATTGCCTTTCAAGCCCGAGAGGAGGCCGGGCGCTGCTCTTATGCAGCCTCGACGGTACGAGAGTCGGCACACTGGCGGGACAGTGCCCAGCGCTCACAGATTTCGCTCGAATACGCTTAATCCGCTCTATCGCGTGACTTGCAGTCCACTGAATTTCACTGGGCTTGCAGCGTTTCCAGGCAACCCATAATCCCTTGGCGCTCAGTCCCGGTCCGGCGCGCCGAGCGGGAAGAACGACCGGTAGGGCCGTGCCTCGTCCACCGCACGGGCGAAGGAAGGGCGCTGCAGCAGGCGTTGGCGATAGGCGCGCACGGTGGGGAAGGCCTCACCAATCGACAGGGTCCAGTCGGCGTAGAACAGGAAGGGCGCCGCCGCGCAGTCGGCCAGGCTGAAGCTGGCGCCGGCGGCCCAGGTACGGCCCTGCAGGCGTCGTTCCAGCCAGGCGTAGGCGGTTTCCAGCATGCGCCGCGCTTCGGCCACGCCATAGGCATCGCGATCATCCGGTGAGCGCAAGGCATCGAATACGCACTTCTGCTGCGGGGTGGCGACGTAGTTGTCGAACACCCGGTCCATGAAACGCACCTCCAGGGCCTGCTGCGGGTCGTCCGGGATCAATCGCACCGGCCCCGGATGACGCAGCTGCAGGTGCTCGATGATGATGCTCGACTCTACCACCGCCTGGCCCTCGTCCAGCAGCAGCGGGAAGCGGCGCATGGGCCACAGCTCGGCCAGTTGCGCCATGTTCTGCGGCTGCTCCGGCGCCAGCAGACGGTATTCGAAGGGCGTGTCGTTCTCGTAGAGGGCGATCAGCACCTTCTGGCAGTAGGAGGAGAAGGGGTGGGCGAAGAGTTCGAGGGCCATGCTGCGGGTCTCCATGGGCTGGGGGCTTGCTACTGGTCGAACGGCGCGCGCCTCAATCGACAGCCGGGGCGTTTTCCAGCGCCGCTTCTTCGGCCAGCCAGTCCAGCAGGGCCTTGAGCGCCGGCTGACGCTGGCGACCGGGCACGCACAGCGCGAGGTAGCGGGCCCCGGGCAGGCTGATGTCGCTCCGATAGGGTTGCAGCAGGCCGCTGGCCAGGCTGTCCGACGCCAGTACCGAGCTGGCCAGTACCAGGCCCTGGCCGGCGATGGCCGCCTGCAGGGCGTAGTGCTCGTCCGGGTAGTCGCGGCGGGTGGCGCCGTGTACCCAGTCTTCGCCGGCCCTGTCGGCCCAGGTCTCCCAGGCGGGCAGGCCGGACAGTGGCGCCTCCCAGCCCACGCCGATCAGTTCCGCTTCGCCGGGCAGGCGCTGCAGCAGTTGTGGCGCGGCATAGGCGGCGAAGCGCTCCTCCATCAGGAACTGCTGGTGCAGTTGCGGGTATTCGCCCAGGACGCAGCGGATCACCAGGTCGAGGCTGGCGTCGCGCTCGAGGTCGACCAGTTCGTTGCTGGTCTCGATGCGTACGCGGATACCGGGGTGGCGCCGATAGAAACGACCGAGGCGGGGGATCAGCCAGAGTGCGGCGAAGGCCGGCATGGTGTTGAGGCTGATGCACTGCTCGCCGGGCTGCGGGCGCAGGGTGGTCAGGCAGCGGTCGACTTCCAGCAGGGCGCCGTGCAGATTGCGTTGCAGCTTCTCGCCGGCCTCGGTGAGGCGCACGCCTCGGCCGAGACGCTCGAACAGCAGTACGCCCAGCCATTGCTCCAGTCCGCGGATCTGGTGGGAAACGGCGGTCGGGGTAACGCTCAACTCCAGGGCCGCGGCACGAAAGCTGGCCAGGCGCGCCGCCGACTCGAAGGTGCGCAGCGCGGTGAGGGGCAGGCGGGCAAACATGCGGGCATCATCCTGACTGGTGAATTGATTTCATCCTGGCGAACTATAGGTCATTTGTTGCGAAAACTCGCCCGCCCTAGAGTGGCCGCCAGTGCACGCCATTCCGGGGTTGCCGCGAGGAGGTCGATGAGATGCAGGGGCCGATGAGGAAAGTGACGCAGGCCGTGCTCTATGAGCTGGTCGGGGCGCTGTTCGTGGCCCCGGTGCTGGCGCTGGCCTTCGACAAGGGGCTGGCGCACACCGGCGCACTGGCGTTGTTGCTGTCGTTGCTGGCGTTGAGCTGGAACATGCTGTTCAACAGCCTGTTCGAGTACTGGGAGGGCCGTCAGCGGCTGCGCACCCGGACGCTGGGGCGACGGCTGCTGCATGCCTTCGGTTTCGAGGGTGGCCTGGCGCTGTTGTTGGTGCCGGTCATGGCCTGGTGGCTGGACATCGGCTGGTGGCAGGCGCTGGTCGCCGATATCGGTCTGCTGGCGTTTTTCTTCTTCTACGCCTTTGCCTTCCAGTGGGCCTTCGACCTGCTGTTCGGCGTGCCCGACTCGGCGCGCGAATGTCCGCCAATGGGTGATATCTGCTCATCTCGCAGCGGCTCTTGCGGATAAAAAAATCCCCACGGACAGGAGCTGAGCCGCGGGGACGAGTGGTGGCCGACAAAGGGCGGTGTCGGCCCAGGAGGAACAGCAATCAGGCGCTGGGCTGCCAGCCTCCGCCGAGCGCCTTGTAGATGGCGACTATGCCGCGGTACAGCTCGATCTCGGCCAGGGCCTGGGCGTCCTCGGCGGCCAGGCGCTCGCGTTCGGCATCGAGCAGCACCAGGAAGTCCTCGCTGCCTTCGCGGTAGCGCACCGCGGCCTGGGCCGCCGCCGCGCGGCTGGCCTCGGACTGGCGCACCAGCGAGATCAGGCGCTGCTGGCGCTTGGCGTAGTCGCTGAAGGCGTTTTCCGACTCTTCCAGGGCCAGCAGCACCTGCTGCTCGTACTGGGCCAGGGCGCCATCGGCGTCGGCCTCGGCGCCGCGCAGGCGGGCGCGCACGCTGCCGAGGTCGAAGGCGGCCCAGCTGATGGTCGGCGCCACGCCCCAGGCCCGCGCATCGGCGGCGCCCAATTGGGAGCCGCGGCCGGCGGTAAAGCCGAGGAAGCCGCTCAGGCTGACCTTGGGGAACAGGTCGGCGGTGGCCACCCCGACATTGGCGGTGGCGGCGGCCAGCCGGCGCTCGGCCACGCGCACGTCCGGGCGGCGGCGCAGCAGTTCGGCGGGGTCGCCGATGGGCAGGGCCTTGGCAATGATCGGCAAGGGCTGTGGAGAAAGGTCGACCGTCAGCTGTTCCGGACGCTGGCCGAGCAGGGTGGCGATGCGATTGCGCGCCCGCGCTTCCTCGGCCTGCAGTTGCGGCAGGCTGGCTTCGGTGGCGGCCAGGCGGGCGTCGGCGCGCAGCACGTCCAGCTCGCTGCCGATGCCGGCGTCGCGCAGCTGCTCGGTGAGCGCGCGCGACTCCTGCTGGTTGTTCAGGTTGTCGCGGGCGATGCGCTCCCTGAGCTGGGCGCCGCGCAGATTGCCGTAGGCGTCCACCAGCTCAGCGATCAGGCTGACCTGCAGCTGGTACAGCTCGGCCTCGGCGGCCTCGCTCTGCGCGTCGCTGGCCTCGATGCTGCGCTGGATGCGGCCGAACAGGTCGAGTTCCCAGGCCATGTCCAGGCCCAGGTCGTAGCGCTCCTGACGGATGCGCTGCTCGCTGGTCGGTGGCTGCTGGGCCTTGCCGAACTCGCCGCTGGCGCGGCTGGTGATCACCGGCATCTGGTCGTTGCCGACATCGTCGCGGATGGCGCGGGCGGCGCGCAGGCGGGCGAAGGCCACGCGCAGCTCGCGGTTTTCCTTGAGCGACTGCTGCACCAGCTGACTCAGGGTCGGGTCGTCGAACTGCTGCCACCAGGCCGCTTCGAAGTCGGTGCGGTCGTAGTCACCGGCCTCCAGCGCGGCGATCTGCGCAGGCGCGGTGTCCGGCGCCCGGTAGTCCGGGCCGACGGCGCAGGCGGCCAACATAAAAGCGGGGGCGAGGGCGAGCAGGGCGGGAATCAACGGCTTCATGCATGCACCTCGTCAGCGATCTGGTTGGCCTTGCGCGCCTCGCGCTTCTCCACGAAGGCGCGGATCAGCACGTAGAACACCGGGGTCAGCAGCAAGCCGAAGAAGGTCACGCCGATCATCCCGGAAAACACCGCCACGCCCATGGCATGGCGCATCTCGGCGCCGGCGCCGGACGACAGCACCAGGGGCACCACGCCCATGATGAAGGCGATGGAGGTCATCAGGATCGGGCGCAGACGCAGGCGGCAGGCTTCCAGCACAGCGGTCATACGGTCAAGGCCTTCTTCCTGCTTCTCCTTGGCGAACTCGACGATGAGGATAGCGTTCTTGCACGCCAGGCCCACCAGCACGATCAGGCCGATCTGGGTGAACACGTTGTTGTCGCCGCCGGCCAGGATCACCCCGGTGATGGCGGAGAACAGCACGGTCGGCACGATCAGGATCACCGCCAGCGGCAGGCTCCAGCTCTCGTACTGGGCGGCCAGCACCAGGAAGGCCAGTAGCACGCAGAGCGGGAAGATGAAGATCGCGGTATTGCCGGCGAGGATCTGCTGATAGGTCAGCTCGGTCCACTCGAACGTCATGCCGTTGGGCAGTTCCTCCTTGAGCAGCCGGGCGATGGCCGCCTCGGCCTGGCCGGAGCTGTAGCCGGGAGCCGCCGCGCCGTTGATCTCGGCGGTGAGGAAGCCGTTGTAGTGCATCACCCGGTCCGGCCCCGAGCTGTTCTCGACCTTGACGAAGGTCGACAGTGGGATCATCTCGCCACGATTGTTGCGCACCTTGAGCTGGCCGATCTGCTCGGGCTCCAGGCGGAACTGCTGGTCGGCCTGGACGTTGACCTGATAGGTGCGGCCGAAGCGGTTGAAGTCGTTGGCATACAGCGAGCCCAGGTACACCTGCATGGTGTCGAAGATGTCGCTGATGGCCACGCCGTGGGTCTTGGCTTTCTCGCGGTCGATGGCGGCATCCACCTGCGGCACGTTGACCTGGTAGCTGGTGAACAGCGACATCGGGTTCAGTTCCGGCAGCTGGCGCGCCTTGGCCAGGACGTTCTGGGTCTGCTTGTACAGCTCCTCGTAGCCGAGGCTGCCGCGATCCTGGACCTGCAGGCGGAAGCCGCCGATGGTGCCGAGGCCCTGCACGGGCGGCGGCGGGAAGATGGCGATGTAGGCGTCCTGGATCTCGGCGAACTGGGCATTCAGCTCGGCGGCGATGGCACCGGCGCTCAGCGAGGGATCCTTGCGCTCGTCGAACGGACGCAGCGGGGTGAACACGATGCCGCTGTTCGGGCTGTTGGTGAAGCCGTTGATCGACAGGCCCGGGAAAGCCACGGTGTTCTCGATGCCCGGGTGCTCGGCGGCGATCTCCGACATGCGTTTCATCACCGCCTCGGTCCGGTCGAGGGTGGCGGCATCGGGCAGTTGGGCGAAGGCGACCAGGTACTGCTTGTCCTGTTGCGGCACGAAGCCGGTCGGGGTGCTGGAGAAGCCCAGGTAGCCGAGGACCAGCAGGCCGCCATAGACCAGCAGGGCGATGGAGCTGCCGCGCAGCACGCGCTTCACGGTGCCGACGTAGCCGTGGCTGGCGCGGTCGAAGAAGCGGTTGAACGGGGCGAACAGCCAGCCGCCGAACAGCTTGTCGAGCACGCGGGAGAAGCGATCCTTGGGCGCGTGGTGATCCTTCAGCAGCGCGGCGGCCAGGGCCGGCGACAGGGTCAGCGAATTGAACGCCGAGATCACCGTGGAGATGGCGATGGTCAGGGCGAACTGCTGGTAGAACTGCCCGGTGAGGCCGGAGATGAAGGCGGTCGGCACGAATACGGCGCATAGCACCAGCGCGGTGGCGATGATCGGCCCGGTCACTTCCTTCATGGCCTGGCGGGTGGCCTCGACCGGCGATTTGCCCAGGCCGATATTACGCTCGACGTTTTCCACCACGACGATGGCATCGTCCACCACGATGCCGATGGCCAGCACCAGGCCGAACAGCGACAGGGCGTTGAGCGAGAAGCCGAACAGGTGCATCACGGCGAAGGTGCCGATCAGCGACACCGGCACGGCGGCCAGCGGGATGATCGAGGCGCGCCAGGTCTGCAGGAACAGGATCACCACCAGCACCACCAGCACGATGGCCTCGAGCAGGGTGTGCACCACCGCCTCGATGGAGCCGCGCACGAAGATGGTCGGGTCGTAGACGATTTCGTAGTCCACGCCCTGCGGGAAGCCCTGCTTCAGCTCGGCCATGCGCGCACGCACGGCGTCGGAGATTTCGATGGCGTTGGAGCCGGGGCGCTGGAACACCGGAATGGCCACGGCCGGCTGGTTGTTCAGCAGCGAGCGCAGGGCGTACTGACTGGAGCCCAGTTCGATGCGGGCGATGTCCTTGAGGCGGGTGATCTCGCCGTCTTCGCCGGCGCGGATGATGATGTTCTCGAACTCTTCCTCGCTGACCAGGCGACCCTGGGTGTTGATCGACAGCTGGAAGCTGTTGCCGGCATCCGAGGGCGGCGCGCCGAGGGCGCCGGCGGCGACCTGGCGGTTCTGCTCGCGGATCGCGGCGACCACGTCGCTGGCGGTGAGGTTGCGCGAGGCCACCTGGTTCGGGTCCAACCACACGCGCAGCGAGTAGTTGCCCATGCCGAACAGCTGCACGTCACCCACGCCGTCCAGACGCGCCAGCTCGTCCTTGACGTTGAGCGCGGCGAAGTTGGACAGGTAGAGCATGTCGTAGCGCTGATCCGGCGAGGTCAGGTGCACCACCATAGTCAGGTCGGGCGAAGCCTTGTCGACGGTCACGCCCAGGCGCTGCACCTCGACCGGCAGGGTCGGCATGGTGCGGGTCACGCGGTTCTGCACCTGTACCTGGGCGTTGTCCAGGTCGGTGCCGAGGGCGAAGGTGATGGTCAGGGTCAGCTTGCCGTCGGCGGTGGACTGCGAGGACATGTAGAGCATGCCCTCGACGCCGGTGATGGCCTGCTCCAGCGGTGAGGCGACGGTTTCGCCTATCACCTTGGGGTTGGCGCCGGGGAAGTTGGCGCGCACCACCACGGTGGGCGGCACCACTTCCGGGTATTCGCTGATCGGCAGCTGGAACAGCGAGATCGCACCGGCGATCAGGATCAGCAGCGACAGCACGGCGGCGAAGATCGGCCGCCGGATGAAGAACTGGGAGAAATTCATCTTCGTCTACCTGTGCGGATAGGCATTTTCGGGGAGAGCCGGCCTGCGGCGTGGCTCACCGGACGGTATTCTTGATAAGGCTTGTACCTGACCCGGCCCGTAGGCCCGTAGGCTGGGTTAGCCGCCTCGCGGCGTAACCCAGCGAGCGGTGTACAGGCTGGTTCGCAACGCTGGGTTACGGCCTTTGGCCTAACCCAGCCTAGGGTCAGCTACGCGGCGTGCCGGGCTTGGCGCTTTGCTCGGCTACCTGTGGAGCACGGCTGCCATCGACGGCGCGGCGCAGTTCGGCGAGGCGGGCGAGGGTGCTGTCGTCGGCCATCGGCACGCTTTGCGGATCGACCGGTGCACCGGGCATGGCGCGCTGCAGGCCGTTGACCACTATCTTCTCGCCCTTGGCCAGGCCGCTGCGCACGATGCGCAGGCCCTCCAGCTTCGGCCCGAGTTCGATGGCGCGGTACTGCACGGCGTTGTCCTTGTCGAGCACCAGGACGAACTTCTTGCCCAGGTCGGTGCCGACCGCCTCGTCCTTGATCAACGCGGCCGGGTAGGTGCCGCTGCCGACCAGCTTGAGGCGGGCGTAGAGGCCGGGAGTAAAGCGGCCGTCGCTATTGTCGAACACGGCGCGCCCGCGGATGGTGCCGGTGCGCGGGTTGACCTGGTTGTCGAGGAAATCCAGCTGGCCTGCATGCGGGTGGCCGCTCTCGCTGGACAGGCCGAGGTACACCGGGCTGGCGCCGCGGGCGTCGCCGCCGGCCTGGCGGGCCAGCTCGACGTATTTGAGGAACACGCGCTCGTCGGCGTCGAAGTAGGCGTAGACCTTGTCGGTGGAGACTACGGTGGTCAGCAGCGACTGACCGGCGCCGACCAGGTTGCCAGCGGTGACTTCGGCGCGGCTGACGCGGCCGTCGATCGGCGCGGTGACGCGGGTGAAGCTGAGGTTGAGCAGGGCGTTGTCCAGCTCGGCCTGGGTCGCGGCAACCGCAGCCTGGGCTTCGGTAGCGGCGCTGGCGCGGGCATCGGCCAGTTCGGCGGAGATGGCGTTGCTCTGGCGCAGGCGCTCGCCGCGGCGGGCCTCGTTGGCGGCGCGGGTCTGGTTGGCGCGGGCCTGTTGCAGCTGGGCCTGCAAGCGCTTGACCTCGGCCTCGAAGGGGCGCGGGTCGATCTGGAACAGCAGGTCGCCTTTCTTCACCAGGCTGCCTTCATGGAAGGCGACGCGGTCGATATAGCCGGAGACCCGGGGCCTGACCTCGACGGACTCCGGCGCCTCCAGGCGTCCGGTGAATTCGTCCCATTCGTTGATCGGCTGTTCGATCACTTCGGCGATGCTGACCTTGGCCGCCGGCATCTGTTGCGCGGCTTCCTCGCCCTTGCCGCAGGCGCTCAGCACCAGGGCCGCGGCGATGGCCAGGGGCAGGCGCCAGGAGAGATGAGGTGACTGTTCCATGTTTGACTCCGCCAGTCGGATTTGTGGATGGGCGGAGTCTGCGGGGCGGAGTTTGCAGGTGCGAATCGAACGACCCGAAGGTGACTATCATCCGGAATGATGATTGCTCTGTTTGTATTGATAGTCGGTGCGATGGCCGATTTAGAGCCTTCGCAGCCCGTCAGGCGAGGCTGTCCGGATCGCCGCAGAACATCTGGATGCGCGAGCGCAGCCAGCGCTCGGCGGGGTCGTTGTCCTGGGCGCCGCGCCAGGCCATGTGCAGCTCGAAGGTGCGTGCCGGCAGCGGTAGTTCCTCGGCGCGCAGGCCGCCGGCGGCGGTCAGGGCGGCGGCGGTGTAGTCCGGCACGGTGGCCACTATGTCGGTGCCGGCCAGCAGGGTGCCGAGGCCATTGAACTGCGGCACGGCGAGCACCACGCGGCGCTTGCGTTCGAGCCTCTCCAGCTCCTCGTCGATGAAGCCGGTGAGGTCGCCGGCGAAGGACACCAGCGCATGCGGCCGGGCGCAGTAGTCGTCCAGGCTTACCGCGCCGGGTGCGCTGTCGGCGCGCAACAGCTTGGGCTTGCTGCGCCGCAGCACCTTGCGCTTGGCGTTGGCCGGCAGCTCGTCGGTGTAGCAGACGCCCACGGAGATCTCGCCGGAAGCCAGCAGTCCCGGCATCAGCAGGTAGTTGGCCCGGCGAATCACCAGCACCACGCCCGGTGCCTCGGCGCGCAGGCGGCGCAGCAGCGGCGGCAGCAGGGCGAACTCGACGTCGTCGGACAGGCCGATGCGGAAAACCTGCTTGCTGGTGGCCGGGTCGAAGTCGGTGGCGCGGCTGACGGCGGTGGAGATGGAATCCAGCGCCGGGGAGAGCAGGGCGAAGATCTCGCTGGCCCGCGCGGTCGGCTCCATGCTGCGTCCGGTGCGCACGAACAGCGGGTCGTCGAACAGGCTGCGCAGGCGGGCGAGGGCGGCGCTGATGGCCGGCTGGCCGAGAAACAGCTTCTCCGCCGCACGGGTCACGCTGCGTTCGTGCATCAGCGTCTCGAACACGATCAGCAGGTTCAGGTCGACACGGCGCAGGTCGTTGCGGTTCATCGCGGGCATCCTTTCGGGAATCTGTGAAAGGTGCGGGGCAGAGTCGGCAACGTCAAGTCTTAGGGGTAAATCGATCATCCGCAGTTATGGTGACTATCGACAGGCGCGGGTAGTCTTGCAGGTAAAGCCCGTATAGAGTCCGTGGCCATGAAGATATGTAGGCGAGGTGTGTGATGTCCCGCATGATCCGCTTCCACCAGTTCGGCGATGCCAGCGTGCTGCGTCTGGAGGAATTGCCGACCCCGAAACCCGGTCATGACGAAGTGCTGATCCGTACCCAGGCGCTCGGCGTGGGCTGGCGCGACGTGCTGTGGCGCCAGAGCCTGTCTCCGGACGAGGCCGCGCGGCTGCCCGCCGGTGTCGGCTTCGAGCTGGCCGGGGTGATCGAGGCGGTCGGTCCCGGTGTCGAGGATCTCGCTCCCGGCATGGCGGTGGCCAGTTTCCCGGCCTTCAGCCCCAACCAGTATCCGGCCTGGGGCGATCTGGTGCTGATGCCGCGCTGCGCGCTGACCCGCTATCCGGATGTGCTCAGCCCGGCCGAGGCGGCCGTGCACTACACCCCCTTCATGCTGGCCTACTTCGCCCTGGTCGAGCTGGCCGATGTGCAGCCCGGGCAGCGCGTGCTGATCACCGAGGCCGCCCATTGCCTGGCGCCGCAGGCGGTGCAACTGGCCAAGGCGCTGGGCGCCACCGTGATCGCCGCCACCAGCGAGGGCGATACTCGCGGCTACCTGCGTGAACTGGGTGCCGACAAGGTGATAGACACCGAGGAGCAGGACCTGGTCCTCGAAGTCGAGCGCTTCACCGACGGCAAGGGCGTGGAAGTGGTGCTGGATCAGTGCGCCGGCCCGCAGATGAAGCTGCTCGGCGACGTCGCGGCGACCCGTGGCAAGCTGATCCTGTATGGCGTCAACGGCGGCAACGACGCGGCCTTCCCGGCCTGCGCGGCGTTCAAGAAGCACCTGCAGTTCTTCCGCCACTGTGTGCTGGATTTCACCGGCCAGCCGGAGCTGGGCCTGCAGCGCGACGAGGCGGCGGTGCAGCGCGCGCTGGCCCGTATCAACCAGATGACCGCCGACCGTCTGCTCAAGCCGACCATCTCCAGGCGCTTCGCCTTCGCGGATTTCGTCGCCGCCAACCAGTTCATGGAGACCTGTCCGGCCGGCGGGCGGGTGGTGATGACGCTGGAGTAGCAGGCGCGCGCCCGGCCACTGACACCGATTCGAAATTTGCCGCTTTGGCAGGGCCGTATTTCACAGAAGAACCATTATGCGAAGCGCAAGCCCTGTCCACTTCCGCTGAGTCCTATGCTTCGCATAATGTATATTATGTTAAATTACGTGCTATGCCATAGATGTTCATGAGGCCCCGCGATACAGCGGCTCTTCCCCCTCGGTCTCCACGCTTGTGGCACAACCCGGCCTCTTGCCTCTGGCATCCCTCTTTGCCGTCGCCCCCAAGCGCTCATCTAACCTCGAAAGGCTAAGCCGGCGCTCAGTGCCAGATGGCGCCCCTATCGGAGGGTTTCACTACTAATCTGATCAAGTCCGGTCAGATTTGTTACAGCAGCGCTGTAACCAGAAACATCCGTTCATTCTCGCGTCGACGGAGGAAAACCACGGATGGATGACGAACAGGCATTGCTCAAGCGGCTCAGGCAGGGCGACAAGGATGCCCTGGGGAGTGCGATCCAGTTGCATCATGCCTTTCTGGTCACGATGGCCACTCCCCTGGTGGGGCGCGAGTTGGCCAAGGATGTCGCCCAGGAGACCTGGGTCAAGGCATTCTCGGCCATCGCCAAATTCGAAGGCCGCTCAAAGCTGCGGACCTGGCTTGCGCGCATAGCCATCAACGAAGCCCAAGCCATCCTGCGCAAGACGGGCCGCGAAATACCCCTCGATGGTTGGGGCAAGGACAGTGGCTCCCCCATCGGCTCCCGCTTCAATGCCCAAGGTGCCTGGGGCAGCCCACCCACGCCATGGCACCGCGATACACCGGAGGCGTTGCTGACCGAGGCAGAGCTGTACGAGTGCATCAACAAGCACCTGCACAGGCTGCCCAACGACCAGCAAAGCGTGGTGCTGATGCGCGAGCTGGGCGGCCTGGACTATGCGGAGATCGCCCGCGCGCTCAACCTGAGCGAAGGCAATATTCGCGTCCTGCTGCACCGCGGGCGGCAGCGCATGCATGCCATGCTCAACCATTTCGAGGAGGCGGGAACATGCTGACCTGCCGGGAAATGTCGGAGCTGAGCTCAGATATCATGGAGGGCCGCCTGAGCCTGAGGAGTCGCTGGGCGGTGTTCATGCATTTACGCATGTGCCCACGCTGCAAGCTCTACCTTAAACAGTTGCAGCTGACCTCCGAGGTGCTGCAAAAACTGCCGCTGGCAGATGGCCAGGTCGACAGCTCGGCCATCATTCAGCGACTACGCAAGGCGGATGACTGAGTGCGCCGTACCTCGATGTCGCGCCCCGAGCGCCAGGGTGCCCCGCCATTTGCCCATAAACGACAGCATCGGCGGGCTCTACCCGGTTAGCACTGGCTACCCCTCCATCGCGCACAAGTGAGCCGACGATGAATGCCATCCTCGAGTCCGAATTGACCTGTCCGCAGTGCGGCTTTGCCTGGAAGCAGGCTATGCCGACGGATGCCTGCCAGTTCTACCAGGAGTGCCCGTCCTGCCGCGCCCTGTTGCGTCCCAGACCGGGTGACTGTTGCGTGTTCTGCTCCTACGGCTCGGTGCCCTGCCCGCCGGTCCAGCTACGGCGAGGCCCCTGCGGATGCTGCACAGATGGCGGCCGGTGATACGACTCCTCCTGTAGAGCGGCACCAGGACGAGGGTTCGGCACACGCATCGCGGGCGGGTACATCCCTGTGCCCGCCTCCCGAAACGCGGCTTCCCTTGGCTGGCGCCCCACGCATCAATGCGGACTACCGTAGATGGCGCGATCCCGCAGGATAGGCGACTTATAGGACGGTACCGACGTGCCGCTCGGAGTCTCCCGCGCGTCCTCCCGGGTGCCGGCCGCGGTTGGCTGTTCCTCGATGAGATCGGCGAAACGCTGGCTATCGTCCAGACGATCTCGCGCAGCGAGCGACTCTTGAATGCGTTGACGGTTGACGATGAGGCGCTCGCTGCCGCCCTCGGCCAGCATCAGCCGGGCGTGCTGGTCGCTCCAGAATGGGCTGGCCTCAGACGCATGAGCCGGGACGGCACCGAAACCCGTCAGCAAGGTCGCTAGAGTGGTCGTGGCGATTAGAGTTTTCATGATTTCATCCTCCAGAGATGTCCTACACCCCTCCGATGGTCAATCGGCCCCGTTGTTACATGGTTGTCCCTGCGAGCCTTGTGAATACCGGGAGATCCCGCTGCCTTTTGCAGGGCGATCTGCTATCGTCGCGCGGTGCCCCAATGGTGATCGCCCGTGCGTCGAACCGGATTAGTCCTGCTGCTGATGGTCAGCCTCGTGCTGCCGAGCTTCGCCGGCATGGCTTTCGGCATGCCGGCCCAGCATTGCCCGATGCAGAGCCAGGAACCGGCGCTGGCGGATGCGCCCTGCTGCGAGCACATGGACGAATCCAGCGGAATGTCCGCTAAGAAGTCCTGCAAGTCGGGCCTGGAATGCAAGAGCGGTGGGCTCGTACAGACCTCCGCGAGCAAGACTCTCACCCCGATCCCTTCACGTCCCGCGGCGGCGCCGAGCCCGGCGGCCATCGAGCGCGAGCCCGCCGGGTTCTGGCGCCCTCCTCGCTTCGCCTGATGCCCTGATCCCCCGCGCCTGCGCCGCAGGCGCCGTCGCTCCGCGCATGCCGCGTCGGGGCGACTCCGATCAATCGCATTGGAGACGAAAGCATGTCCGCTTTCCCTTTCCCACGCCGTGCGCGCCTGGGCGTGCCGACGGCCGCGCTCTGGGCTGTCCTTTCCGTTGGCGCCCAGGCGCAGCCCCTGACCTTCGCGCGGGCGCAGGCACTCGCCGAGCAAGGCGCGCCCGACAACCTCGCGCGCCAGGCGCAGCTCGCTTCGGCGCGGCAGGCGCTGGAGCCTGCATCCGCCCTGCCCGATCCGCGGCTGATCCTCGGCATCGACAATCTGCCCCTCGAGGGGCCGGATCGTTACAGCCTGAACCGCGACTTCATGACCATGCGCCGCATCGGGTTCATCCAGGAGGTTCCCAATGGCGACAAGCGCCAGGCGCGCCGCCAGCTGGCCGAGGCCTCCGTGCTGCGCGCCGAGGCCGAGCAGCGGGTCATGCAACTGGAGATCAAGCGGCAGACGGCGGCGAGCTGGCTGGATGTGCATTACGCCGAGCGCAGCCGCGAACTCTTCGATGAACTGGATGAGCAGGTCGCCACGCTGCGCTCGACCGTGCAGGCGCTGATCGCCGGCGGCCGCGCGCAACCTGGCGAGCTGTTGCGCGCCGACCAGGCGGCGCTGGCCCTGCAGGACCGCCGCGACGAGCTGGAGCGCGATGTGGCGCTGGCCCGGGCCAGGCTGCGGCGCTGGATTGGCGACGAGGCCGAGCGGCCCCTGGCGGGCGACGCGCCCAGCCTGGGCCTGGCGATGCCGCCAGCGCGCCAGCGCCTGGTCCGCCACCCCGAGCTGCGCGCCGCCGCGGCCCGGGTCGGCGAAGCCAGCGCCGAGCTGGCCGAGGCAGTCGCCGAGAAGACCCCCGACTGGGGCGTGGAGCTGGCCTACAACGACCGCGACAGCCGCTTCGGCGACATGCTGATGCTGCAGTTCAGTTTCGACCTGCCGCTGTTCGTCGGCACCCGTCAGGGACCCAGGATCGGCGCCAAGCAACAGGCCATGGCGCAGCTGGAGGCTGAGCAGGAGGCGCTGCTGCGCGCCCACCGGGCCGCGCTGGAGAGCGGCCTGGCCGAGCTGGAACAACGGCGCAGGGCGCTGGCGCGCAGCGACGACGAGCTGATTCCGCTGGCCAGCACCCGCGCCGAGCTGGAGCTGGCCGCCTACCGCGCCGGTAACGGCACGCTGACGGCCGTCATCGAGGCCCGGCGTGAGCTGATCGAGGCCCGGCTGCGGCGCATCGAGCAACAACGCCAGCTGAGTCAACTCGGCGCCAGCCTGCATTACGCCTATGTGGAGGGCCTGCAATGAAACAGGGTTTCACCCTCGCCTGGCTGGCCAGCGCCGGGATCGCGGCCGGCGCCGGTTACTGGCTGGCCCGGCAGACTCAGAATGAAGCCGCTGACGCGCCGGCGCCGGAGCGCGCGGTGCTCTACTGGTACGACCCGATGTACCCCACGCAGCATTTCGACCAGCCGGGCAAGTCGCCCTTCATGGACATGCAGCTGGTGCCCAAGTACGCCGGCGCCTCGCAGGATGCCTCCGCCCTCAGCGTGCCCGCCCAGGCGGTGCAGAGCCTCGGCATGCGCACCGCGCCCGTGGTCCGCGGCGTGCTGCCCAGCGCCATCGAGGCGGTCGGCAGCCTGGCCTATAACCAGCGCGAGGTGGCCAACCTGCAGGCGCGCGCCGGCGGCTTCGTCGAGCGGGTCTATGACCGCGCCCCCGGCGACGTGCTGCCCGCCGGCGCGCCCCTAGTCGACCTGCTGATACCCGAATGGTCGGCGGCCCAGCTGGAGTTCCTGGCCGTGCAGCGCAGCGGCGACGCCCGCTTGATCGCGGCGGCGCGCGAGCGCCTGCGCCTGCTTGGCATGCCGCCGGAGCTGATCGAGCAGGTGCGCCGCAGCGGCGCTCCCCGGGCGTTGCACACCCTCACCACGCCCATCGCCGGCGAGCTGCAGGCGCTGACGGTGCGCGCCGGAATGAGCGTGGCGGCCGGGCAGGAACTGGCGCGGATCAACGGGTTGTCCAGCGTCTGGCTGGATGTGGCGGTAGCCGAGGCCATGGCCGGCGAGATTCGCCTCGGCGCGGATGTCCGCGCCAGCCTGACGGCCTTCCCCGGGCAGCATCTACAAGGCCGCGTCATCGCCCTGCTGCCGAGCGCCGACCCGCAGACCCGCACGCTCACCGTGCGCAGCGAGCTGGCCAACCCCGAGGGCAGGCTGCGCCCCGGCATGTTCGCCGCCGTACGCCTCGACGCCGGCGACCCGCGCCCCGTGCTGCTGGTGCCGAGCGAGGCGGTGATCCGCACCGGCAAGCGCGCACTGGTGATGCTGGCCGAGGGCGACGGGCGCTACCGGCCCCAGGAGATCCGCCTGGGCCGCGAGGCCGACGGGCGCCTGGAGGTGCTGTCCGGCCTCAGGGAGGGCCAGTCGGTGGTCGTCTCCGGGCAGTTCCTGATCGACTCCGAGGCTAGCCTGCAGGGCATCCTCGCCGGGGGACTGCACCAGGCCCATGGCGTGATCCGCAGCCTGGACGCCCATCAGGTCACCTTGGAACACGGGCCTTTCGAGAGCCTGGACATGCCTGCCATGACCATGAGCTTTGCGCTGGCCAGCCCCGAGGTGGCCGGCGGTCTTGCGCCCGGCGACGCGGTGCGCATCGGCGCCCGGCAGACCGACGCCGGCCTGCTGATCGAGCGGCTCGACAAGGAAGGAGAGCGGCCATGATCGCGCGTCTGATTCACTGGTCGATCGGCAACCGCTTCCTGGTGCTGCTGGCCACCCTGTTCGTCACCGCCCTGGGTCTGTGGTCGCTGCGCAGCACGCCGCTGGACGCGCTGCCGGACCTGTCCGACACCCAGGTCATCATCCGCACCAGCTTTCCCGGCCAGGCGCCGCAGATCGTCGAGAACCAGGTGACCTACCCGCTGACCAGCACCATGCTCTCGGTGCCGGGGGCGAAGACGGTGCGTGGCTACTCGTTCTTCGGCGACTCCTTCGTCTACGTGCTGTTCGAGGACGACACCGACCTGTACTGGGCGCGCTCGCGGGTGCTGGAATACCTCAACCAGGCCCAGGAGCGCCTGCCCGAGGGCGTCACCACCACCCTCGGTCCGGACGCCACTGGCGTCGGCTGGATCTACCAGTACGCCCTGGTCGATCGCAGCGGCCGGCACGACCTCGCCCAGCTGCGCGCGCTGCAGGACTGGTTCCTCAAGTACGAGCTCAAGAGCCTGCCCAACGTCGCCGAGGTGGCCAGCCTGGGCGGCATGGTCAAGCAGTATCAGGTGCTGCTCGACCCGCAGAAGCTGGTCGCCTACGGGGTGACTCAGCAGGAAGTGGCAGCGGCGCTGAGGAGCGCCAACCAGGAGGCCGGCGGCGCCGTTCTCGAACTGGCCGAGCGCGAGTACATGGTGCGCGCCTCGGGCTATCTGCAGAGCCTCGACGATTTCCGCAACGTGCCGCTGCGGGCAACGGCAACGGGAGTGCCGGTGCTGCTGGGCCAGGTGGCCAGCGTGCAGCTGGGGCCGGAAATGCGCCGCGGCATCGCCGAGCTGGATGGCCAGGGCGAGGTGGTCGGCGGCGTGGTGATCCTGCGTTCCGGCAAGAACGCCCGCGACACCATCGCCGCGGTGAAGGCCAGGCTGGACAGCCTCAAGGCCAGCCTGCCGGCCGGCGTCGAGCTGGTCAGCACCTACGATCGCTCCGCGCTGATCGAGCGCGCCATCGACAATCTCGCCGGCAAGCTGCTGGAAGAGTTCGTCGTGGTCGCCCTGGTCTGCCTGCTCTTCCTCTGGCATCTGCGCTCGTCGCTGGTGGCGATCATCACCCTGCCCCTGGGCATCCTCATGGCCTTCATCGTCATGCGCCAGCAGGGCATCAACGCCAACATCATGTCGCTCGGCGGCATCGCCATCGCCATCGGCGCCATGGTCGATGCCGCCGTGGTGATGATCGAGAACGCGCACAAGCACATCGAGGCCTGGCAGGCCCGGCATCCCGGCGCGCGGCTGCAGGGCGAGGCGCACTGGCGGGTAATGGCCACGGCCGCGGCCGAGGTCGGCCCGGCGCTATTCTTCTGCCTGCTGATCATCACCCTGTCGTTCCTCCCGGTGTTCACCCTGGAGGCCCAGGAGGGGCGCCTGTTCGGCCCGCTGGCCTTCACCAAGACCTACGCCATGGCCGCCGCCGCCGGGCTCTCGGTCACCCTGGTGCCGGTGCTGATGGGCTACTGGATTCGCGGGCACATCCCCAGCGAGCGGCAGAACCCGCTGAACCGCTGGCTGATCGCGGCCTACCGGCCGGTGCTGGAATGGGTGCTGGCCTGGCCGAGGGCCACGCTGGCGCTGGCCCTGCTGGTCTTGCTCGGCAGCCTCTGGCCGCTGACCAGACTCGGCGGCGAGTTCCTGCCGCCCATGGACGAGGGCGACCTGCTGTACATGCCCTCCGCCCTGCCCGGCCTGCCGGCCAGCAAGGCCAGCCAGTTGCTGCAGCAGACCAACCGTATGATCCTGCGGGTGCCGGAAGTGGCGCGGGTGTTCGGCAAGGCCGGGCGCGCGGAAACGGCCACCGACCCGGCGCCGCTGGAGATGTTCGAGACCACCGTGCAGTTCAAGCCCCGCGAGCAGTGGCGCCCGGGCATGACGCCGGACAAGCTCATCGAGGAGCTGGACCGCGCGGTGCGGGTCCCGGGGCTGTCCAACATCTGGGTGCCGCCGATCCGCAACCGCATCGACATGCTCGCCACCGGGATCAAGAGCCCCATCGGCGTGAAGGTGGCCGGCACCTCGCTGGCGACCATCGAGCGCATCAGCCGCGAGGTCGAGGTCGTGGCCAAGCAGGTGCCCGGGGTGAGTTCGGCGCTGGCCGAACGCCTCACCGGCGGGCGCTATGTGGACATCCAGATCGACCGCCTGGCCGCTGCGCGCTATGGCCTGAGCATCGCCGACGTTCAGGCGGTGGTGTCGGGCGCCATCGGCGGCAGCAATGTCGGCGAGACGGTCGAGGGGCTGGCCCGCTTCCCGATCAACCTGCGCTATCCCAAGGAGTGGCGCGACAGCCCCGAGGCCCTGCGCCGCCTGCCGATCCTCACCGCGTCCGGCCAGCAGATCACCCTGGGTACAGTGGCCAGCATCGGCCTGAGCGAGGGGCCGCCGATGCTGCGCAGCGAGAATGGCCGGCTGGCCGGCTGGGTCTATGTCGATGTGCGTGGCCGCGACCTGGCCTCGACCGTGCGCGAGCTGCAACGGCGCGTGGCCGAACAGGTGCGCCTGGACGCCGGCATGACGCTGTCCTACTCCGGGCAGTTCGAGTTCCTGGAGCGCGCCAATGCCCGCCTGGCCTGGGTGGTGCCGGCGACCCTGCTGATCATCTTCGTGTTGCTCTATCTGATCTTCGCGCGCTTCGGCGAGGCCCTGCTGATCATGGCCACCCTGCCCTTCGCCCTGTCGGGCGGCATCTGGCTGCTGTACGGCTTCGGCTTCAACCTATCGGTCGCCACCGGCGTGGGCTTCATCGCCCTGGCCGGCGTCTCGGCCGAGTTCGGGGTGATCATGCTGCTGTACCTGAAGAACGCCTGGCAGGCGCGCCTGGAGGCCGGCCAGGGCGACGCCGAGGCCCTGCGCGAGGCAATTCGCGAGGGCGCCGTGCTGCGCGTGCGGCCCAAGGTGATGACGGTGGCGGTGATCATTGCAGGCCTGCTGCCCATCCTCTGGGGTGACGGTGCCGGCTCCGAGGTGATGAAGCGCATCGCCGCGCCCATGGTCGGCGGCATGCTCAGCGCGCCGCTGGTGTCCATGCTGGTCGTGCCGGCGGCCTATTGGCTGATGCGGCGCCGCAGACCATCGCGCCATTCGGCCCTACTGGCGGAGGATTGAGCGGGAAATCATGCGTCTACTGCAGCCTGGCGCTTCGGTTCGAGGTAACGCTGGCTATATTGCTCCGGCAATCAGGCAGGCCATAGCTGCACAGCGCCGGAAGCAAGACGGAATCCGCTGGGGCCGTAATACTCCGAACGCATGCGGCTCTTCAGCTCGTCCTGATTTGCTGCGCATTGGGTTCACACAGCTAGTCAGCCCGGCAGCTTCATCCTGAAACAGGCGCCGCCCAGCTCGGAGTCCTCCAGTTGCAACTCACCGTCGTAGCTGTCGAGGATGTCCACCACCACGGCGGTGCCTATGCCCTGCCCCGGATGTTGGCTGTCCAGCCGTTCGCCGCGCTGGAGAATGCGCGCCCGCTGATCGACGGGGATGCCGGGGCCGTCGTCCTCCACCAGCAGCTCGCAGCCATCGGCCGTCGCTCGTGCGCCGACGCGGATCTGCCCCAGGCACAGTCGGTAGGCATTCTCCAGCAGGTTGCCGAGCAGCTCGAACAGCGCGCCGCGCTCCATGGGCACGCACAGCTCGGCGGGAAAGTCGCGCCACACCCGCACGCGTTTGTCGCGGTAGACCTTGTCCAGCGCGCCGCAGAGGGTCTCCAGGGTCTGCGCCAAGGGCTCGCGGTGGCGCACCAGGCCGCTCTTGCGCAGGCTGGCGCGCTGCAACTGGTAGTCCACCTGCTGGCTCATGCGCTCCACCTGGCTCTGCAACACGCGCGCCTGCTCCCGTTCGGCCAGCGCCTCGCCGACCCCCTGCAACACCGCCAGCGGCGTCTTCAGACTGTGCGCCAGGTCGCCGAGCGAATCGCGGTAGCGCTCGCGCTGGCGCCGCTCGCCGTCGAGCAGACGATTCAGCGAGTCGGTCAGGCGCAGCAGTTCGCGAGGATGCTCGCGGCTGAGGTGATCGCGGTTGCCGCCCTCCACTTCGTCCAGTTCGCGACTCAAGGCCCGCAGGCTGCCGAAGCCCCAGGTCAGGCCCAGCCACAGCAGGCCGAGCAACACCAGCAGCGCGCCGCCCAACCATAGCCAGAGCTGGCGGCCGAGGCCGTCGAGCATGGCCTGGTATTCGCTGGCCGGCTGCATGGTGACGATGCTGTAGGCGGCGGCCTGGCCGCGTAGCAGATCCACTTCCAGGTCGTAGACGAAGAACTCCACGCCACGCTCATCGTGCAGGCGGGTGAAATCGTAGCCCTCGCCGTCATAGCGGGGCCGGTAGTCGATACGCTCGTCGCCGCTGGAGGGTGAGCGCCAGAGCAGTGTGCCGTCGCGGTCGTAGATGAAGCCGAGCAGCTTGGATTCGAGCAGGTTGAACTCCTCGTCCGGCAGGCGTTCGGGCATGCTCAGGCGGCCGCTCTCGATGCGCGCGGCGGAGATCAGGGTGGCGGCGTCGGCCGCCAGGCGCTGCTCGATGACGCCCTCCAGGGCGCTGCGAAAGGCGCCTTGCAGCACCGGCAACAGGGCCAGCATGAACAGTGCCGCGAGGGTGGCGGCGCCGAGCATCAGGCGAACCCGCAGCGAGCGGATCATCGGCAGCGCTCGGTGAACAGGTAGCCCTGGCCGCGCACCGTGTCGATCGGCTTGAGCGCGCAGGCGCTCTCCAGCTTGCGCCGCAGGCGTCCGACCAGCACCTCGATGACGTTGGGGTCGCGCTCGTCGTCGCCCTCGTACAGCTGCTCCATCAGGCGATCCTTGGACACCACCTGCTGCGGGTGCAGCATCAGGTATTCGAGGATGCGGTACTCGAAGGCGGTGAGCGCCAGCGCCTGCTCGTCGACCAGGGCCTGTTTGCGGTTGAGGTCGAGCCTGAGCGGGCCGGCCTCGACACTCGATTGCACCAGGCCGACCGAGCGGCGCAGCAGGGCATGCAGGCGCGCCTCCAGTTCCTCGAACTGGAACGGCTTGACCAGGTAATCGTCGGCGCCGGCGGCCAGCCCCTCGACCTTGTCCTGCCAGTTGCCGCGGGCGGTGAGGATCAGGATCGGCAGGCCGTGGCCCTGGCTGCGCAGCTGGCGGATCAGGTCCAGCCCGCCCATGCCGGGCAGGCCGAGATCGACTATGGCGATGTCGTGGTTGAACTCCCGGGCGCGATACAGTGCCTCCTCTGCATCGGCCACCGCGTCCACCACGAAGGTGCGCTCGCCGAGGCGGGTGTGCAGGTGATGGCGCAGCAGCGCCTCGTCCTCGACCAGCAGAATCTTCATGCGTCTATTCCTGCGCGAGACCGGGCTAACGCCCGGCCTCTGTCCTCGTTCTCAGAACTTGTAGTTGGCGCCGAGGTAGAGCTGGCCGCTGCTGTGCAAATCCAGCGAGCCGAGCTTGCCGCCACCGTGCGGAGCCATCTCGGTGCTGGCGTTGCTACGCAGGTAACGGTAGCCGGCTTCGATCGACGCGTTCTTGTTCAGATCCTGCAGGATACCCGCCTGCAGGCCGGCGGCGTAGCCGATGTCGCTGTCGCGCTTGAATCCGCTGGACTCCTGCTCCAGCTTGACCAGGCCGAGGGTGGCGCCGCCAAACAGCTTGGTGCCGTTGTCGCCCAGCGGCACGAAGGCGTCGTAGCTGGCCAACAGGTTCTGCTGACGGTGCTTGTAGCCCTGGTAGGTGTCCGAAAGGTTCTCATAGGTCAGGTAGTAGCGACCGTTGTGCTCCACCTGGCCGGCGCGCACGCCCCAGGTGCCGGTGCCGTCGATCACCTTGTCCAGCTTGGGGTTGTCCAGGTTGCGATTCAGCGCGCCGGACTTCTGGATGTTGTTGTCGGTCTGGCCCCAGGTCAGGCCGACGAAATTGTCGGCGGCGTTGGCGGCCACGGCGGCGCAGCTCAGGGTGGTGGCCAGGGCGAGTTTGCTGAGAGTGTGTTGCATGGTGGTTTCTCCGAGTGGTTGGGAGTGGCTTGACTCGGAGAACATGTTGCCGGCGCGGCCCTGAACCGCTGCTGAACCCATCCTGAACCGGCGCTGAACGAAAATGCGATGCGCCCTGGCTGTGCACCGGACCTTTGGCCCTCGTGTGGTTGATCGAGTTAGTGGGCTAGAGCCGCCCGAACAGCCAGATGCATGTCGATGGTCGTGGACTCATCGGCCTGCGCGGAGTCGAGGGCGGCCAGGCACGAGCCTTGAGGCTTAACTCTCATGGACATGTTGCTTGCCATCGCTGTGGGTATGGGGCGTGGGGGCGGCCTTTGGCGCCTGTTGGGGAGCGCTATGCGCAGCATCCGCATCGGCCGCAGCGCCGCCATGGTGGTCTTCGGCGGCCATCGAGTCATGGTGGACGTCACCCGTCCCAGGGTGCCCCGGCTGCTCGTCGCCATGCGGGCCTTCATGATTGTGCATCGGGCTCTCGCCCCCGCCGTGCCGATGGCCTGCGCTGGAGGCCACCAGGGCCCGGTAACGCTCGACGTCCATCCGCGGCAGCTCGTTGAGGAAGGCGACCATGCCCCAGATGTACTCGTCGGCCATGCTCTTGCCCCAGGCCGGCATGCCGGTGGCCTTGATGCCGTGCTTGATGACCCAGAAGGCCGCCGCCGGGTTGCCATCCACGCCCGTTTCGGTGAGGTTCGGCGGCGCCGGGTATAGCGCCTGGCCCAGCTCGGTCTGCGCCACCCCGGGTGCCAGATGGCAGCCGACGCACATGGCGTCGTAGTTGCCCGCGCCGGCGCGGATCAGCGCCTCATCGTCCAGCCTGGGCACTTCGATGTGCTTGGCGCGCACCGCGATGGAGCGGTCGCGCGCCATCGCCAGGAAGGCATGCACGGCCGGGAAATGGGGGTCGTCGGCGCCGACATTGACCAGGCCGACATAGGCGCCGGCCAGTAGCGCGGCGCTACCGGCCACGCCCGCCGCCACCAGGGTTGCAATCGTTCTTTTCATGTCAGGCCTTCAGAACCACATCCGAATACCGGCGACGAAGCGTGCCTCTTCGACATCTCCGCCCTCCTCGCGTGCCAAGTCCGCGGTGTTGCCATAGGCGCGGCTCCAGGTCAGGCCGATATAGGGTGCGAACTGGGGGACGATTTCGTAGCGCAGGCGCAGGCCCAGTTCGCTGTTGGCCAGCCCCGAGCCCACGCCCCGTGCCGGGTCGTTCTTGCCGTAGAAATTCACTTCGGCGGTCGGCTGAAGAATCAGCCTGTTGGTCAGCAGAATGTCGTACTCGCCCTCCAGGCGCGCCGCGCTCTGCCCGTTCTCACCGACGAAGGCGGTGGCCTCGACCTCGAAGGCATAGAGCGCCATGCCCTGTACGCCGAAGGCCGCCCAGGTCTGCGGCGATTCGGGCTTGAAGTCCTGGCGTACGCCGGCGACCACATCCCACCAGGGGCCGATGCCTCGCCCGTACAGAAGCTGCAACTCGGCATCCTCGGTGACGCCGTTGCTGCGTTCGCCTTCGGAGCGGAACCAGAACCTGTCGATGTCGCCACCCACCCAGCCGGAGGCATCCCAGGCCAGGGCGCTGCCTTCATCGGCATCCTGGTATTCGAGCTGATCGAGCAGGAAGAAGCTGTTGATGGCGCTGTCGTGCACTTGGTGGCCCGGCAGTGGCGGGAACGCCGCCTCGCGATCGGCGTCGGTCAGCACCGGGATGGGCGTGCGGCTGGTGGTTCTCGGGGCTTCGGCAGGGCCCTGGTTCATCTGGGAATGATCCATGGAGCCGTAATCCATGCCCTCCATCCGGTGGCCCATCTTGCTGTGGTCCATGGACTGACCATGCCCCATCTGAGCATGATCCATGGCGCCCGTCTCGGTCTGCGCGGCGCCATGGATCATCTGGCCGTGATCCATCGGCATGGCGCCATGGCCCATGGCCGAATGATCCATCTCGGCAGCGAGGGCGACACCGCTAGCGAGCGCGCTCAGCGATACCGTCAGCGCAATGAGCGAGGGACGTGCGAGCCTAGTGATCATGGTTCGAACCCGCCTCGGCTTCGCCGCCATGCCCTTTCGTCATGTGCGCGTGGTCCATGCCCTCATGGCTCATGGCGTCATGATCCATCGGCCGTGGCTGGGCAGCCCCGTCCGGCGATAAGGGAGCTGCTCCGTCACCTGCCGCCTTGGGCGCCTCGGCCGCGTGCCGGCCGTGCTCATCGTGACCCTCGCCTGCCGTCGAGGCAGAGGCGTGCATGGCCCCCAGCAGGCTCAGCATGACGAAACCGCCGAGCAGAGTGTTTCGTGTCAGGAAATTGCTCATTGAATCTCTCCTTTACTCGTCCACTCGCACTTCACGGAACATGCCCATTTCCATGTGCAGCAGCAGGTGGCAATGGTAGGCCCAGCGCCCCAGGGCGTCGGCGGTCACGCGGTAGCTGCGCTTGGAGCCCGGCGGCATGTCGATGGTGTGCTTGCGCACCAGGAAGTTGCCGTGCTCGTCCTCCAGGTCGCTCCACATGCCGTGCAGGTGGATGGGGTGGGTCATCATGGTGTCGTTGACCAGGGTGATGCGCACGCGCTCGCCGTACTTCAGCCGCAGCGGCTCGGCATCGGAGAACTTGATGCCGTCGAACGACCAGGCGAACTTCTCCATGTGCCCGGTGAGGTGCAGCTCGATGGTGCGGCTCGGTTCGCGGCCATCCGGGTCGGGGAAGGTGCTGCGCAGATCCGCGTAAGTCAGGACCCGGCGGCCGTTATTGCGCAGGCCGATGCCCGGGTCGTCCAGCTTGGGCGTCGGCATTATGGTCTGCATGTCGACCAGCGGGTTGTTGGTCTCGGAGGCCGGATGCGTCTGCATCGCGCCCATGCCTGCCATCTGGCCGTGATCCATGGCGCCATGGTCCATCCCGGCCATCTGGCTGTGATCCATGCCGGCCATGTCGCCCTGCATGGCGCCGTGGCCCATGCCGGCGTGATCCATGCCCATGTCGCTCATGGCGATCAGCGGACGCGGGTCTAACGGCGGAACGGGGGCGCTCAGGCCTTCGCGCAGCGCCAGGGTGCCGCGGGCATAACCGCTGCGGTCCATGGACTGGGCGAAGATGGTATAGGCCTGCTCGCCTTCCGGCTCGACTATGACGTCGTAGGTTTCCGCCACGGCGATGCGCAGCTCATCGACGCCGACCGGCTCGACATGCTGGCCGTCGGCCGCCACCACCGTCATCTTCAGGCCCGGGATGCGCACATCGAAGTAGCTCATGGCCGAGGCATTGATCAAGCGCAGGCGGATCTTCTCGCCCGGCTTGAACAGGCCGGTCCAGTTGCCGTCCGGTGCCTGGCCGTTCATCAGATAGGTGTAGGTGTAGCCGCTGACGTCGGCGAGGTCGGTGGGGCTCATCTTCATCTCGGCCCACATCTTGCGATCGGCCACCGCGGCGGACCAGCCCATCTCGCTCACGTCGTCGATGAAGTCGCCGACGGTACGCTTGTGGCGGTTGTAGTAGTCCGATTGCTTCTTCAACTTGGCCATGACCCGGGCCGGATTCTCGTCGGTCCAGTCGCTCAGCAGCACGACGTAGTCGCGGTCGTAGGCGAAGGGCTCGGGCTCCTTCGCATCGATCACCAGGGCACCGTAGACCCCGACCTGCTCCTGCAGGCCGGAGTGGCTGTGGTACCAGTAGGTGCCGTTCTGTCGGACCTTGAATCTGTATTCGTACAGGCCGTCGGGGGCGATGCCATGGAAGCTCAGGCCAGGCACGCCATCCATGTTGGCGGGCAGGATGATGCCGTGCCAGTGGATGGAGGTGTCCTCCTTCAGCCGGTTGCGCACGCGCAGGGTCACGGTATCCCCCTCGCGCCAGCGCAGAATCGGCCCTGGAATGGAGCCATTGATGGCCATCGCCGTTCGCGATGCGCCCGTGATGTTCACCGGCAGCTCGCCGATGAACAGATCGAAATCGCTGCCGCTCAGCACATTGGCCTGGCCAGGGCTGGTCACCGCCCAGACCGGCGTGCGCCACAGGCCCAGGCCACCCAGAATGCCGGTGGCGGCCAGGCCTTTGACGAAGGTTCGCCTAGTGGTTCTGCTATGCATGCCCTTGTATCCAGTCAGTCAGATAAGCCGGGATATCGAGTATGGCGTTCCTCGCCTGCGGCAGAGGGCGGGCCTCTGCGCGGCGAACCCGTAACAAGCTGCCATATCCCGGCCGCCTGAGTGATTACATTTCTGTCAGCTTGACTCAGCAGTTGGCGTGCTTGGTGTCGGCCGCAGCCCGCTCTGCCTGCTGCTGGGCCGGCATGGCCGCCTGGCGAGCCTGCTCCATGCGCGCCAGGGTACGCTCCGCACCGCCTTCGGCCATGGCCAGGCCGGAGACGCCGAGAGCGGCCATTACGAACAGCACTTTGATCGATTTCATCTTGGATTCCTCGTGGGTTGGACGGGCCCGGACATCGGGCTCGTGGCCACCTTAGGCAGGCCAGCCTGTCACCGCCCTGAAGCCAGGATTACATTTCCGTAAGCCGCTGGTCGGTGGTCTGCTTTGCCGGCACACTCCCAGCCCACAGGATTTGAGGAATCCGCGCGCATGAAACTACTGGTAGCCGAAGACGAACCCAAAACCGGGGCCTACCTGCAGCAGGGCCTTGGCGAGGCCGGCTTCACCGTCGACCGGGTGATGAGCGGCACGGATGCCGTTCAGCAGGCGCTCAGCGAGGCCTATGACCTGCTGATTCTCGACGTGATGATGCCGGGGCTGGATGGCTGGGAGGTGCTGCGCCGGCTGCGTGCGGCGGGCCAGGAGGTTCCGGTGCTGTTCCTCACCGCCCGCGACGGCGTGGAGGACCGGGTCAAGGGCCTGGAACTCGGCGCGGACGACTACCTGATCAAGCCATTCGCCTTTGCCGAGCTGCTGGCCCGGGTCCGTACGCTGCTGCGCCGGGGCAATGGCGCCCCCGCGCCGACCCGCATGAGCATCGCCGATCTCGAGGTCGACCTGCTGAAGCGCCGCGCGACCCGAGGTGGCAGGCGCATCGACCTGACGGCCAAGGAGTTCTCCCTGCTGGAGCTGTTGCTGCGCCGGCGCGGCGAGGTCCTGCCGAAGTCGCTGATCGCCTCCCAGGTCTGGGACATGAACTTCGACAGCGACACCAACGTCATCGAAGTCGCCGTGCGCCGCCTGCGCGCGAAGATCGACGACGACTTCCCACTCAAGCTGATCCACACCGTGCGCGGCATGGGCTACCTGATGGATGCGCCGGAGTGAGCCCTGCCCGCCTCTCGCTGACCGCCCGCATGAGCCTGATGTTCATGTTCGCGGTGATTGCCGTGCTGGTGGTGGCGGGGCTGAGCTTCAACCTGCTCAGCCAGCACCACTTCGAGATGCTGGATCGCCAGGCCCTGGTCGAGAAGCTCGAATCGACCCGGCACATACTCAACGATGCCCGCGGCGACGCCAGCCTCACCGAGGAGCTGCCGCGTCTGCGCGCCCTGCTGGGCGCGCATCAGGACCTGGCGGCGACCATCCTCGGCGCGGATGGCGGCGTGCTCTTCTCCGCCCCCAAGACCGCCGAGATTCCCGAGGCCTTCAGACGGGCCGCAAATGGCGAGATCTGGGACTGGCAGCACGGCGGGCACCTGTACCGTGGCATAACGGCCGAGATCGACGTGCCCGATCAGCCCAGGCCGCTGACCCTGATGCTCATGCTCGACGTCACCACCCACGCCCACTTCTTCGACACGCTGCGGCGCTGGTTCTGGATCGGCCTGACAATCAGCGCCCTGGTCAGCGCCGCGCTGGGCTGGATGGTGGCGCGCGGCGGACTCGGCCCCCTGCGCCAGGTCACAGCGCTGGCCGCCTCGATGTCCGCCCGCTCGCTGCAGGAGCGCATCCCGCTGGAGCCCGTGCCGCTGGAGTTGCAACAGCTGGTGCTGTCCTTCAACGCCATGCTGGCCCGCCTGGAGGATGCCTTCCGCAGACTCTCCAACTTCTCCGCCGACATCGCCCACGAGCTGCGCACCCCGCTCAGCAATCTGATGACTCACACCGAGGTGGTGCTGAGCAGGAAGCGCGATATCGCCGCCTATGAGGAAAACCTCCAGGCCAATCTGGAAGACCTCAGACGCATGGCGCGGATGATCGACGACATGTTGTTCCTGGCCAAGGCCGACAACGGCCTGATCGTCCCGCAGCAGACCGAGGTGGAGCTGGCCGAGCTGGTCGCCCGGCTGTTCGACTACTACCGCCTGCTGGCCGAGGAGCGCGACATCCGGCTCGCCGTCACGGGCAAGGGGCGCGTGACGGGCGACCGGCTGATGCTCGAGCGCGCGCTGTCCAATCTGCTGTCCAACGCCCTGCGCTACACGCCGGCGGGTGAGACGATCGGGGTTGCCATTGGCCAGGCAGGCGACTCGATCGCGCTCAGCGTCGAGAATCCGGGCGACGGCATAGGCGCCGAGCATCTGGACAAGCTCTTCGACCGCTTCTACCGGGTCGACCCCGCCCGGCGCGAGGGCGGCCCGAGCAACGCGGGGCTCGGGCTGGCCATCACCCGTTCCATCATCGAGGCGCACAAGGGGCGGATCGGCTGCACCTCGAACGCCGGCCTCACCGGCTTCCACCTGGAGCTGCCGCGCGCCCGTTAGACCCCCGAGCGGCCAGGGTCCTCCGGTGGCGTTTCCTCCTCGATTTCCTCCAGCTTGAGCTCCATAGCCCAGTTGGCTGGCGCGCTGGCCGGCTTTTCCTCTTCGGCGGGAGCCGCTGCGGCCTGCTGGGCCGCCGGGTCGTCCTTGTACAGCTTGAGCTTGAGGCGCACGTTGTTGGCCGAGTCGGCGTTCTTCAGCGCCTCTTCCTCGTCTATGGCGCCTTCGCGTACCAGGTCGATCAGCGCCAGGTCGAAGGTCTGCATGCCGAGGTTCTTGGACTTCTCCATGATCTCCTTGAGCTCGGAGAACTCGTTGCGCTTGATCAGGTCGCGCACGGTCGGCGTGCCCAGCATCACCTCCACCGCGGCGCGGCGCTTGCCGTCGACGGTCTTCACCAGGCGCTGGGAGATGAAGGCGCGCAGGTTGTTGCCCAGATCGTTGAGCAGCTGCGGGCGGCGCTCCTCGGGGAAGAAATTGATGATGCGGTCCAGCGCCTGGTTGGCGTTGTTGGCGTGCAGCGTGGAGATGGCCAGGTGGCCGGTGTCGGCGAAGGCCAGGGCGTGTTCCATGGTCTCGCGGTCGCGGATCTCGCCGATCAGGATCACGTCCGGCGCCTGGCGCAGGGTGTTCTTCAGCGCGGCGTGGAAGCTGCGGGTGTCCACCCCCACTTCGCGCTGGTTGATGATCGACTTCTTGTGCCGGTGCACATATTCCACCGGGTCTTCGATGGTGATGATGTGACCGCCGCTGTTGCGGTTGCGATAGTCGATCAGCGCCGCCAGCGAGGTGGACTTGCCCGAGCCGGTGCCGCCGACGAACAGCACCAGACCGCGCTTTTCCATCACCGTCTTGAGCAGTACCTCGGGCAGCTTGAGGTCCTCGAACTTGGGAATCTCCATCTTGATATTGCGCGCGACTATCGAGACTTCGTTGCGCTGCTTGAAGATATTGATGCGGAAGCGTCCGACATTGGGCACGGAGATGGCCAGGTTCATCTCCAGCTCGTTCTCGAACTCGACGCGCTGCTGCGCGTCCATCACGCCATTGGCGATGGCGGCGATGTCGCCCGGCTTGAGCACCTCCTGGCTGAGCGGCTTGAGCACGCCGTTGAACTTGGCGCAGGGGGGCGCCCCGGTGGAGAGATAGAGGTCGGACCCGTCCTGGCTGGACAGGATTTTCAGCATTGCGGTGAGGTCCATGGGGCGCGCTTCCATCTGTGTGGACTTATCAAGTTAGGCCAACTCGGCGCGGGTTTCCGCCCGAGCAAAGCCTGGAAAATGGCGCCATTCTGATGGCGCATGGAATGCTGGCACAATAGCGGCCTCGCAGAATGAGGAATCCATCATGCCCAAGGCCATGGCCCGCCATATCCTGGTGAAAACCGAAGCCGAAGCGGCCGCCCTGAAGAAGCGCCTCGCCGCCGGCGAGGCCTTCGACGTGCTGGCGAAGAAGTACTCCACCTGCCCCTCCGGCAAGCGTGGCGGCGACCTGGGCGAAGTGCGCCCGGGGCAGATGGTGCGCGCCGTCGACCAGGTGATCTTCAAGAAACCCCTGCGCGAAGTGCACGGCCCGGTGAAGACCGAGTTCGGCTATCACCTGATCCAGGTGTTCTATCGCGAGTGAGGCGGATCAGGCCCAGCCGGGTGCGGCCCAGCCCAGGGCGATGGCCGCCAGCGCCAGGTAGCGGCAGGTCTTGGCCAGGCCGACCAGCAGCAGAAAGCTCCACCAGGGCTCGCGCATCACCCCCGCCACCAGGGTCAGCGGGTCGCCGATGAGCGGCATCCAGCTCAGCAGCAGCGACCAGCGCCCGTAGCGCCTGTAGGTGGCCTGGGCCCGCTCCAGCTGCCGTTCGCCCACGGGGAACCAGCGGCGCCCATGAAAGCGCTCGATACCCCGCCCCAGCGCCGCGTTCAGCACCGAACCCAGCACGTTGCCGACACTGGCCACCGCCAGCAGCGCGGCCAATGGCTGCTCGCCAGCTAACAGCAGGCCGACCAGCAGCGCCTCCGACTGCAGCGGCAGCAGGCTGGCGGCGCCGAAGGCGGAGAGAAACAGGCCCAGATAAACGGAGAGATCGAACAAGGCGCAATCCAGCGGAAAAAACCGGCCTGCCTTATAGCCTGTTCGACGACCGGGGCGAAGCCCCTACGATAAGGGTTCTGGCCTAGTCCAGCGGTCCTCTTAGTGCAATGGCTCTGTCACAGCGCGGACATGCTCGACTTGCAAAACTGTAACAGTGCTCCAGGATTCTTCGGGCGCCTGGTCTATTCCAGATCGGGAATGCCACCAACAAGAGGCCGTAAAGGCCACCCAGGAGCTATCAGGATGAAGTTCACCCCGCTCGCCTGCTGCACCCTCGCACTACTCCCCTTCCTCATGCCGGCATCGGCAAGCGCCAGCGACCAGTACAAGCTGCTGGCCCACAACGTGTTCTTCCTGCCCAGCACGATCAAGCCCGGCTGGGGCCAGGAGCAGCGCGCCCGGCTGATCGCCCAGGCCGACTACATGAAGGGCCAGGACGCCGTGATCCTCAACGAGCTGTTCGACAATCCGGCCGCGGCCATCCTGCTCGACGGCCTGAAGGCGGAGTACCCGCACCAGACGCCGATCCTCGGTCGCTCGCGCAGCGGCTGGGACGCCACCCTGGGCGCCTACTCCGACACCACGCCGGAGGACGGCGGCGTGGCCATCGTCAGCCGCTGGCCGATCCGCGAGCGGGTGCAGTACGTCTATGCCCAGGGCTGCGGCGCCGACTACTTCTCCAACAAGGGCTTCGTCTACGCCCGCCTCGACCGCAACGGCCAGCCGCTGCACGTGATCGGCAACCACGCCCAGGCCGCCGACACCGGCTGCCCGGACGGCAAGGGCACGGCGGTGCGCGCCAGCCAGTTCGACGAGATGCGCACCTTCATCGAGGGCAAGGGCATAGCTGCGGACCAGGTGCTGTTCATCGGCGGCGACTTCAACGTGATCCGCGACAGCGCCGAGTATCGCGACATGCTCGAACGCCTGCAGGTGCGCGCGCCGGACAGCTACGCCGGCAGCGACACCACCTTCGACACCCGGCGCAACGGCATCGCCAACTACCAGTACCCCAATCATACGCCCGAGTACCTGGACTACATCTTCGTCTCGCGCCACCACGGCCAGCCGCCCTACTGGCACAACCAGGCGCTGGACACCCCGTCGCCGCGCTGGAGCGTGACCCAGGCCGGCGCCACCTGGCAGTTCCAGGACTACTCCGACCACTCGCCGGTGGCCGCCTTCACCCGCGCCGACGCCGGCACCCCGACCCGCGCCGCCAAGCCCAGGGAAAACCGCTACGGCCAGGTGACCCTGCGCAGCCAGAGCAACGGCAAGACCCTGCGCACCAGCGCCAGCAAGGCCACCGACTGGCTGCGGGTGACCGGTGAAGGCAGCGAGCCGGAGAGCCTGTTCAGCCTGCGCAACTGGCACTACCCGGTGAGCTTCTGCATCCGCAGCGGCGATTACCTGGAGATCGAGTCGGTGCGCCATCGTGGCCACTGGCTGAACTGGTGGCTGGGCGGTGGCGGCGGCAACTATGCCTACTACCCCAAGGCCGGCGACTCCTCCAACCGGCTGCGCATCGAGCTGCCGAACAAGCCCAGCGGCTGCCTGGCGGACGGCGACCTGGTACGCCTGCTCGACCGCGACACCGTGCGCGGCAGCGACTACTACCTGCTGCGCTGGCCCTCCGGCAGCTGGAAGGACCACCTCTACCTGTGGACCAGCAACGCCGCCGAGGCCGAGCAGTTCCGCGTGCAGCTGAAGCAGGCGGCCGAGTACGACGACTGGAGCGCCAGGTTGCGCTACTGAGGCCGTCGGCCGGCCGGGGCAGGCTCCGGTCGGCCGATCATGGCTGCCCTGACGACGGGAAACCGCTACAATCGCGCCCTTTTGCGCGTAAGCGCCCGTCTTTCAGGAATACCGCAGTGATCTCCACAGCCAACATCACCATGCAGTTCGGCGCCAAGCCGCTGTTCGAGAACGTCTCCGTCAAGTTCAACAACGGCAATCGCTACGGCCTGATCGGCGCCAACGGCTGCGGCAAGTCGACCTTCATGAAAATCCTCGGCGGCGATCTGGAGCCTTCCGCCGGCCAGGTGATGCTCGAACCCAACGTGCGCCTGGGCAAGCTGCGCCAGGATCAGTTCGCCTACGAAGAGTTCAGCGTGATCGACACCGTGATCATGGGCCACGAGGAGCTGTGGAAGGTCAAGGCCGAGCGCGACCGCATCTACTCGCTGCCGGAGATGAGCGAAGAGGACGGCATGAAGGTGGGCGAGCTGGAAGGCGAGTTCGCCGAAATGGACGGCTACACCGCCGAGTCGCGCGCCGGCGAGCTGCTGCTCGGCTTGGGGATTCCGCTGGAACAGCATTTCGGCCCGATGAGCGAAGTCGCCCCCGGCTGGAAGCTGCGCGTGCTGCTGGCCCAGGCGCTGTTCTCCGACCCGGAAGTGCTGCTGCTCGACGAGCCGACCAACCACCTGGATATCAACACCATCCGCTGGCTGGAAAACATCCTGGTGCAGCGCAACAGCACCATGATCATCATTTCCCACGACCGTCACTTCCTCAACGCGGTCTGCACCCATATGGCCGACCTGGACTACGGCGAGCTGCGCCTGTTCCCGGGCAACTACGACGAGTACATGACCGCCTCGACCCAGGCCCGCGAGCGCCTGCTGGCCGACAACGCCAAGAAGAAGGCGCAGATCGCCGAGCTGCAGACCTTCGTCAGCCGCTTCTCGGCCAACGCTTCCAAGGCCAAGCAGGCCACCAGCCGCGCCAAGCAGATCGACAAGATCCAGCTGGAGGAGGTCAAACCGTCCAGCCGCGTCAGCCCCTTCATCCGCTTCGACCAGAACAAGAAGCTGCACCGCCAGGCCGTGACCCTGGAGAAAATCTCCAAGGCCTTCGACGACAAGGTGCTGTTCAACAACTTCAGCGTGCAGATCGAAGCCGGCGAGCGCGTGGCCATCATCGGCCCCAACGGCATCGGCAAGACCACCCTGCTGCGCACCCTGGTCGGCGAAATGGCGCCGGACGCCGGCAGCGTGAAATGGACCGACAGCGCCGAGGTGGGCTACTACGCCCAGGACCACGCCCACGACTTCGAGGCCGACGAGACCCTGTTCGAGTGGATGGGCCAGTGGACCACCGGCGAGCAGAACATCCGCGCCGCCCTGGGCCGCATGCTGTTCTCCTCCGACGAGATCCAGAAATCGGTCAAGGTGCTCTCCGGTGGCGAGCAGGGCCGCATGCTGTTCGGCAAGCTGGCCTGCCAGAAGCCCAACGTGCTGGTGATGGACGAGCCGACCAACCACCTCGACATGGAGTCCATCGAGGCGCTCAACCTGGCGCTGGAGAACTACCCGGGCACGCTGATCTTCGTCAGCCACGACCGCGAGTTCGTCTCCTCCCTGGCCACCCGCATCATCGAGCTGAGCGAAAACGGCGTGACCGACTTCAGCGGCAGCTACGACGACTACCTGCGCAGCCAGGGTGTGATCGTCTGACGAAGCGGAGCCCCGCCCGTGTGGGGCTCTGTCATTTGTGGCTATATCCAGACATCGTTCGGCGCGGTGTACTCGCCGCCGGCATCGCCGGTGTTGGCCACGCCGCGCGGCTCGATCAGCATCAGCAGCACTTCCTGCTCGGCATAGGGTTTGTGCTCGACACCTCTCGGCACGACGAACAGCTCGCCCGCGTTGAGCGTGACTAGCCTATCCCTGAAGTCAATATGCAGCTGGCCCTCCAGGACCAGGAAGGCCTCGTCCGTTTCCGCGTGGGAATGCCAGACGAAGTCTCCCTGCAGGCGAACCACCTTGAACTGGTAGTCGTTCATTTCGGCCACCACCCGAGGCGACCAGCGCTCGGTGAGCAGGGCGAATTTCTGGCGCAGGTTGATCGGCTGCGGGCTGGTGTGCTGGCAGGACATGGCGGGCTCCTCGTTGACCTTTCCACCAGCCTAGCGATCGGTGCGGCGCGCCTCTTGTACGATCCTGCAATCTAGGGGCGGCTGCAGCAGTCCCAGCCAGCGCGCGGGAGACAGGCCAAAGCCACGCGCGAAGTGGCGCGTCATATGGCTCTGGTCGTAGAAGCCAGCCGCCAGGGCTGCATCGGCCAGGCTGCTGCCGGCGCGCAGCAGCTCACGACAGATATCCAGGCGGCGCATCGTCACATAGCGGTAGGGACTGGTACCGAAGAGTGCGCGGAAGTCCCGCGACAGGCTGCAACGTTCCCGACCACTGACCCGCTCCAGCTCCTCCATCGTGATGCTCGCGCCGCGCATGTCATGAATGTAGGCCCGGGCCCGTTCGGCAGCCGGATAGTCGAAGGCGCGCCGGCCCCGAGGCTGCCCGGCCACCGTCGCTAGGGCCTGGGCCAGATCATGGATGGCGTCTTCCTCTTCCAGCGATTCGAGAGAACACTCCATCGCCCGCATGAAGGACTCGGTCGCCCGGAGCAGGCGCGCGTCCTCGGACAGACCGCCCGCGATGAACGGCAGCGGCTTGCCACCCAACGCCTGCTGGATCAGCACCGGATCGATGTAGAGCATGCGGTAGCGGAAGCCTTCTTCGGTGCCGGCCTGCCCGTCGTGCAGTTCGTCCGGGTGGAGTACCAGCGCACCACCGGGAAGGCTGTGACGCATGGCACCGCGATAGCGAAAGCTCTGCACCCCGGACAACGTGCGACCGATGGCGTAGGTGTCATGCCGGTGGGGCTCGTAGCCGTGCCCGCTGAAATAGGCCTCGATCCGCTCCACCTTGCCCGGCGAGGGGCTGTGTACCACCCAATCTCGCTTGCCCATGCCTTGGCCTCCTCAGCCGAATCGAGCGCACGAGCAACATTAAAGTGCTTTGCTCCGGGTGTCTCGGTCGGTTGTCGCGGATGGCTCAACGCAAGAGCCCCGCAGATGCGGGGCTCCATGACTGGCGAGCGCGTGTCAGGAGCGGCCCATATAGTCCATCTTGCCGATATCCAGGCCGTTGTGGCGCAGGATGGCGTACGCCGTGGTGATGTGGAAATAGAAGTTGGGCTGAACGAAGTACAGCAGGTAGTTGGCGCCGTCGAACTTGAACTCGCTGTTGGGAAACTTCAGCACGATCTCGCGCTCGCCGCCGGCATCGATCAGCTTGGGGTCGACGCTGCCGATGAAGTCGAGGGTCTTGGCGATGCGCGCCTTGAGCTCGGCGAAGCTGCTCTCGGTATCGGCGAAGCTCGGCGGCTCGACGCCGGCCAGGCGCGCGGCGCAGCCCTTGATCAGATCGCTGGCGATCTGCACCTGGCGGGTCAGCGGATGCATGTCCGCTGCCAGGCGGGCATTGAGCAGAACGGCGGGCTCTATGCCCCTGGCCTGGGCATGAGCCTCGGCCTTGTCGAGGATGGCCGCGAGATTGCCGAACATGCGGCTGAATACCGGAACCGAGGCTTGATACAGAGAGAGTGTCATGACGCATGCTCCTTGCAGGATGTGAGTGAAACTCTGCTAGGTTAGCCGCTTGCACGCATATGGAGGTGAACGAGTCATGACTGAGGAACAGGTCGCCCGCTTCTGTCTAGACCTGCCCGGCGCCCGCGAGGACTACAAGTGGGGTGGCGTGCGGGTGTTCTCGGTGGCCGGCAACAAGATGTTCGCCCTGCTCAGCGAGGGCCTGGCCTTCAAGGTGGCGCCGGAGCTGTTCCTCGGCATGGTCGACCGCCCGGGCATCCGCCCCGCACCCTATCTGGCGCGCGCCCACTGGGTGAGCATGGACGCGCCCTTCCCGCTGGGCGACGCCGAGCTGCGCGAGCTGCTGACCCGCGCCCACCAACTGGTGGTGCGCAAACTGCCGAAAATCCGTCAGGCCGGCCTGCTGCTGGATCAGTGAGGCCGGGCGCTGCTCCAGTCGATCAGCTGCAGCTGCCAGGTGGCCAGGATCAGCAGGCCGAAGCCGATGCGATACCAGGCGAACAGCGCGTAGCTGTGGTTGGCGATGAACTTGAGCAGGCCGCGCACCGCGATCATGGCGAAAATGAAGGACACCACGAAACCCAGGGCGAACACCGGCAGATCGCCGGGCTGGAACAGCTCGCGGTACTGATAGCCGGAGTAAGCCGCGGCGCCGACCATGGTCGGCATCGCCAGGAAGAAGGAAAACTCGGTGGCGGCGCGCCGCGACAGGCCGAACAGCAGGCCGCCGATGATGGTGGAGGCCGAACGCGAGGTGCCGGGAATCATGGCCAGGCACTGGGCGCAGCCGATCTTCAGCGCCTCCTTCCAGCTCATGTCGTCCACCTCCTCGACTCTGATCTCATGCTGGCGCCGCTCGGCCCAGAGCATCACCAGCCCACCCACCACCAGGGCCGCAGCCACGGTGATGGGGTTGAACAGGTATTCGTGGATCCAGTCGGAGAACATCACGCCGATGACCACCGCCGGCAGGAAGGCGATCAGCAGATTGGCGGTGAAGCGCTGGGCCTGGCGCTGATGCGGTACCTGGCACAGGGTGTCGATGATCTTGTGTCGGTATTCCCACATCACCGCCAGGATGGCGCCGAGCTGGATGATGATGTTGAAGGCCATGGCCCGCTCGCCGGAGAAGCCGAGCAGATCGGCGGCGACTATCTGGTGCCCGGTACTGGAGATCGGCAGGAACTCGGTCAGTCCCTCGATTACGCCCAGAATCATTGCCTGCAGGGCCGTCCACAAATCCATGCATACCTCTGGCTGGCCCCCGCTGGAAGGCGGCCGATAACAGGTTGAGCCCGATCGAACAGGCGGAAAACGGCGGGCATGCTACCAGATGGGCCCAGGCGGCGCCGCCTTGACCTACGGCTAATGGCACAGCCTCTAGACTGAGCGATAGCCTGCCCGCCACAAAACAAGAACAAGGGAGCCCACCCGCATGCACAGCCTGCGCAATCTGCCCATCAGCCGTCGCCTGTGGCTGATCCTGCTGTCGTCCATCCTCATGCTCCTGGCCCTGGCCGGGCTGTTGCTGCAGCAGACCCACGCCGACCTCTACCAGGCCAAGGCGCTCAAGACCCGCCATGTGGTGGAAAGCGCCATGGGCATCATCAGGCACTTCCACACCCTGGAGGGCGCCGGCCTCGCTCGCGAGGAGGCACAACGACAGGCAAAAGAGCTGATCCGCGGATTGCGCTACGACCAGGACGACTACTTCTGGATCAACGACATGACGCCGACAATGGTCATGCACCCGACCAATGCCAAGCTGGAAGGGCAGAATCTCTCCGGCAACAAAGACCCCGACGGCAAGTTTTTGTTCAATGAGATGGTCGCAATCGTCAAGAAACAGGGCTCCGGCCAGGTCGACTACCGCTGGCCCAAGCCCGGATCGGACGAGCCGGTACCGAAGATTTCCTATGTCGAGCTGTTCCAGCCCTGGGGCTGGATACTCGGCTCCGGCATCTACGTCGACGACGTGCAGAGCGAGTTTCGCGGCCAGGCCCTGCGCGCCCTGGGCATACTGCTGGTGATCGCCCTGCTGCTGGCCGGCTTGGTCATCCTGATCGCCCGCAGCATCGCCCACCCGCTGCACGCGGCGGTCAGCGCCATGGCCAATATCGCCAGCGGCGAAGCCGACCTGACCCGCAGCCTGGACAACCATGGCCGCGACGAGCTGACGGCCCTCGGCGGTCACTTCAACGCCTTCACCGGCAAGCTGCGCGGCGTGATCGGCCAGTCGCTGCGGGCGGCCGGCACCCTCAACCAGGCCTCGCAATCGCTCGGAGATATCGCCGGCAATGCCCAGCAGCACAGCCAGCAACAGTCGCAGCAGATGGAACTGGTGGCCACCGCCATCAACGAGGTGTCCTATGCCGTGCAGGACGTGGCGAAGAACGCCGAGCACGCCGCCAGCGAGGTGCGCCAGGCCGAACAGCAGGCCCTGCAGGGGCAGCAGAACATCGACAGCAGCCTGCGCCAGATCGATCGGCTCTCCTCGACCATCGAGCAGGCCGTGCAGGTGATCGAGAGCCTGGCCCAGGAAAGCACCCAGATCGGCGGCGTTCTGGAGGTGATCCGTTCGATCGCCGAACAGACCAACCTGCTGGCGCTCAATGCCGCCATCGAGGCGGCGCGCGCCGGCGAGCAGGGTCGCGGCTTCGCCGTGGTGGCCGACGAGGTGCGCATGCTGGCCCAGCGCACGCAACAGTCCACCGCCGAGATCCAGAGTATGATCGAGCGCCTGCAGGGCAATTCGGCGGCCGCGGTGAAAGTCATCAACGCCAGCAGCCAGGCCTCGCAGCTGACCGTCGAGCAGGCTCGCCAGGCCGGCGAGAGCCTCGGCCAGATCGCCGCGTCGCTGAAGAACCTGACGGGCTTGAATGCTTCGATCGCCAGTGCCACGCTGGAACAGTCGCATGTGGTGGACGATATCAACCACAATGTCACCCAGGCGGCCAGCCTGGCGCACGAGAGCGCCCTGGCGGCGGACCAGTCCAGCGAGGCCAGCCGCCACCTCGGTCAGTTGGCCGGCCAGTTGAACAGCCTACTCGGGCAATTTCGCGTGTGAGGTGTAGATGAGCGGCATGGAGCACCAAGAGGTCAACCTCGGACAGCAGCAGAACCAGGACCTGATCTGGGACCTGGACAGCATCGCCCGGCGCGAACTGGCAGAGCGCTTCATCAAGCTGTTCGAGAACCGCCTGTGCGTGTACTCGGAGTCGACCAGCCAGCTGTACACCAACTACGACCTGCACTTCCCCACCGACTATGGGCGCAAGATGGTGGTACTGCCCAACCCTTACGCCTTCCACGACACCCTGCACGGCATAGAGTCGGTGGCGGTGCGCAAGACCGGCCTATGCGTGCTGCCCGGCGTGGTGCTGGGCAAGCCGGGGCTGTTGCTCACCACGCAAATGCGAGAAGGCGGGCCGGCGCCCAAGACCATGTCGTTCAAACCGGCACTGGCGCAGATCATCAGCACCCAGAAGAAGATCGGCGATATATTCCTGCCGATCCTGATGAAAGGCGACCTGCGCGAGTTCGACCAGAAGATGCCCTACATCCACCTGCACCGCCTGCAGGTACAGCGCCTCACTCGCCTGTCGTCCTTCGAGCGCGAAGACATCCAGCACACCATCACCCGCAAGATGCTGCAGCTCTATCGCGAGGCGGACAGCCTGGGCTGCTGACGCCACTCAGCGCGCAGCGCCATGCTCGGCGCAACGGCTCACTCGAAGTGTTATGGCCACTTGCCAATACCCCGATGGATTGGCATAAACGTACCCCATAACAAAATCGCCACACGGATGTTGAAGTCATGCGAATCCTGCGCCGTGCCCTGCTCCTGATCCTGTTGCTCGCCCTCGGTGCCCTGGCGGTCGTCCTCTACTACATCGCCAATCCCAATCTACCGCAGTTCGACCAGCCGCAGCGGGTCCACTACCTCGACCAGTGGAGCGATGAGGCGCGCCAGACCTACTACTACACGCCCCAGGGCACCACGGTGAAAGGCCTGCACTACGCCTGGTTCACCGCATTGGAGATGCCCTTCTCCCGCGCCAAGTTCGCCGAGCCTGACCATCTGGCGCGTTTCGGCTTCCTCACCGATCCCCAGCAGCAGGCCAGCGAACTCAACCCGGGCAACCTGCCGGTGGGTTTCGCCCGCCACCAGGACGGCGAGAGCGGCGTGCAGTACCTGGATATCAGCTGCGCGGCCTGCCACAGCGGCGAGCTGCGCTACAAGGGCCAGGCCGTGCGCATCGACGGCGGCGCCGCCCTGCACTCGCTAGCCTCCACCGTGCCGACCCTGCGCGGCGGCGGCTTCGGCCAGGCGCTGGGCATGAGCATGCTGTTCACCTACTACAACCCGCTCAAGTTTAACCGCTTCGCCCACGAGGTGCTGGGCGAGGACTACGACAGCGGCAAGAGCCAGCTGCGCGCAGACTTCAAGGCGGTGCTCGACCGCCTGCTGGGCACCGCGATGAACGACTGGCACCGCGGCCTCTATCCCACCGAGGAGGGTTTCGGCCGTACCGACGCCTTCGGCCGCATCGCCAACAGCGTGTTCGGCGACGCCATCGACCCAAGCAACTACCGGGTGGCCAACGCGCCGGTCAGCTACCCACAGGTGTGGGACATCTGGAAGTTCGACTGGGTGCAGTGGAACGGTTCGGCCATGCAGCCGATGGCACGCAATATCGGCGAGGCGCTGGGTGTCGGCGCCACCCTGCACCTGTTCGACGAGAGCGGCCAACCGCTGATGCACGAGCAGCGCTACCCCTCCAGCGTGCGCCTGCGCGATCTCTACACCCTGGAAGAGACGCTCAAGCAGCTCAAGCCGCCTACCTGGCCCGAAGATATTCTCGGCAAGGTCGATATCGAGCTGGCCAGCCAGGGCCGCGCCCTGTTCGCCGAGAACTGCGCCTATTGCCACGCCCCGGACCCGGTGCCGCGTGATCAGCGCCTGGCACCGGCGCGCGATCCCGAATGGCACCTGCGCATCGTGCCGACCCGCATCATCGGCACCGACCCGACCGCCGCCGACAATATCGCCGACCACCGCTTCGACATCCGCAAGCTGGCCTGGAACAAGGACGAACTGGCCAAGCTGGACGTCAAGCTGTTCGGCGCCAGCCTGGACGAGGTGGATTTCGCCAGCATCTCCAGCGCCAAGGGCCTGGCCTATGTCACTGCCTACGTGGAGGATCGCGCCTACCGCGACGCCGGCATCCAGCCGCGCGAGCGCTGGCGCATGGATGGCTACGGCCTGGCCATCGGCGTGCAGGAGAAGCGTGGCTACAAGGCCCGCCCGCTGCACGGCATCTGGGCCACCCCGCCCTTCCTGCACAACGGCTCGGTGCCCAACCTGTTCCAGCTGCTCTCACCGGTGGTCGAGCGTGACACCCGCTTCTGGGTCGGCAACTTCGAGTACGACCCCAAGCGCGCCGGCTTCCTCACCGAGGAGTTCGAGGGCGGCTTCCTCTACGACACCTCGATCACCGGCAACGGCAACCGTGGCCACGAGTTCCGCGATGGCTGTCGCAGCGAGGGGGTGATCGGCCGCTACCTGGAACCCCAGGAGCGCTACGCGCTGATCGAGTATCTCAAGGTCATGGGCGACGAGCGCCTCGAGAAACAGCTCAAGCCTACCAAGAGCCGGCCCTGGACCCCGGGCCCCAGCTGCCAGAACAACTACTAAGGAACAGTCCCCATGCTCAAACGCTTCTGGCTCTGGCTGGGCCGCCTGCTCGGCAAACTGCTGCTGATTCTGCTGCTCGTCGGCCTGGTTGGCTGGGGCACGGGCGAGGCCTACTACGCCTGGAAATTCTCCGGCCCGGTCTCCGCCGAGGAGCAGATTCCCGCCGACGAGGCGGCCCTGACCCAGACCATCATCGAGGACGCCATCCGCATCGTCGAACAGCATCGCGACAATACCCGCGTGCTGCGCGATGCCCACGCCAAGGCCCATGGCTGCGTGAAGGCGGAGATGACGGTGCTGCCTGATCTGAGCCCGGAACTGCGCCACGGCGTGCTGGCCGAGCCGGGCAAGAGCTGGCAGGCCTGGATGCGCCTGTCCAACGGCAACGCCTATCCGCAGTTCGACAGCGCCCGCGACGCCCGCGGCATGGCCATCAAGCTGCTCGACGTGCCCGGCGACAAGCTGCTCAGCAGCAAGGCCACGGCCGGCGACCAGGACTTCGTGATGTTCAACAACTCGGTGTTCTTCGTGCGCGACGTGGCCGAGTACAAGCAGAACTTCGCCGCCCAGGCCGATGGCCACAAGGTGCTGGCCTTCTTCCCCAGTTGGGACCCGCGCAGCTGGGAGATCCGCCACCTGTTCATCGCCCTCAAGACCCTGGCGCCGGCACCGGACAGCCCGGTGTCCGCCACCTACAACTCCATCGCGCCGTTCAAGCTCGGCCCGCACAACATCAAGTACCGGGTGGTGCCGGACCCGCTGAGCTGCCCGCCCTACCAGCTACCGGAGCAGAACACCAAGCTGCCCAACTTCCTGCGCAATGCCCTCTACCAGCAGCTGTCGCTGGACCGGGTGCCGGCCTGCTTCGCCCTGCAGGTGCAGCGGCAGAACCCGCAGCACTACATGCCCATCGAGGACACCAGCGTGGAGTGGAGCGAGGCCATCTCGCCCTTCGTGACCGTGGCCACCGTCAAGGTGCCGGCCCAGGACTTCGATAGCCGCGAGCAGAACCTGTTCTGCGACAACCTGTCCTTCAACCCCTGGCACGCCCTGCCCGAGCACCGCCCGATCGGCGGCATCAACCGCCTGCGCAAGGCGGTGTACGAGGCCGTCAGCGTCTACCGCCACCAGCGCAACGACGCGCCGCAGGCGCACTGACGAAAAGGCCGCCTGCTGTTCGCTTAAGATAACGCCGCGATTTCTTTACAGAGTCGCGGCGTTTTTCTGGCTTGGCCAGCAGCGATGTCGCGCTCCCCTCTCCCGCCGGGAGAGGGGCTGGGGGTGAGGGACTATCGCCTACTCATTGCCTGGCCCTCACCCCGACCCTCTCCCAGAGGGAGAGGGAGCACAACAGCCACGGTGCCGTCGGCCGAGCGCGATGTTGCCAAGTGAACAGTGGCGGCCTGGTCTTTCAGAGATCAGATACGCACGAGTATCAGCTCACGCCAGCGCCACTCACACATAGCCAAGGCCCCAACAAACAAGGCCTCGCCCATGAGGTAGGCTTGGGCGAACAGCGATGCCGAGTTCGAGAGCCGCAGAGCCATCGCCATGCAGATAACCGCCCACAGGGCGTTGCCGCCGACGAGCCCATACAGCAGGGATCGCGGCCGCTTGTCGCGTACGGCGAGCGAGAAGGAGTAGCAGGCATACAGCAGGTTCACTACACCGACAAACATCAGCAGCTCATGCGCCACGCGATAGAGCTCGCTCAGCCAGGAGCCGAGCAGCAAGACGGCAGTGCCCGCCAAGGCTGCAGCTCCGCAGTCGAGCCATAGCAGATAACGAGCGGCGCTCGGTGGCATAGGCCGGTAGCCCCAGAACTCAGCAATCCAGGCGCGGAAAGCGCCCGGCAATCTCATCGCCAGTGGGCTCGGCCGCTCGCGTGGCCATCTGCAGGGCGAGCAGATGTGGAAACTCGCCGCTATCGAACCAATAGCGAGTGCCGGCCGGGATCGACAGCAGGTCGCCCTTCTCGCACAGCACGGCAAATACCCGCTCGCCGATATGCAGGTTGAGCAAGCCACGCCCGGCAAGCAGCAGATACCCTTGCGCAGCGGTGCTGCGCATCTCCTCGGGCCCTTCGGTCGACGGCTCGTCCCGATAGCGCGCCCGGCTCTGGCTGAGCAGCTCGACGCTGCTATAGCCACGCCCGCTCATCAGCTCGTCCAGCTGCGGGCGCAAGGCGTCGAGCACCTCGCTCCGGTCCTGGCCCGGCTGGATCGACGCATCGACCGGCCAGCGCTCGAACCCGGCGCCGACCTCGGCCAGCGTGGCGGCGATATCCTGCGCATGGGTCAGCATCTTGTCCGGTACTTGCGGGCTGGACTGGTGGTAGACGGTCAGGCTGCTCATCGACTTCTCCTGGGCTACCGCTCTTCGGGTAGGCGGCTGGCAATGATAAAGGCCGCCAGCAGGGCGACCAAGCTGGCGATGGCGAAGGTCCAGGCCGGACCGAGACCGGCCCAGCTATAGCCGGCATACAGGGCGCCCAGGGCGCCTCCGGTGCCGGCTAGGGCCGCGTACAGGGCCTGGCCCTGACCCTGCTGGCCCGGGCCGAAGCTGCGCTGGACGAAGTGAATGGCGGCGGCATGGAAGCTGCCGAAGGTGGCCGCGTGCAACAGCTGGGCGAACAGCAGCACCATCAGGTTGTCGGCCAGATTGCCCAGCAGCAACCAACGCAGCGCCGCCAGCAGGAAACTGGCGGCCAGCACCCGGCGCAGCGAGAAGCGCACCAGCACGCGGGCCATGAACAGGAACAGGACGATCTCCGCCACCACGCCCAGCGCCCACATCTGGCCGATGAAGCCGCGCGCGTAACCGAGGCCCTCCAGGTGCAGGGTGAGGAAGGTGTAGTAAGGCCCATGCGACAGCTGCATCAGGCACACGCAGAGGAAGAAGGCCGGTACGCCGGGCCGCCGCAGCTGAGCCAGGAAGCCGCCCTCCTCGCCCTGCCCGGCCCGCGCCTGCGGCAGCGCGTTGGGCACCCACAGGCTGCCGGCGAGGATGCCGGCGAGGATCAGCGCCGTGGCGAGCGGGAACAGCCCGGGACCGAGGCGCTGGAATAGCTCGCCCAGGCCGATCACCGCGACGATGAAACCGATCGAGCCCCACAGGCGCAGCTGCGAGTAGCGCGCACTCTGCTCCCGCAGATGGGCCAGGGTGATCACCTCGAACTGCGGCAGCACCGCGTGCCAGAAGAAGGCATGCAGCGCCATCACCAGAGCCAGCCAGGCGTAGCTCTGGTCGACGAAGATCAGACAGAAGCTGGCCAGGGTGCAGACCGCGCCGAAACGCACGATGCGCAGGCGCTGGCCGCTGCGATCGCCCAGCCAGCCCCACAGGTTGGGAGCCAGGCAGCGCATCAGCATGGGGATGGCCACCAGCTCGCCGATGCGCGCCGGCGAGAAGCCCAGATGCTGGAAGTACAGCGGCAGGAAGGGCGCCGTGGCGCCCAGCATGGCGAAGTAGAAGAAATAGAACGCGGACAGCCGCCAGTACGGCAGAGATGCAGTCATGAGTGGCAAGCTTCAAGCGGCAAGCACGAGCATCGGCATACCCACTTCCGGCTCGTGGCTTGTCGCCTGTCGCTCAAAGCTGATCCAGCACCGGCGTTGCCACGCGCACATCGGCGTTCTGCGCGCGGTGGCGCAGCAGGTGATCGAGCAGCACTATGGCCATCATCGCCTCGGCGATGGGCGTGGCGCGGATGCCGACGCAGGGGTCGTGGCGACCCTTGGTGATGACCTCCACCGGATTACCGGCGACATCGATGGAGCGCCCCGGGGTGGTGATGCTGGAGGTCGGCTTGAGCGCCAGATGGGCGACGATCGGCTGGCCGCTGGAGATGCCGCCGAGGATGCCGCCTGCGTTGTTGCTGAGGAAGCCCTCCGGGGTCAGCTCGTCGCGGTGCTCGGTGCCGCGCTGGGCGACGCTGGCGAAACCGGCGCCGATCTCCACGCCCTTGACCGCGTTGATGCTCATCAACGCGTGGGCCAGGTCGGCATCCAGGCGGTCGAAGATCGGCTCGCCCAGACCCGGCATCACACCTTCGGCAACCACGGTGATCTTGGCGCCCACCGAATCCTGGTCGCGGCGCAGCTGGTCCATGTAAGCCTCCAGCTCCGGCACCTTGTCGGGATCGGGGCTGAAGAAGGCGTTCTGCTCGACGCTGTCCCAGGTCTTGAACGGAATCTCGATGGGACCGAGCTGACTCATATAGCCGCGGATGACGATGCCCTGGGCGGCCAGCACCTTCTTGGCGATGGCGCCGGCGGCCACGCGCATGGCGGTCTCGCGCGCCGAGCTGCGGCCGCCGCCACGGTAGTCGCGGATGCCGTACTTGTGGTGGTAGGTGTAGTCGGCGTGGGCCGGGCGGAACAGGTCCTTGATCGCCGAGTAGTCCTTGGACTTCTGGTCGGTATTGCGGATCAGCAGGCCGATCGGACAGCCGGTGGTCTTGCCCTCGAATACCCCGGAGAGGATTTCGACCTCGTCGGCCTCCTGGCGTTGGGTGGTGTGGCGGCTGGTGCCCGGCTTGCGACGGTCGAGGTCGCGCTGCAGGTCCTCCAGGGACAGCTCGATGCCCGGCGGGCAACCGTCGACTATGGCGACCAGGGCCGGGCCATGGCTCTCGCCGGCGGTGGTGACGGTGAACAGCTTGCCGTAGGTGTTGCCGGACATGCAGGGCGCTCCGCGTTTTCTGCCTCGAACGAAGGTCGGCGAGTATACCCCCGGCGCCCGGTCAGTTCACCTGCGAAACGGACGCAGCCCTGCGCAAGCGGCCGTTGGCCAGCCTGCAGTGGCGAGGAAAGTTGCCGATAATGCCGGTATGCACGCCCAAGGACGCCGCGAATGAGCGATACCGACGCCCAACGACCCGAAGAACAGGCCCCACAGCCCCCCCCTGGGAAGGGTTGGAGGCCGAGCATTTCCAGCTGCTGCGCCTGGCACCGCTGCCAGCCGACCGCAGCAGCGGCCTGCGTCCGCTACGTTTCGCCCGCCTCGGCCGCGCCGAACGCCACAGCACCGAGCAGAGCCTGCTGCTGCTCAGCGTGGAACTTTCGGGCCAGCGCCTGCGCCGCGAGCAGAATCGTCTCGAAGTGTGGGCCGACCATCGCAGCCGCGAGCTACGCTTCGGCGCGGACCAGGGACTGCAGATCGAGCCGGTCAACCGTGGCCTGGGGCGTTTCCTGCTGGCCCAGGGCATCGCCTGGGCGCGCCAGCGCTGGGGTAACTACGCGGTCGAGGGCGGCGCCCTGGCGGTGAAGGACGTGCTCAGCGAGGACGCCCGCCTGCGCCGTGACCATTTCCTGCGCATGCAGGGCTTCGAGGTGGCCTACCAGGACCTGGCGCAGGTCAAGGCCAGCTATGGCGCCAGCCGGGTCAACGTGCTCAATCCCGAGTGGAACCAGGACAAGGTGCAGGCGATCGACCTGCTCGACTGCGCCGCCATGCTGCAGCAGGCCGACCAGAAGCTGCACGAGCAAGAGGTCAGGATCACCAAGCTGGAGCGGCGCATCGACCAGTACAAGCGCGACGACAACGGCCTGCGCTTCACCATCGCCTGCCTGGTGGCGTTGGCGCTGTTCCAGGCCGGGCTGCTGATCTGGATCGCTACCCGTTGAGCGGCGGGATTAACGGCTGTAGGGTGGCCTCGCTCGCTCCGCGAGCAGCCCACCACCCTCGGTGTACTCCTACGACACCAGCCCGCAGCCCGGATGCAATCCGGGAAAGCAGGCGACCCCGTCCCCGGATTGCATCCGGGCTACAGCTTCAAGCTCTCAGGCGCGAGCGGAACAGCTGCTGATGCTCGCGACACTGCGCCGCGGCCAGTAGGAACACGCCGTGGCCGCCCTGCTCGAATTCCAGCCAGGTGAAGTCGACCTCCGGGTACAGCGCCTCGACATGCACTTGGCTGTTGCCCACCTCGACGATCAGCAGGCCCTTCTCGCTCAGGTGGTCGGCGGCCTCGGCCAGCATGCGCCGGACCAGGTCCAGGCCGTCGTCGCCGCAGGCCAGGCCCAACTCCGGCTCGTGGTGGTACTCGGCCGGCATGTCGGCGAAGTCCTCGGCGTCGACATAGGGCGGATTGGACACGATCAGGTCGAAGCGCTGCCCCGGCAGGCCGGCGAAACCATCGCCCTGCACCGTGTAGACCCGTTCCTCCAGCTCATGCCGCTCGATGTTCTGGTTGGCCACTTCCAGCGCCTCGAAGGACAGATCGCCCAGCACCACCTCGGCTTCGGGGAAGGCGTAGGCGCAAGCGATGCCGATGCAGCCGGAGCCGGTGCACAGATCGAGGATGCGCGCGGGTGCGGCCGGCAGCCAGGGCGCGAAACGTTGCGCGATCAGCTCGGCGATCGGCGAACGCGGCACCAGTACGCGCTCGTCGACCAGAAACGGCAGGCCACAGAACCAGGCCTCGCCGATCAGGTAGGCGGTCGGCACGCGCTCCTCGACGCGGCGGCGGATCAGCTCCAGCAGCTGCCGCTGCTCGTCCTCCTCCAGGCGGCAGTCCAGGTAAGCGTCGGCGATCTCGAACGGCAGGTGCAGGGCGCCCAGCACCAGTTGGCGGGCGTCGTCCCAGGCATTGTCGGTGCCGTGGCCGAAGAACAGGCCGGCCTCGTGGAAACGGCTGACGGCCCAGCGGATATGGTCGCGCACGGTGCGCAGGCGGGATGAAGACACGGTCGGGACCTCGAAAAGCGATGCGCGATTCTAGCAAAAGGTTCACAGATCGCGGCGGGGAGCACAGAATAGACGCATCGCCGCCAAGGAGCCTATCCATGTCCGAACCGAAAACCCTGTTCCAGCTGCTCGGACGCGGTTACTCCCCGGCCTCTTTGGGCAAGGCCACCCTGCTGATCATCGACGCCCAGGAGGAGTACCGCAGCGGTGCCCTGCGCCTGCCCGACATCGAACCGGCCATAGCGGAAATCACCACGCTGCTGCATGCCGCGCGCAACCTCGGCACGCCCGTCGTGCATGTGCGCCACCTGGGCATTCCCGGCGGCCTGCTCGATCCCCAGGGCCCGCGCGGCCGTTTCATCGAGGGGCTGGAGCCGCAGACCGACGAACCGCTGGTGGAGAAGCGCCTGCCCAATGCCTTCGCCGGCACCGACCTGCATGAGCGCCTGCAGGCACGGGGCCATCTGGACCTGATCATTTGCGGTTTCATGACCCACTCCAGCGTCAGCACCACGGTGCGCGCCGCCAAGGATTACGGTTACCGCTGCACCCTGATCGACGCCGCCTGCGCCACCCGCGACCTGCCCTACCAGGACGACCTGATTCCGGCGCGCGACCTGCACCGCATGACCCTGGCCGCCCTGGCCGACAACTACGCCATGGTGGTGCCACAGGCACGCGCCCTGATCTGACCGGAACCCTGGCGGCAGGCGCCGGTCTTAGCGCCGATAATCCAAGAGGAAGATCGGAATGAAGCTGCCCGAACAAGGATTCGATGCCCGCCGCCTGCGCCCACGGGGGCCGGGGCTGTGGCGCTGGCGCTTTCTCGCCGCACTGGCCGCGTTGTTCGCCGCCTTCGGCGTGCTGCTCGGCATGGCTGGCGCCGCCACCCTGCTCGGCCGGCCACCGGCGCTCGGCCCGCTCAACGACAGTGTCGGTGCCGCCCTCACCCTGCTGCTCTGCGGCCTGTTCCTGCTGTGGGGCGGCATCAATGTCTGGCGCCGCTGCCGCCGGCGCCTGCGCCGACGCCATGGCGACGAGCTGAGCCTGTCGCCGCATCTGCTGAAAAAGCGTGGCTGAAGCCGGTAAACTGGCCTCTACCGTGGAGGTCACGATGCAAGACGACGATTTTTCCCTGTTCCAATCCGCCGTACGCGGGGTCAAGCCGATCCGCCACGATCGCGCCGATACCGGCAAGCCCAAGGCCGACCGCCAGCGCATCCATACCCTGCGCCAGGCCGCAACGGTGAAGACCGACCAGGTCAAAGTGGACGGCCTCTCCGACCAGTTCGTCATCGACGTGGGCGCCGAGGACGAACTCTACTGGGCTCGCGACGGCGTGCAGGACGGCCAGATGCGCAAGCTCAAGGCCGGTCAGGTGCCCTTCGAAGGTAGCCTGGACCTGCACGGCATGAACGTGGAGAAGGCCCGCGAAATCCTCTGGGACTTCTTCGCCGAGGCCGCGCGCATGGAGGTACGCTGCGTGCGCGTGACCCATGGCAAGGCCGTGCGCATGGACGGCAAGCGGCCGATGATCAAGAGCCACGTCAACACCTGGCTGCGCCAGCACCCGCAGGTGCTGGGCTTCACCTCCTGCATCGCCAAGCATGGCGGCAGCGGCGCGGTGTACGTGCTGCTCAAGCGCACCATGCTCGAAGGCCGCGACGAGTACTGAACGAGCGGGCTGCTCGCGGCCGAGCCACAGCACGCAGCGCGGGGTCTCGCCTACACTGGAGCCGGCCGCCAGTCATGGCGGAGGTCGACGGCGCACTTCGCCCTTGCCAGCGACCGGTCCGCGCCCTACCCTGCGGCCCTGAGCATCAACCCCACAGGAAGACCCATGTCCCTGGAACAGCAATACACCGCGATTCTCGGCCAGCTTGGCGAGGACGTATCCCGCGAGGGCCTGCGCGACACCCCGAAACGCGCCGCCAAGGCCATGCAGTACCTCTGCCGCGGCTACCAGCAGACCCTCGAGGAAGTCACCAACGGCGCCCTGTTCAGCTCCGACAACAGCGAGATGGTGCTGGTGAAGAACATCGAGCTGTACTCGCTGTGCGAACACCACATGCTGCCCTTCATCGGCAAGGCGCACGTGGCCTACATTCCCAGCGGCAAGGTGCTCGGCCTGTCCAAGGTGGCGCGCATCGTCGACATGTATGCCCGTCGCCTGCAGATCCAGGAGAACCTCAGCCGGCAGATCGCCGAGGCCATCCAGCAAGTCACCGGTGCCCTGGGCGTGGCCGTGGTGATCGAGGCGCAGCACATGTGCATGATGATGCGCGGGGTGGAGAAGCAGAACTCGTCCATGGTCACTTCGGTGATGCTCGGCGAATTCCGCGAGAACGCCGCCACCCGCAGCGAGTTCCTCAGCCTGATCGGCTGAACGGCGCGCAGAAAAAAGCCCGGCACTGGCCGGGCTTTTTCGTTTTCAGGCTTCAGGCCTTCGGGCTGACCGGGTTTTCCGGGTACCAGACGTCCAGCAGCGGGCTCAGGGTGAAATCGTTCAACTCCTTGCGCCCTTTCAGCCAGGCTTCCAGCTGGCTGCGCTGCTCTTCGCTGACCGAGCCACGCTTGGCCAGGCAGACGAAACCATAGTCCTCGCCGCCGACATAACCCAGGCCATTGCCGTCGATGCCCTCGACCAGGAAGGCATCGACGAAATCGTCGATCTCGGCCTCGCTCAGGCCCTCGCGCAGGTTCAGGGTCAGTTCGCAGCCCAGCTCCTGGAACTCGTCGACGCACAGTTTCTTGCGCAGGCGGCGGGAACGGTTGGTGGCCATATACACTCCTAGGTACTCATTGATTGCAACGGGCGGCACTCTAGCAGAGTGCGGCAGCGACTGCCCGTCCGCTCAGAAAAAACTCGTCCGAACGCTTGCCGCAACGGTGCTTCGGGCATAATGCATGTCATCCATCCAGCCGTGTCCACCTTGCCCCATGATCAGAATTCCGCGCTCCATCGCCCTCGCCCCGCTGCTGTTGTCACTCGCCCTGCCCGTGTTCGCCGTGCAAACCAGCAGCGTGTTGCCGAGCAAGGTGCAGCAGTCGCTCAAGGCCAACAAGATCTCCGCCAACAGCCTCTCGGTCGTGGCCCTGCCGCTGGACGGAGTCGGCACCGGCATCCTCTACAACGCCGACGTGTCGGTGAACCCGGCCTCGACCATGAAGCTGGTCACCACCTACGCGGCCCTGGAGCTGCTCGGTCCGACCTACCAGTGGCAAACCGAGTTCTATGGCGACGGCCCGCTGAAGGACGGCGTGCTCAACGGCAATCTCTATCTCAAGGGCGGCGGCGATCCCAAGCTGAACATGGAGAAGCTCTGGCTGATGATGCGCGACCTGCGTGCCAACGGCGTACAGCGCATCACCGGCGACCTGGTGCTGGATCGCAACCACTTTCGCCACCCGACACTGCCCACCTTCAACGACGATGGTGGTGACCCCAACAAGCCCTTCCTGGTCGGCCCCGACTCGCTGCTGGTCAACCTCAAGGCCGTGCGCATGATCACCCGCACCGCAGGCGGCAAGGTCAGCGTGATGATGGAGCCGCCGTTGACCAACGTGCGCATCGACAACCAGGTCAAGGCGCTCGGCGCCGCCAAGTGCCCCTCCTGGCCGGACGTGCGCTACAACCCGGTGACCCAGTACGACGGCACCACCCTGGTGGTGACCGGCAAACTGGCCGAGGGCTGCAGCGCGCAGAGCTACCTGGCCCTGCTCGACCACCCCGGCTACGCCGCCGGTGCCGTGCGCGCCATCTGGCAGGAGCTGGGGGGCAGCATCCTCGGCAGGGACCGCGTCGGTGATGTGCCGAAAGGCGCCAGGCTGCTGGCGCGGACCTTCTCCCCGGACCTGGTGGAGATCATTCGCGACATCAACAAGTACAGCAACAACACCATGGCGCAGCAGCTGTTCCTCAGCCTGGGCGCCAAATTCCGCGACCGCGTCGACGCCGACGACGCCAAGGCGGCGCAGCGGGTGATTCGCGCCTGGCTGGCGAAGAAGGGCATCACCGCGCCGCACCTGGTGGTCGAGAACGGCTCGGGCCTGTCACGCGCCGAACGGGTCAGCGCCCGCGAGCTGGCCGGCATGCTGCAGGCCGCCTGGCACAGTCCCTACGCGCCCGAGTTCATCGCCTCCATGCCGCTGGTGGGCATGGACGGCACCATGCGCAAGCGCCTGAAGAACACCGCCATGCAGGGGCAGGCCCATATCAAGACCGGCACGCTGAACAACGTGCGCGCCATCGCCGGCTTCACCCGCACGGCCAAGGGGCAGAACTGGGTGGTGGTGGCCATCCTCAACGACCCACGCCCCTGGGGCGCCTCGGCGATCCTCGACCAGATACTGGTGGATATCTACCGGCGCTGAGTGCGCGCCGGGAACGCTCGCCTGATGGCGTAATGCCGCTGCCTCCCCTCTCCCCGGCGGGGAGAGGGAATCTGCCTGGCCACGCAGCGCAGGCGCGCGAGTCAGGTCTTGATGGTCAGGCGCCAGGCGCGGTGGATCTTCGGGTTGCGGGCGAAGTCCTGATCGAGGGTCTGCGCGCTGATTTCCTCCACCGCATAACGCTCCTCCAGGCTCGGATCGAGCTGGAACTTGCGGAAGTTGTTGGAGAAGTACAGCACCCCGCCCCTGGCCAGGCGGGCCATGGCCAGGTCGAGCAGGCGCACCTGGTCGCGCTGCACGTCGAACACCCCCTCCATGCGCTTGGAGTTGGAGAAGGTCGGCGGATCGATGAAGATCAGGTCGTACTCGCCGCGATCCTTCTCCAGCCATTCCATGACGTTGGCCTGCTCCAGTTTCTGCTTGTCGGAGAAGCCGTTGAGCGCCAGGTTGCGCCGCGCCCAGTCCAGATAGGTCTTCGACAGGTCGACGCTGGTGGTACTGCGCGCGCCGCCCTTGGCCGCGTGCACGGTGGCGGTGGCGGTGTAGCAGAACAGGTTGAGGAAGCGCTTGCCGGCCGCCTCTTTCTGGATGCGCAGGCGCAGCGGGCGGTGGTCGAGGAACAGGCCGGTGTCCAGGTAGTCGGTGAGGTTGACCAGCAGGCGCGCGCCGCCCTCGGTCACTTCCATGAACTGCCCCTGGCTGGCCTGCCGCTCGTACTGCCGGGTGCCGCTCTGCCGCTCGCGGCGCTTGATCACCACTTGATCGGGCGAGATGCCCAGGGCCACCGGAATGGCCGCCAGAGCATCGAGCAGGCGCGCCTGGGCCTTGTCCGGGTCGATGGAGCGCGGCGGCGCGTATTCCTGCACATGCACCCAGTCGCGGTACAGGTCCACGGCCAGGGCGTACTCGGGCATGTCGGCGTCGTACAGGCGGTAGCACTCGATGCCGGCCTTCTTCGCCCACTTGCCCAGGCTCTTGAGGTTCTTCTGCAGGCGGTTGGCGAACATCTGCCCACCCTCGGACAGGCGCGCCGGCTCGCTGGCCGCGGGGGCGGCGCCGCCCACCTCGCCCGTCTGGCGGCGGTCGCCGGTGACGAACTGTTCCGGCAGCACCTTGAACAGCAGCAGCTTGCACGGCAGCGCGCCGTTCCAGAAGGCGTACTGCTTGTGGCTGCGCAGGCCCATGCGCTTGCCCAGCTCGGGCGCGCCGGTGAACACCGCCGCCTCCCAGTTCAGGCAGCTCTGGCGCAGGCGCTCGCCGAGGTTCTGGTAGAGATAGAGCAGACTCGCCTCGTCGCCCAGGCGCTCGCCGTAGGGCGGGTTGCTGACGATCAGGCCGGTCTGGTTCTTGTCCGGGCGCGGCTCGAAGGTGGCCAGCTCGCCCTGGTACAGCTTGACCCACTCGCCCAGGCCGGCCCGTTCGATATTGTTGCGCGCCGGCTGGATTAGCCGCGGGTCGGCCTCGTAGCCGCGAATCCACAACGGCGGCCTGGCCAGGCCGGCGGCGGCACGCTGCTCGGCCTCGGCATGCAGCTTCTTCCAGATCGCCGGCACATGGCCCAGCCAACTGGAGAAGCCCCAGCGCTCGCGCTTGAGGTTGGGCGCCATGTCGGTGGCCATCATGGCCGCCTCGACCAGGAAGGTGCCGACGCCGCACATGGGGTCGGCCAGGGCGCCGCCCTCTGCGGCGATGCGCGGCCAGCCGGCGCGCAGCAGGATGGCCGCCGCCAGGTTCTCCTTGAGCGGCGCGGCGCCCTGCTGCAGACGATAGCCACGCTGATGCAGGCTGTGCCCGGAAAGGTCCAGCGACAGCACCGCCTCGCCACGATCCAGGCGCAAGTGCACGCGCAGGTGCGGGTCGACCTTGTCGATCGACGGGCGGATGCCGGCCGGGGTACGCAGCTTGTCGACTATGGCGTCCTTGACCTTGAGCGCGCCGAAGTGGGTGTTGTCGATGCCGGCGCCGTGGCCGCTGAACTCCACCGCCAGGGTGCCGGCCGGGTCCAGGTGCTCGGCCCAGTCCACCGCCAGCACGCCCTGATAGAGGTCTTCGGCGTTGCTCACCGGGAAGCGGCGCAGCACCAGCAGCACGCGGTTGGCCAGGCGCGACCAGAGGCACAGGCGATAGCCCACTTCGATTTCGGCAAAACCGCGCACGGCGGCGGTCTGCTCGCGGGCCTCCTCCAGCCCCAGGCCACTGGCTTCTTCGAGCAACAGGCCTTCCAGGCTCTTGGGACAGGTCAGGATCAGTTCGTAGCGGTCAGACATGGAGTATCCAATGGTTGTGGCGGCCTGCCGGCCACCATAGGCGACTGATGGTCGCACCGCGACCCTTCGTCGGAATAGCCAAGGAGCCAGACGAGATCGGTTCGCACTGGCAAATCGCCTCTGCTCACCGTCGGGACTCGCCAACGACGCGCCCCTCACTCTCGATTCGCTCCCCCTCGGGAGCCCGGCTTATGGCTCCCATCATTCTCGCGTTACGCTCTTATGACAAAACGATCATTCACAGGCCGAAACGCATTGGTTAGAAATCAACTCAAGGCCGGCACCGCAATGGTGCTGGCAGGTGGCCCGTCACGCCGGCAACGGGCCCCGCTGGCAGATAGTTTTCTGCCCGGTCCCACCAAGGGACCAACGGGACATAACAGTCAACAGTGAGGGCAACACCCGATGAGAAGACTTAAGCGTGATCCGTTGGAACGAGCTTTCTTGCGCGGTTATCAGCACGGCATTCATGGCAAATCCCGCGATATGTGTCCTTTCACCCACCCGACCACCCGTCAAGCCTGGATCAATGGCTGGCGCGAGGGCCGTGGCGATAACTGGGACGGCCTGACCGGCGCCGCCGGTATCCACAGACTCAACGAACTTCACGCTGTCGGTTGACCGACTTCACCAAGCCGTCCCATCCGGACGGCAGGGCGAGAGCCCAGGGCCCCTCAGGGGCCCTTTTTATTGCCCTTTCGGCAGAGCCGCGATGGCGTCCACCGCCTCGCGGATCAATGCCGGCCCCCTGTAGATGAAACCGGAATAGATCTGCACCAGGCTGGCGCCGGCGGCGATCTTCTCCGCCGCATGGCTGCCCTCGGTGATGCCACCCACGGCGATGATCGGCAGGCGCCCCTTGAGCTCGCCGGCCAGCACCCGCACGGTGTGGGTGCTCTTGTCGCGCACCGGCGCACCGGACAGACCGCCGGCCTCGTTGCCGAACGGCAGCCCCTCCACGCCTTCGCGACCGAGGGTGGTGTTGGTGGCGATCACCGCGTCCATGCCGGTCTCGACCAGCGCCTGGGCCACCTGCACGGTCTCCTCGTCGCTCATGTCCGGGGCGATCTTGATCGCCAGTGGCACGCGCTTGCCGTGCTGGGTGGCCAGCTCCTGCTGGCGCTGGCTCAGGGCTGCGAGCAGCTGCTTGAGCTGGTCGCCGAACTGCAGGCTGCGCAGGCCGGGGGTGTTCGGCGAGCTGACGTTGACAGTGATGTAGCTGGCGTGGGCATAGACCTTGTCCAGGCCGATCAGGTAGTCGTCCACCGCGCGCTCGACCGGAGTGTCGAAGTTCTTGCCGATGTTGATGCCCAGCACGCCCTTGTATTTCGCCGCCTGGACCCGCGCCAGCAGGTGCTCGACGCCCTGGTTGTTGAAGCCCATGCGATTGATGATGGCATTGGCCTGCGGCAGGCGGAACAGGCGCGGCTTGGGGTTGCCCGGCTGCGGGCGCGGGGTGACGGTGCCGATCTCGACGAAACCGAAGCCGAGCTGGGCGAAGCCGTCGATGGCGTCGCCGTTCTTGTCCAGGCCGGCGGCCAGCCCCACCGGGTTGGGGAACTCCAGCCCCATCACCCGCACCGGCAGCTTGACCGGCGCCTTGCACAGCAGGCCGTTGAGTCCCAGGCGCCCCCCTGCGCCGATCAGGTCGATGGACAGTTCGTGGGAGGTTTCGGGGGCGAGACGGAACAGCAGCGCGCGGGCCAGGTCGTACATGGGGGATCGGCTCGGATAGGGTGACAGTGGGATGCAGGGCGCGATTATAGCCGTCGACACTAGCCTCAGGCGAGGCAAGGGAGTAATAAGAGCTATTGCAGCTGGCGCAGGTCGAGCAGTTCCCCGGCCATACTGAACTCCAGCTCGAATACGCCATGTATGCCGTCGTGGCGCAGGAAAGGACGCAGGTGATGGGCCGGTAGACTGACTTTACGGCCATCGCGACTGTACAGCAGCACTCGATTGGCACGCCCCTGGTACACGGCCAGGAAGCGTTCGGCGGGCAAGGCGATATCCAGCACCAGGCTGGGCATGGAGGCATCCTCGAAATGACGACCCCTATTCTGCCACAGGCGAGGCCGCGCGCTCGGCTGCCATGGCACTATCTCGGCGCCTGGATAGTGCGCCGAACCGATGGCTCTGCCACACTGGCACAGTAGTACCAGGCAACCTTCCTCGGGTCATGCGCTTGTCCGAATCCACCACCATTGCCTCGCGCCTTTCCGCCCTCGCCCAACGCCTCGGGCTGAGCGGTCGTGGGCCGCGTCTGATCTTCGAGCGCGCCCGCCACCTGCGCCTGCCGTTTCGCGCCTTGCCGCAGCCGGCCGAGAGCATCTGGTGGGCCGCCGGGCCGCCATTGCAGCGCCTGGTCGACCTACCGCGCGATGCCCTGTCCGGCCCGGTGCAGGAGGACAAGGCCGCCGCCCGCAGCGTGTTGATGGCGGTGGTCGAGCGCGAGCAGCTGCACCTGGACAACTTCGACCTGCGCCTGATCGACGGCCTGTGCAGCCCGCCCCCCAGCCTGGACGACAGCCTGGGCAGCTTCGAGGAACTGGCCGCCAGCCCGCTCGGGCGCTGCGCCCGCATCATCAGCTACAAGGACTTTCTCAAGACCGTCAGCCACGCCATGCCGCGCTTCCTGGCCGCCGAGCCAGTGGAGCTGCGCCAGGCCAGCTGGCACGGGGAGCGCCTGTTCTGGGCCGGCGAACAGCACGGTGAAAGCTTCGCCTGCGCCATCGCCTACGCCCGCCTGCGCGGCCTGGAAGTGACCCTGCCGGGAGAGCTGATCCGCTACCACCTGAGTGGCGACGGCCTGGCCGAGCTGCGCCGGCGCTACCATATGCTGGCCATGCCGGTGCAGGCCTGGAGCGAGCCGGCCTTCATGAGCCTGCTGCTGGATCACGGCCTGCCCTATGCGCGCCTGTCGCTGCTGCGCTACCCGGATGCGCCGGAGTTCCTGCTGCTGCCGAAAGACTCGCAGGAGGCCAATGCCCTGGGCGAGGGGCTGCGCCTGGCCGGCGCCCCGGATGTGATCGCCTACCTCGAGGCCCTGCACCAGCGCACCTCGGAATGAACGCTGGCGCAGCGATCTCAGAGGCGTGAGGGGGCGAGGTGCACCTCCTGGGTCACGCCCCAGCCATCCAGCACTCCACCCAGGGGCACCACCAGCGCCTCCAGATCCTGCTCGAAATCGCCTATTCCGGCATGGGTGGCATACATCACCTTGCTCACCTGCAAGTGCCAGGCGCCGTCGTCGCCGATCTGCACCTGGGCGTTCAGCGACTCCCCGCGGAACTGCCTGGCGGCCTGTCTGGCGCGCGCTTCGTCGGGGAAGATGGCGTAGAACTCGATGGGGTGAACCCGGGCGAAATCGAAGCCCCCTTCTTTCATGCGGCGCAGAACGTTACTGCTGACATCATCTTGGAAGGCTGTGCTCATGAAACGACCTCCTTCAGGCGATGGATTGACCGCAGCCGCCAACGCTAGGCGGCCCTGCGACACCAAGCGGTGCCGCCCGAGCACCAGGCAGGAACTGCCCGGTCTGTCATGTGCAGGCGCAAGCCCGCGAGCGGCTGGCCAGACGAATGCCGGCCGGTGCCGCTTCTTTTTGAGGGTAGCGCCTGACTCGACGCCCTGCCGCCGCCTCGCCCCCTTGGCGACGGGCGGCTAATGGCCCGTGCAGTCAGTTTCGCGCATTCGAGCCATGCCCGGGAATGGCAGCGATGCTGGTGTGGTAATCGCCAGACAGGCCACTAGTCCCGGCTAAGCCAGGCCATCGACAGGCGCGAGAGCCAGGGTGGCGAGACCTGCCCGAGGCCGTACATCAGGCGGAACAGCCAGTGGATGGGGCGATGCACCCTGGGCCGAAGCGCCTGCCGCCACACCTGCTCGGCGATATCCTCGGCGCTCAGGCGCAGGCCCAGGCGGCGCAGCACCGGCGGCTCGAAGCTCTGCCGGGCGACCATGGGCGTGCGGACGAACGGCGGCATCAGGTCGCCGACCCGAATGCCGTGGCGCCGCCATTCAAGCTCCAGCGCCTCGGTCAGGCCACGCACGGCGAACTTGGAGGCCGAATAGCTGGCCATGTGCGGCGTGCCATAGAGCCCCGAGGCCGAGCCCATGTTGATCACCTGGGCCCCCGGCGTGCCCTTGAGGTACGGAAAGGCCGCGTGGGTGACCTGCAGCAGGCCGAGCAGGTTGACCTGCAGGATACGCGCGTGCTCCTCCATCGCGATCTCCTCGAAGTGGCCGAAACGCAGCAGGCCGGCGGAGTTGAACAGCAGGCGCAGGGCCCCGCCGTGCTGGGCGCAGAAGTCCTGCAGCGCCTCGCGCACGGCGCCGACGTCGGTGACGTCGAGTTCGGCGTGCCATACCCCGCCCAGCTCGGCGGCCAGGGTGGCGAGCGCGCTGTGATCGATATCCAGCAGCCCCACCGTCCAGCCCCGGGCGTGGAACAGACGCGCGGTGGCAGCGCCAATACCGGAGGCGGCCCCGGTGATCAGGATGGTGTTCATCGACAGCCTCGTTCCCGCAGAAACTCGCTAGCTCGGAGCATGGCCAAACCCAGGCTGGTGACAATCAGCCCGCGCATCGGCGTATGCACTGTGGTCTCCATATGCCACGAGTATTGCCGATTAACGGCTGCTTGGCATGCCGCCGCACCGTCGCCAAGGCGGCTCAGGCCGACAACCTCGCTAGCAGAGCCCGCGCCTGCCCACTACGGCGTCACGGGCGCCAGCACCTCGTCTCTGCGATAGGCCGGGCGGACCGCGGTGCCAGCGGCAGCAGCGCCTGGAAACGCTCTAACCAGGCACGGAGACGCCTTGCCCAAGCGCTTGGGCGAGAACGGTTGGAGTAAATGGCTGGGGCAGAATGGAGGCGGCCCCACCAGCCACACCCCGGCACACGATGTTCCCGCTATGGCTGCTTCCTTCCGGACCTGACCAGGTTAACGGGTAATCGTTGCGGGGGGACCGGTGGGGCCACCATAACGAAGCCCGTCGAGCGACGGGCCGCGCCATTGTACTGGTAAACCGAGAAGTTACAACCGCTTCAAACACTTAGACGCATCACACACGGAAGCGGCCGACCAGTTGGGCCAGGCCATGGGACAGCTCGGAGAGCCTGGCGCTGGCCTGGGTGCTCTGCTCGGATGTCTGTGCCGCCTCGGTGGACAGGTCGCGGATATCGCTGATGTTGTGGGCGATCTGCTCGGTGACGCTGCTCTGCTGCTCGCAGGCGGTGGCGATCTGCGCCGCCATGTCGTTGATCCGCGACACCGAATCGCCGGTGGCGGACAGCGCACCGTCGACGCCGGCGGCGCGCTCGACGCTGTCGCGAGCCCTCTCGCTGCCCGCATGCATGGCCTTGACCGCGTTCTGCACGCCGCTCTGCAGGCGCTCGATCATCTGCTGGATGTCCTTGGTCGAGTCCTGGGTGCGCGCGGCCAGGGCACGCACCTCGTCCGCCACCACGGCGAAGCCCCTGCCCTGCTCGCCGGCACGAGCCGCCTCGATGGCGGCATTGAGCGCCAGCAGGTTGGTCTGCTCGGCGATGCCCTTGATCACCGCCAGTACCGCACCGATATTGGCCGTCTCCTGCTCCAGGGTCTGGATGGTGCCGGAGGCGCTTTCCACCTCCTGCGCCAACTGGCGGATGGCGTGAATGGTGGCACCCACCACCTGGGCACCCTCGCGCGACTGCGCCTCGGCACTGCGCGCGGCGTCGGCGGCGCTCTGCGCATTGCGCGCCACCTCATGCACGGCGGCGCTCATCTCGGTGGCGGCCGTGCTGACCTGGTCGACCGCCGCGTGCTCGCTGCTGATCAGGCGGTCGTTGGCCGCCGCCATGTTGGCCAGGGTCGCGGCCGAGGTTTCGACCTCGCCGGTGACCCGCCCGACCTCGCGAATCAGCGGCTGCAATTTGTCGAGGAAGCGATTGAAGGCATCGCTGAGCTTGCCCAGTTCGTCGCGCGACAGCACCTCCAGGCGCACCCGCAGGTCGCCGTCGCCCTCGGCGATCTGCTCGATGCGGTGCAGCAGGTTGTGCAAGGGACGAGTCACCAGCAGCGGGAAACCCAGGACCAGCACGGCGCAGATCAGCAGGCCGATCACGATGAACGCGCCCTGCTGCCAACTGCGTTTCTCGCCCTGGGCGATGGCCGCCGTGCCTTCGGCGTTGGCCTCGCGGTCCTCCAACTCGCCCAGCTTGTCGATGGCGTCACGCATGGCCTCGAACTGCGTCTCGCTGGCCCCGTAACTCAGCGCCGAGGCGGCCTCCGGATCGCTGGCGCTCAGCTCGACAACCCTGCTGGAGGTAACCTTCCACTGGGCGAAACCGCGGTCGAAAGCCGCCACCAGGGCTGCCGCCTCCCTACCCGGTTGCATATCGGCGTACTTGTGCACGCGATCGTAGGCCTGCTGGATATTTTCGGCATGCGCCGCCCTCAGCGCTTGCGCATGGTCGCCGGCCGCCTCGCCGAGCATGCTGCGTTCGGCGACGAAGGCCTGGTAAAGGTCGCGATCGGCATTTAGCAGCAGACTGATGGCCGGCAGGTAGCGATTGGTCAAGCGCACGCTGGAGTCGACGGCCTGGTTGGTGCCCAGCATGCCGAGGCCACCGATGAGCACCAGCAGGACGGCGAGCAGCAGAATCGGTAGAGCGATCTTCCAGCGAAAACCAAGGTCGGCGAATAGACGCAACATGATGGCCTCCCGCGGATGCGCTGCCGTTATCGTGCAATTAAGCATAGCCACTGGCCTTGAGCCTGCCCGCGGACAGATCCCGGTATCCATCGGCGCGGCCTGCGCAAAACCTGGTGATTGCTCCTGGCGCATCAGCTCTCGCGAGTTGTGCTAGTTTGCCTGCCGAATCGCCCGCGCCGCGGGCATCCCTTAGCCAGAATGGAGCCCGAGATGGCCATTACCAAGGATCAACTGATCACCGACCTCGCCGAAGCCTGCGACCTGCAGAAGAACGATGTGCGCGCCCTGCTCGACCAGTTGGGCGAGATAGTCGCGGATGCGCTGGAGAACGACGGCGAGATCAGCCTGCCCGGGGTCGGCAAGCTCAAGGTCGGCGAGCGTCCGGCGCGCACCGGGCGCAACCCGGCCACCGGCAAGGCGATCCAGATCGCCGCGAAGAAGACGATCAAGCTGGTGCCGGCCAAGGCCCTGCTGGACGGCCTCAACGGCGCCTAACGGAACATGGCGTTCAGGGTGTGACCTTGAGCGCCTCCTTCGGCATTACCGCGAAGGACTCGGCTTCCTCGGCGCCATCCCGGGCGCCGCCGTGCTGGCGCAAGCGACGAATCTGCTTGACCCGCTGCAGGTTTTCCCAGGCCATTGCGAAGTGCGCCGGCGACTGATCGATGGCGCTCTGGAAGAACTGCTCGGCCGCATCCAGCCGGCCTTGGATCAGGCAGACATAGCCGACATCGTTGCTCGCGGCGGCGCGGCTCTCCACCTGCTCGAAACTGGACAGGGCCTCCTCGTAGCGCCCCATGCGCGCCAGCAGCAGGCCGTAGTTGCGCCATAGCGGCTCATAGCGTCCATCGAAGCTCAGCCCGCGACGATACTGGGCCTCGGCCTCACTCCACTTGCCCGCCAGGTACAGGGAGTAGGCCTGGCTGTTCGCCACCACGGGCGAGCGTGGTTCTATCTGCTGGGCCAGGCGGTAGAAACTGGCGGCCTTGTCGAAGTCATTGGCCAGGTCGGCCAATACGCCGAGGCCATTGTAAAGCCTGAGCGGCGACTCGCCGTCGACCCTCGGCGCCCCACCCTCGTCGGCTCCGCCCTGGCGCCGCTGGTCGACCGCCAAGGCCTTGCCCAGCAGTTCCCGGGCGCTCGCCGGGCGCTGCATGGCCAGCTGCAGCAGGCCCATTTCGGTCAAGGCCGACAGGTTGTCGGGCTGGTTTTGCAGCACGTCGGCATAGGCCAGCTCGGCCAGATGGTTATTGCCTCTCTCGCGGTGAATGCGCCCGACCCAGACCATGGCCTCGTACTCGTTCGGATCCAGCTCGATGGCGCGCAGGTACTGATACAGCGCCTGATCCAGGGCCCCGCCCTGATAGGCGATGGCCGCCATGCGCATGGCCTGTTGCGGCGAACTGGCCTGCTCCTGCACCTGGTAGAGCACCGAGTTGCGACCGCTGAAGATGGAGCGGTCGGGCCCTGCAGGCGTGCTCTGGCAACCGACCAGAACCAGTGCCAGGGCGAGCAGCGTAAGATTCCTATTCATGTCATAGCTTCCCGAAGGTTCTGAGAATCCCGACTATCACGGGGCCTATTGCAACGAGGAAGAAACTGGGCCAGAGACAGAGCACCAAGGGAAAGATCAGCTTAGTCCCGACCTTGGCCGCCTGCTCCTCCGCCGCCTGGGTACGGCGGTCGCGAAACTCCTCCGCGTAGACACGCAGGGTATCGGCGACGCTGGTGCCGAAACGGATGCTCTGCGCCAGCAGGCTGACCAGTCCCTGTACATCGTCCAAACCGGTGCGCTCGGCCAGATGCTTGAGCGCCTGGGTGTTGGGTACCCCGGCACGGATCTCGGCATTGACCATGGCCAGCTCCTCGGCCAATTCGGGGTGGCTGACCAGCATCTCCTCGGCAACCCGCTCCATCGCCTGCGGCAGAGACAGGCCTGACTCGACGCAGACCACCATCAGATCCAGCGCATCGGGAAAAGCCACGCGCAGGCGGTGCATGCGCCCCTCCTTGCGCTTGTCGACATAGATCGCCGGTATCAGCCAGCCGACACCCACAGCCGCCGCAACCAGCATGATGCCGACGTTCAAGGAGATCTTGGGCAGCAGAGGTAAAGCCAGCAGCGCGGCGATCAATAGCGATGCCGGCAGCAGCAGGCGAATAGCCCAGTAGATCTGAGGAGCGGAGGCGGAACGATATCCCGCGTGGGTCAGCAACTGGCGAGTCGGTGAAAGGCTGCGCGTGTCATCGCTGGCGAAGCGCTGCCCTACCTGCTCCAGCAACAACTGCAGATTGCTGGGCGCCACATAGCTATCGGCGCCATGCCCATGGCCGCGCTTGATCATGCCCAGGCGCCGCTGCACGGGATCCTGCAGGCCGAACAGCAACATCACCAGGGTCGCCACCAGTAACACCACGCTGAGGGAAATACCGCCGACGAACAACATCCGGGCCAGTTCCTCATCGCCCACCGCGCGGTTGATCAGTGCCAGCAGGTAGTCCATGGTCCCTCCTATACATCGAGTCGGATGATTCGGCGAATCCAGAAGATGCCCAGCAGCATGGTGCCAAAGGCTGTCATCACCAGCTTCTGGCCGAATTCGTCCTTGACCAGCAACGGCATGTATTCCGGTGTGGTGGCGGCAATGCCGGCGGCCAGCACGAAGGGAATGGCCACCAGTACCCAGGCCGACATGCGCCCCTCGGCCGACAGCGTCTTGACCTTGCGCTGGAAGCGGAAACGCCCGCGGATCAGGCTGGCGATGCGCTCCAGCACCTCGGTCAGGTTGCCACCGCTCTCGCGGTGAATCAGGATGCTGGTCACCAGCATCATCACCGTCATGCTCGGCATGCGCTCCAGCAGGCCGAGCATGGCTCGGCGCACGTCGTTGCCATAGTTGATGTCGGCGAAGGTCAGGCCGAACTCATGGGCCACCGGGCCCTTGTGCTCCTCGGCCACCAGGCGCAGGGTCTCGCTGAACGGGTGGCCGGCGCGCAGGGCCCGGCACATTGCGTCCAGGGCGTCGGGCAGGCCCTCCTCGAAGCGGGTGAAGCGCTTGGCGCGGTCGCTGGCGATCTTGACGAAGGGCACGCAGCCGGCCAGCAGGGCCAGCGCCAGGGCGGCCCACCACAGCTTGAGCGCCACCCAGGTGGCAAGCGCCGCGGCGCCAGCCATCAGCAGCGCCAGCAGCACCACGCGGTAAGCCCGATAGGAGTGCCCGGCCTGCTCGATCATCTGCGCCAGATGCTCGCACCAGGGCAACTGCTCCAGCGCCGCCTCCAGCGGCGACAGGCGCTTGAGGTATTTGCGGCGCAGCACCGTCTGCATGTTCGGCAGGTGGTTGGCCACCTCCAGCAGGTGCAGGCGCGAGCGGATACGCTTGCGCATGCGGCCCGCCTCACCGAACACGGGCACCACCACTCCCTGGCTGAGCAGGAACACGGCGGCGAACACCATGCCGAGGAAGGCCAGGATCATCTCGCTGGGAATCTGGCTCATGACTGCAGGGCCTCCATCCAGTCCGGGCGGAACAGGTTGAGCGGCAGCTCGATGCCGCGCTTGGCCAGCACATCGCGAAAGGCCGGAACCATGCCGGTGGGCCGGTATTCACCGAGCACCTCGCCATGCTCGCCGATGCCGCGCCGCTCGAAGGCGAAGATTTCGGTCATGGTGATAATCTCGCCCTCCATGCCGTTGATCTCCTGCACGCTGACCAGGCGCCGCTTGCCGTCCTCCTGGCGCTCCAACTGGATCACCAGGTCGATGGCCGAGGCGATCTGCTGGCGCATTGCCTTGATCGGAAAGGTCGCGCCGGTCATAGACACCATGTTCTCGATGCGCCCGAGGGCATCGCGCGGCGTGTTGGCGTGGATGGTGGTGAGCGAGCCGTCGTGGCCGGTGTTCATCGCCGTCAGCATGTCCAGCGCCTCGGCGCCGCGTACCTCGCCGATGACGATGCGATCGGGGCGCATGCGCAGGCTGTTGCGCACCAGCTCGCGCTGATTCACCTCGCCGCGTCCCTCGATGTTTGGCGGCCGGGTCTCCAGGCGCACCACATGCGGTTGCTGCAGCTGCAACTCGGCGGAATCCTCGATGGTGACGATCCGCTCGTTGTCCGGAATGAAACTGGACAGCACGTTGAGCATGGTGGTCTTGCCGGTGCCGGTGCCGCCGGACACCAGTACGTTCAGGCGCCCGCGCACTATGGCCTTGAGCATCAGGGCGATGCCCGGAGTAATGGTGCCCATCTGGATCAGGCTTTCGGCATTGAGCAGGTCGACGGCGAAGCGACGGATGGACAGAGTCGGCCCGTCGATGGCCAGCGGCGGGATGATGGCGTTGACCCGCGAGCCGTCCTTCAAGCGCGCGTCGACCAGCGGCGAGGATTCGTCGATACGCCGCCCCAGGCTGGAGACGATGCGGTCGATGATGTTGAGCAAATGATGGTCGTCACGAAAACGCACATCGGTGCGCTGCAGCTTGCCGAAACGCTCGACGTAGACCGAGGCGTGGCCGTTGACCAGGATATCCGACACGCTGTGGTCGGCCAGCAGCGGCTCCAGCGGGCCGAGGCCGAGCACCTCGTCGCCGATCTGCTTGATGATCAGCTGGCGGCTGCCGGTCGACACCGGCGCCGAGTGCTCGTCCAACAGGCGCTGGCAGATGTCGCGTATCTGCCGCGCCGCCTCGGCGGGCTCCAGTGTGTCCAGCAACGACAGGTCCATGACCTTGAGCAGCAACTGGTAGATCTTCTCGCGCCACTCGCTTTCCACCGGGTTGAGCTGGGTGCGGGTCTCGTAGACCTCGGCGGGCGTGGAAATCTCCCAGCTCATCGCGACCGGCTTGTCCGGCTCGGCCTGAGTCGCGCCATCCTTGGCCTTGCCAGGCTGTTGTTGACGCAGACGGTTACGGAAATCGCTGAGCATGCTTCACCCCCGGAACAGACGGCTGAAGGTTCGCTTGAACAGCCCTTGCTCGCCGGGCTGGCTGCCCGCTAGCTCCTGCTTCAAGTTGCGCAAGGCCTGAGTGATGGGCGCGCGTGGCGCGTGCAGCTCCAGCGGCACGCCGCTGTTCTGGCTTTCGCTGACGGCGGCGAAGTCGTTGGGCAATCTCTGCAGATCGGGGCAACGCAGCGCGTCGTCTATGTCCTGCAGGGTGATGGGGGCCGTCTTGCTGTAGCGGTTGACCACTATGTGCAAGCGATTGCTCTGTACCCCCAGATCGTTGCGCAGTATCTGCAGCAGGCGGCTGGCGTCCTTCAGATGGCTCAGGCTCTGCTGCAGCAGGATGTAGCAGTGGTCGGCCTGTTCCAGGGTGACGCCGGTCAGATGGTCGATCTGCCGTGGCAGGTCCACCACCACCCAGTCGTAGCTGGCGCGGGCGAGTTGCAGCAGCGCCTCGAGCTGCTCCAGGCGCACGTCCTGGGTCAGGCACAGATCGCCCGAGCGCCCACCCAGCACATGCAGGGTCGGGCTGAAGTGGCTGCAGAAGCCGCGCAGCGCCACGCTGTCCAGCCCCTCCACCTGCTGCATCACCTCCACGTGGCTGTGGGTTGGCGCTATGTCCAGGCTGTGGGCCACGCTGCCGAACTGCAGGTCCAGGTCCAGCAGCAGGGTGCTGGCACCGGTGGCGCTGAGCTGGTGGGCCAGGTTGCAGGCCAGCATGGTCGCGCCCGAGCCGCCCTTGGCATTCATCACGGCCACCAGCTTGCCGCCGCTAACGGAGCCGACATGGCTCTCGCGCAGCATGCGCTGCAAGGCACCGAGCAGCTCCGCCTCGACCACGGCGTCGGCCAGGAAATCGCGTGCCCCCGCCTGCATGGCCATGCGCATGCCTTCGCGCTCGTCCAGGGGGCCGCAGACCAGCAAGGGCGGGCGTTCGTTGGCCGGGCGCTGAAGCAGCGCGGCCAATTCCTCGCGCCACAGGTGACTGACCCACAGCAGCAGAAAGTCCGGCAGCTCGTCCAGGCCGTAGAGCGGGTCGGTGTGGCCATTGCTGACCAGGCGAGTGTTCACCTGCAGGCCAGGGATGCGCTGGCTGATTTCCTGCAGGCGGTGGAGCGCACGGGTGTCGCGGCTGCTGATCAGCAGCCGCGGGCCGTGCCGGCTGGTGTCGGATGCTGTCAACATGGCGTGATCTCCGGGGTGATGCCCTCCTCGGCGTGACGGCCAAGGCTTTCGCGCGGCAGGGTCGCGCGGAAACTGGGCAGGGTCAGCTGGGTGCCGAGCACGGGAATCAATAGGTCAAAGGCGAAGTTGTCCACGCGCAGCTGCACATAGCGGATGGCGCGGAAGCCGTTGGGGCCGGTGGTATCGCCGGGCGCAGGGACCACGGCGCCGTTGCCGTCCAGATAGATCAGGCTCAGATCGGCGGTCTCCAGATTGGCGATCAGGTCGCTGCCGCCGCTGTCGCTGGCCGCGTTGAAGATGGCCCGACGCAGGATCACCGGATCGCTGATGTCGCATACCGCCGCCAGCCGCGCGCCACGCCGCACCGTTTCGCTCAGCGTGTTGACCGTGAAGTACAGGCGTCCCATCTCGATCACGCCGAACAGCAGGATGAACAGCAGCAGGCCGATGATGGCGAACTCGACCACGTAGATGCCACGCATGCGCCTGTTCATCACAGCGCCCTCATCACGACAGAGGCGTTCAGGGTGACGCTCAGGGGAATATCGTCGCCGTAGAAGGCGGGCAACACGCCGATGACCGGCTGGAAGGGGTAGGCGATGCTGACCTGCACATAGCGATTGTCGGTCACCGACTGCTGCACGCTCACATGGGCGGTGCTCAGACCCGGCACCACGGGGCCGAAACCGGCCGATGCGGAAGGCACGCCGTAGACCGCCACATTGCGGGTCTCGCTCTGCAGGTTCGCGTTCAGGTCCATTCTGCCCAATGTGGCGTTCCAGGCCTGCCCGGCGGCGTAGCGGGCGGCATCGCGGCTGGCCTGCAACAGGCCGTTGTAGTGGAACAGCATGCGGCCGAACTCGGCAACGCCCAGCAGCAACAGCAACAGCAATGGCAGGGCGATGGCGAATTCGACCATTGCTACACCGCGTTGCGTTTGCTTGCCGGGCTTGGGGGTCATGGCGCTCTCCTAGGAATCCACACTGGGGATGGCGATGCCATTGATATAGGTCTTATACAGCTGGATGATCTGCGGCCCGACATCGTCCACCGGGTTGGGACCGGGAACACCATCACCCTCACACTCCCGGACAAACTGCCCATATATCTGCGACGTATTCCCCTGCTGATTTACGGACTGCAACAAGAAGAAGCAGCCGAAGCCAAGCACGGGAATTGGGCTCTGCCCATTAGCCTGCCCACTGCTTTGCCCTACCACCACTTTCAGCATTCGCCTTTCAAAAACACCATTGGACACACACCCGGACGGACACCCGGCGACACTGTCCAACCAATCGTTATAATCGAGAAGTTGCTCGCTAGACGTATATAAGTTCCCATTATTTGACATTACTGGCCGCCCCCGGAACTCGACCCTTGGAGGCGATGCCGTGTCGTTATATGTCATGTTTGGCGTGCTAAAACTGACGACCTTATCTGGCAGGCACTCCGCCCTATCCACAGGCCCATTATAAATATTGAGCCTAGTATTCAGCCCCTGCGCCAAGGGGCCAGTAAGATTGCCCGGTTGTGTTTCGACAGTATCGCCAACCATTGAACAATGGTTTATTCCGCCACAGGCTGCGGCGCGCACAATATTCGCACCGGGCCCATCCAGACGAATAACTTGAAAGTTCCCAGGGCCGACGCATGAGGTATCGCCCGCCCCGCGTTTGAGCACTACAACTTCACCAAAGCGATAGCCCCAGAAAACGCCATTCTCCGGGTCATATTGATTAGGGTCGCCGCAGACCATGAGCGGTGCGATATCACACGGATTCGCCGTCGGGCTGGGGCCGGCAGTCGCCACGGCGGCCACCGCCTTGTCCATATCGCCGCCGTCGCTCATGGCCTGTACGAAACCCCAGAAGAAGCCGGTCAGCGGGAAGTCCGGCACCGTGACTCGCACGTAGCGGGCATTGGCCGGCCCTGGGTAGGAAAACAGCCCATAGATGCTGTCGGAAAACTCGACCACCGCGAAATTGCCGACCGCGTTGTCGATGGCGTCGGCCAACTCGGCGTTGCCACTGGCCGCGGCATTGAGCAGCAGCGCCTGCAAGGCATCCTGGCGGGCATTGAACTCGGCATCGGCGGCGCCCAACTGCTCCTGCAGGGTCTTGGCCCCACTGAGTGCCGCCGCATCCACCGCGTTCTGCAAGCGGGTCTTGTTGACCAGCATGTGCCCGCCATCCAGCGCCAGGGCCGACATCATCAGGATGGCGGCCAGGGCTATGACGATCAGCACTATCGCCGCGCCCCGCTGACTGAGCGGCAGCGCTTGGCGGCGGTGCGGCTTGCGGGGACTCATGATGTGCCTCCTCTAGTTGATGTTGATCTGGATCGGCTGGCCGACCTGGTTGGCATCGCCGGTCTTGCCGCGATAGCCATCCAGCGCGCGCTCGATCACCGGGCCGTCGGTGCCGGTCGCCGCGGGTGCGCTGCCCGGGTTGGCGGCACGCTCCTTGTCGGCGATCTGTTCGTAGTTCGTGGCGTAAACGCTCTGCCCCAGATGGCCGACCCGGCCTTCGTCGTAGGTCATGCAGCCGACCAGCGACAGGGTCAGGGAGAACAACGCAATCAGCGCTTTCATGAGTCCACCTCCATCACTTGAGATCATGGCCGAAGCTGCTGCCGGTCACGCCGAGGCTGACCGGGACGGCACGGTCCGGCCCCTCGCCCTTGGTCTTGCCGAGCAGATAGAAGTCCCTGTCGCTCGGCTCGACGAAACGCTCGGTCGGCAGGCGCACCAGGTTGGCATCCACCGGTTTGGCGATATGCGGGGTCACCAGGATCACCAGTTCGGTCTCGCCCTTGATGAACTCCTGGCTGCGGAACAGATGGCCGATCACCGCGATGTCGCCCAGGCCGGGAAAGCGGCTGACCAGGTCGCGCGTGTTCTCGTTGATCAGGCCGGCGATGGCGATGGTCTGGCCATTGCCCAGCTCCACCGTGGACTGCGCGCTGCGCTTGGTCAGCGAGGGGATGACCTGGCCGACGCCATCGCCCAGCGGCGTGTCGAGGCCGGTATCCAGCACCAGGGCGTTGGCGTTGGAGAGCTCGCTGACCTCCACGTTCAGGTTGAGGTTGATGCGGTCGCCATCCAGCACCACCGGCAGGAAGCGCACGCCGACGCCGAACTCCTTGAACACGATGGTGATGCCGTCCTCTTCGGTGATCGGCACCGGAAACTCGCCACCGGAGATGAACTCGGCCTGCTGGCCGGTCAGGGTGACCAGGGTCGGCTCGGCCAGCACCTTGGCCGAGCCGTTGTCCTTGGCCGCCTCCAACACCGTGTTGAAGAGGAAGCTGCCGGAGGCGAACTGCGCCAGGAAACCCTTGCTGTCACGGATCAGGCCGCCATCGAGCGTGCTGTTGCCGCCGTTGAAGCTACCGAGGCTCCAGTTGCCCGCATCGCCAATGGCCAGGAAGTTGACGCCCAGGCGCTTGACCAGATTGCGCTGCATCTCGGCCACCTTGACCTCGAGCATCACCTGCTGGCCACCGCCGACGGTGAGCAGATTGACCACCTCCAGCGAGTCGCTCGCCTTGGCCTTGGCCTCCTTACCTTCGCCCTGGGCGACGCTGACGCTCTGCGCGGCATAGCTCTTGGCGATCTTCATCGCCGAGTCCATGGCCGCCGCACTGCTGACCTGGCCGCGCAGTACCAGCGAGCCCTGGGCGCTGAACACCTCGATCTTCTCGTTCGGCAGCAACTGATAGAGCTTGCTCTTGAGCCCGCCCAGGTCGTGCACCACCTCCAGGTCCAGGCTGTCGATCAAGCGGTTGCCGCCATCCCACAGCAACACATTGGTGCTGCCCAGCGAGCGCCCCAGCAGGTACAGCTGGGTGGGGCTGGTGATCAGGATGTCGGCAATATCCGGATTGCCGACCGACACCCGTTTCACCGGTACCCGGGTGCTCAGCACCCGCGACTTGTAGATGGGCACCTGAATGCTGCCATCGTTGACCGCCGACAGGGTGGAAACGGCGGTTCTCTCGGCGGCCTGCGCCTGGCACAGCAACCCCAGACTCAACAGCAGGGCCGAACTCATCACTCGAATGCGTTGCATGTCTCTCTCCTTGACGGCGCCCTTCGCGCCTCGTCTACAACCTCACATTAGCCACGGAAGTGCCGCGAATCACGGTGACGCCCACACCGCCGTTACTGCGCCGCACCACTGGTTTGGGTTGAGGAGCCGGGCCCGCCGCCGGGGCCGGCAGGGCGGCCACCGGCGGCTCGGGAGGGCGTTTCTGGTTATCCAGCGGATTGCGCAGCGCCAGTTGCAGGCGCCCCTCGGCCATGGCCTTGACCAGTATCTCGGCCTCATCCGGGGTCATCTCCAGGGTCACCGCGCGTACCACCACGGGCTGGGTCTTGTCGGTGCTGGCGGTCTGGTCGACGGCCAACACCCGCAGGTCCTCGAGGATGGTCTCGGCCTGGGCATTGGCGTTGCCGCTCTTCTTGGTGGCCAACACGTCGACCCTGTTGCCCGGCAGCAGGAAGCCGGCGACCCCGACCACATCGTCGACCCGTACCGAGATGGCGCGTTTGTCGGTCTCGATCAGCGAGGCCAGGGTGCTGCCACCCAGGTGCTCGGCCAGCCGCGCGTTGCGCAGGATGTCGCCGCGCAGCATGGAGAAGGTGGCGATCTTGCCGATGGCCTTCTCCGGGCTGTCGAACGAGTCGTCCGGCGCCGTGCCCTTGGGCATGCGCACCAGGGTGATGTGCTGGGCCTCGATCATGGTGCCGAAGGGAATCTCCACGGCGGCCACCAGCACTCCTTGCATGTTGTCGTCTGGGCCAGCATTGAGCCGCTGGCTCAACCAGTTGTTGGCCATCCAGGCGGCCCCCAGGCCCAAGGCCAGGGACAGGACCACCAGGGTGAGTGTACGAGCGTTCATGTCTGTACCTCCTCAGCCGAGAAAATCGAGTTGCACGAAATAGTTGCGCCAGGCCCACTCCAGCTCCCGGGGCGACAGAGGCCCCGAACTGTCGAGATAGCGTTGGCGGTCCAGCGCCATGCCGAGCAGATCGCGCGGATGGCAGGGCACCAGCGGCATGCCCTCCGCCTCATACAGCCCCTGCAACACATAGCGCAGCAGGACCGGATCGAAGGCGACGCCGAGACGCTCACACTCCTGCCGCCAGATGCGTTCATAGGCATCCGGCTTCAGGTAGTCGAAATGCAGCTTGTAGCCGATGCGCCGGAGGAAGGCCTCGTCGGCCAGCTCCAGCGGATTCAGGTTGGTGGAGAACACCAGGATCAGGTCGAACGGCAGCTCGCAGTGCCGCCCGCCACCGAGGCTGAGAAAGTCGCGCTTCTCCTCCATCGGCACTATCCAGCGGTTCAGCAACTGCGCCGGTGCCATGCGCTGGCGCCCCATGTCGTCGATGATGAACATGCCATTGCTGGCCTTGAGCTGCAGCGGCGCCTGGTACTGGCGGCTGTAGGGGTCATAGCGAACGTCGAGCTGCTCCATGGTCAGCTCGCCGCCGGTAATCACGATGGGGCGTCTGCAGCAGAGCAGGCGACGGTCGATGCCCTCGTCGAGCATCAGCGGATTCTCTTTGGGATCCTCCAGGATCTGGTGCACCTGGGGGTCGTAGACCTCGATCACCGAGTCGTTGATGACGATGGCATGGGGTACCCAGATGGCCTCGGCGAACAGGCGGATCAGCTTGCTGCTGATAAAGGTCTTACCGGTACCGGCAGGGCCGTAGATCATGATGGCCCGCCCGGAATTCATCGCCACGCCGAGCTGGTCCAGCATGTCGTCGCCAAGCACCACGCCGGTGAAGGCGGAGCGCATGTCGCGTGCGGTGACATTGCCATGGTGGATGGTCTGCACCTTGATCAGCGAGCGATAGCCGCTCACCGGGAAAGGCGCGGCGCCCAGGTAGCCGCTGCGCTCCAGGGCATCGCGCGCGGCCACCCGGCCGCGTTCGGTCAGGCCATAGCGCAGTACCTGGCCGCCGCCCTGCCCCAGCACCTCGACCCGCCCCTGCTTGCGCAGGAACTGCAGCACCTCATCCACCACGGCGCCGGTCAGCGCCAGGCGCTCGACCAGACGCGGCATATCCAGCACCCCGGCATCGTGCAGGTGCTTGCACAGCAGATCGCCGAGAAAATTCTCGTTCAGGCCGGTATCGACGATGCTCTTGGGCTGGGGAGCCAGCTTCTGTACGGCCTCACGCTCGCTGGGGTAGGAGTTGCTGTCGCTGATGGCGTACATGATTCTCCTCCCTCCTTACGACCGAAGCGGTAACCAGAAGACACTGGTCACTGTGCCCAGCAGGATGGCCACGGCGAAGGGAAAGCGTTGCTGCGAGGCATCGCCAGCCTCGGCGGGCACGTAGGCGCGCAGGCTGGCCATTACCCAGTAGCGCTGCACCAGCTTGAAGAACTGGCCACGCCAGAGCAGGATCAGGATGCCGATCAGGCTGCCCGCGATCAGGGTCATCGCCGCGGCCCATGCGGCGCCCAGCGGGCCGAGGAAGCTGCCGACCACCGCCATCAGCTTCACATCGCCAGCGGCCATGCCACCCAGGGCGTAGAACGGTATGAACAGCCCCAGTCCGGCCAGGGCGCCGTAACCGGCCTGCGCTAGGCTGCCGGACAACAGGTACTGCCCGAGCAGCCCCGCGGACAGGCCAATCAGCACGAATAGATTGGGGATGCGGCGGCAAGTGACATCACTCGCCGCCGCCAGCATCAGCAGAGCCACCAGCCAATACTGCATCGACATCTGCCAAGCATTCATGGTGGTAAGGCCCGACTAGCAGGGGGTCACTGTGCCGTTACTAGACCTGACGGCGCCGCAGAGTTCTCGGATATTGTTGTTGACCTCAGTTCCCAACAGATTGAACGCGGCGACCACGGCCAGGGTGATCAGGCCACCGGCCACTGCGTACTCGACAATCGTCAGGCCTTCTTCGTCTTTCAGGAACCTCACTACCGAGGCTTTGACATTCTCGAATTTCATCTCGCTCACCTCATCAACAGGATCTACAGGATCAACGCCAACCTGGCTGGCAGTCGCGCCTCACGCCCGACCTGACTTTGACCCTAGAGAAGGCCGGCTCGATGGGTTAGGAGATTTTTGTCGTTCACTAGGAGTTTTTTGCAATTTGCTTCCAGGCACTACCGAAAGCGGTAAATGCCTTGCGTGTGTTATTGCACTACGTTCGCAAGCGACAGACGGTGCCGTAAGAGAGGTGAGGAGCGAAAGTCTCCTTTGAGAAATTTATTTTAGATATCAATTAGTTACAGGCAATAAATTTAAAACCGTCATTAATATTTCGATTCAATATTTGCACTAGTGGCACTTTGACAATACTGCTCAAGTGGGGCGAGAGAAAAATCTCAGAGCTAAGGTTATGAAGTCGGACTTGGCCAAAACTCAACGCAAACCATTCCTGCTGTGGATGGACCTGACTCACGATCGCTCGACGGAGGAGTTGATCGCGCAGTTCCACACGACCTGCGATTGCCGCCTGGCAAAGGACTCCAGCGTCTCGGCGCGCGAGACGGGGCAGCAGCCCGACATGATCTGCATGCACTTCGACAGGCCCGACAGCCTGGGGCTGAACCTGCTTCTGGAAGTGAAACGCACGGCCCCTTCGATCCCCATCACCATGTTCACCGTGCAACACTCCGAGGAACTGGCGGTCTGGGCCATGCGCTCGGGCGTCTGGGAATACCTGACACTGCCGCTAGAGGGAGTGGAGAAGAACCGCTTCCTGAGAGCACTGGAGCGCCTCTGTCAGCTGCGCTGGCAGGAGGATGTGCATGCGCGAAAGCCTCACGTCGAGCGCAGCAGCAATCTGCCGGACAGCATTCGCCTGACCAAGGAGCACCAGAAGCACCATGCCCTGCAAAAGGCCGTGAACTATATCGACCAGCACTTTCAGGAAGGCATCGATCAGAAGGACCTGGCTCAGCGCTGCGGCATGACGCCGTTCCGCTTCTCCAGATTGTTCAAGGAAGTGTTGGGCACGGGCTTCATGGAGTATGTACTCGGCAAGCGCATGGAACTGGCCAAGGACCTGCTGGCCAACAGCCAGATGCCCGTCGCCAACATCGGCTACGAAACGGGCTTCAAGGATCCATCCTATTTTGCCCGGGCATTCAAGCAGTGCCTGGGCTGCACCCCCAGTGAATACCGCTGCGAAAGCCAACCGATGGAAGCCCCTCCTTTCATGGACGATGAAGACGCGGCAGGCGGCAGCGAAGCGCGGAGAACCTGCTGAGCCCCGAAAAGCAGAAGCGCACGCGCCGAGCGGGATTGGCAGAGCGTAATCCTGATAGTGGAGCAATCGCGATGTCGGCGGAGCGATACAGCCCAAACGACCGGCCCCTGGCCACCTGGAAGCTCTGGCTGACGGGTTCGAGCTTCTTGCTGCTGTTCAGCCTGCTTTACCTGCTGTTCACGACGGCGCCTAAGCTGCGCATATTGCTGCAAACCTGGGTATACGAGTCCATCTTCGACGGCAGGCTGCTGCTTTCTCAGTTCGGCCTTGACATGTTGTGGTTTGCCGTCGCCTTCACCCTGCCGCACCTGATGCTCGGGGCGCTGGTGCTGGCCTGCTGGCGCTGGCTCTCGCCGCATTGGCTCTCGCGCGAACGCAGCGGCTACGGCCTGCTGCTGGTGTGGGGCGTGATACTGGCCCTGCTCGCCAATAGATGTTTCTTCCCGCAAAGCTTTTTCTCTGCCGGCGAAGAGGCCGGAAGCGGATTCTGGATTCTGCTCTGGGTAGGCCTGGCCCTATGGCTGGTACTGCTGCTGGGCGGGGGGCTGATGCGCAAGCCCGTCTGGGGGCTGGCTCTCGTGGGCATTCTGGGCGTGTGGCTACCCTGGAAAGACCAGGTGCCATCGCGGGATGGGCAGACGGCGGAGCGGCAGCATCCCGATATCATCATCATCGGCTTCGACTCCCTGCGCCCGGATGTGGTTGGCGATACCTACACGCCCCACCTCCAGGGGTATCTGCGGCAGGCAGTTCTCTATCCCAGGGCGATCACGCCCCTGGCACATACCTATCCGGCTTGGATGAGCATACTGACCGGCGTCTATCCAAGCCGGCACGGGGCACGCTTCAACTTGATTCCGGACAGTTTCCTGAATCCGCAGTACAGGACACTGCCCCAATACCTCAAGACGCTCGGCTATCAAACGCTGCTGGCGATGGACGAGCGGCGCTTCGCCAACATTTCCAGTCGTCACGGCTTCGACAGGATCGTTGGCCCAGATGTCGGCGCCGGGGACTTCTTACTCGGCACCGCCTCAGATACACCGATACTCAACTTCATCAGGCAGACTCCGGCCGCCCGCCATCTGTTCCCCTATATCCACAACAATAGGGCCGCCTACAACTCATACCGCGGCGCGGTATTTGTCGACGCAATGGCCGCAGCACTGAACGACATCCCCGACGACACCCCCGCTTTTGCCGCCATACATTTCTGCATGGCGCACTGGCCCTATGCAATCGTTCCGCAAAGTGCCCTCGAGGAGGAGCGATTCAAACATTTCTCTCCAGCCGTTTACAGCGATGAGTACTACTTGAACTATCTGAAGGCCGTCAGCGAAGCCGATGAGCAGTTCGGCCGTACCATGGCAGAACTGAAGTCCTCCGGGCGACTCGACAATGCGCTGGTCTTCTTCATTTCCGACCATGGCGAATCCTTCTCGACCGATGCCCTGGACCTGATAGGCACAGGGAAAAGCAAGGAAAGGTGGCAGCTGTCGATAAACGGACACGGCACCCACGCCACGCTTGCGGCCCAATACCAAGTCCTGCTCGCCATGCAGGCCTACCAGAAGGGACGACCGACCCTATCCGGCACGCGTCTTCCGATCACGAATACCGTCGGCCTGATCGATATCCTGCCGACTGCTCTCGACTATCTGGACCTGTCAGCAGAACCCGAGCCTGATGGCCGGTCGCTGCTGCGCCCCGCCCTGGGGGAGCGCGACTTCTTCGTCGAATCGGGATTCTCGGTTCCAGCCATTCTCAATAACAGCCCCGACCCCGACAAAGCCCTGCAACAGGGCATTGGTTACTATCGGGTTCGTTCGAGCGGTGAGATCGAGCTGAAACCGAAGTGGATCCCCACGCTCATCGAGCGCAAGGAATATTCCCATCTCGGCAAAGCCGACATGCTCACTTACGGGAGCTTCGGAGAGGATCGGGTTGGCTTTCGCTTGCTCGATCTGCACAACTCCACCTGGCAGGAAGTGACCGGTACGGCACCGGCAGAGTTGGTTGCCCGGGCACTCAAGCTATGTCGACAGTTCTCCGAGGATCCCCGCCTCGCCCATGAGCCCATCTGCCGGCAGCAGGTGGCCCTGAAGAACATCAGGCATGGTACTGCGCCAGGAGGGCGAGAAACTCCGCTTCGTCCATGACCCTCACGCCGAGTTCGTTGGCCTTGGTCAGCTTGGAGCCGGCCCCCGGCCCCGCCACCACGCAGGCGGTCTTGGCCGAGACCGAGCCGGCCACCTTGGCGCCCAGGCTCTCCAGCTTCTCCTTGCCGACATCGCGGCTCATCGCCTCCAGGGTGCCGGTCAGCACCCAGGTCTGGCCGGCCAACGGCAGGCCCTCGACCACCTTCTTCTCGCTAGCCCAGTGCATGCCGAAGTCGCGTAGCTGCGCCTCGATGCGCGCGGCGCGCTCGGCGTTGGCCGGCACATCGAAGAAGTCACGCAGCGAGCGAGCGGCCTTCTCGTTGAGGCGCTCGACCTGGCGCAGGTCCAGCCAGTCGGCCCCGATCACCCCTTCGAGGCTGCCGAACCTGGCCGCCAGCTTCTCGGCGCCGGTGGCGGCGATGAAGGGGATATTGAGTTTGTCGATAAGCCCGGCCAGGGTCGCGCAGGCGGAGAACTCGGGGCTCAGCTCGCCCTCCTCCTGCAGCTCGACGCCACGGGCCAGCAGCTCGTCGATGACCTTGAGGTTGTGCGCGTCGCCGAAGAAGTTGTGGATCTCGTGGGCCACTTCCAGGCCGACGTCCGGCAGCCAGGTCAGCACCTCCGGCAGGGCCCGACGGATGCGCGCCAGGGAACCGAGGGCGCGGGCCAGCAGCTTGGCGGTCTCCTCGCCCACGTCGGGGATGCCCAGGGCATAGATGAAGCGCGCCAGGGTCGGCCGGGCGCTGTCCTCGATGGCCGCCAGCAGGTTGCGCGTGGACAGGTCGGCGAAGCCTTCCAGCGCCACCACCTGTTCGTAGCTCAGGGTGAACAGGTCGGCCGGCGAGGCGACCAGGCCGGTGTCCACCAGCTGCTCGACTATCTTGTCGCCCAGGCCCTCGATATCCAGCGCGCGGCGCGAAGCGAAGTGGATGATCGCCTGCTTGAGCTGGGCCGCGCAGGCCAGGCGGCCGACGCAGCGATAGACCGAGCCCTCGCTGGTGGTTTCCTTGCCCTTGCTGCGCTTGACCAACTGGGTGCGCTCCACGGCGGAGCCGCACACCGGGCACTGCTCGGGCACATGCACCGGGCGGGCGTCGGCGGGGCGGCGCTCGGCCACCACCTGCATCACCTGGGGGATCACGTCGCCGGCGCGGCGGATGATCACGGTATCGCCGATCATCAGGCCGAGGCGCGCCACCTCGTCCATGTTGTGCAAGGTGGCGTTGGACACCGTGACGCCGGCCACCTTGACCGGCTTCAGGCGCGCCACCGGGGTGACGGCGCCGGTGCGGCCGACCTGGAACTCCACGTCCAGCAGCTCGGTGAGTTCCTCCTGGGCGGGGAACTTGTGCGCCAGCGCCCAGTGCGGGGTGCGCGCACGGAAGCCCAGCTGCTGCTGGTCCTCGATGTTGTTGACCTTGAACACCACGCCGTCGATGTCGTAGGCCAGGGCCATGCGCCGCTCGCCGATATCGCGGTAGTAGGCCAGACACTGCTCGACGCCCCGGGCCAGCTTCAGTTCGCGGCTGATCGGCACGCCCCAGGCCTTGAGCTGTTCGAGCAGGCCAACCTGGGTGGCCGGTAGCTCGCCGCTAACCTGGCCGACGCCGTAGCAGCAGAACTCCAGCGGGCGGCTGGCGGTGATCTTCGGGTCGAGTTGACGCAGGCTGCCAGCGGCGGCGTTGCGCGGGTTGGCGAAGGTCTTGCCGCCGCTCTCGGCCTGACGCACGTTGAGCTCGTCGAAACCGGCCTTGGGCATGTATACCTCGCCGCGCACTTCGAGCAGCGCCGGCCAGCCCTCGCCCTTGAGCTTGAGCGGCACGTTGCGGATGGTGCGCACGTTGGCGCTGATGTCCTCGCCGGTGCTGCCATCGCCGCGGGTGGCGCCGCGCACCAGTTGGCCATCGCGGTACAGCAGGCTGACCGCCAGGCCGTCGAGCTTGGGCTCGCAGCTGTATTCCACTTCGGCACCGCCACCGAACAAGTCCCCACCCGAGAGGCCGAGGCCGCTCTGCACGCTGCGGTCGAAGGCGCGCAGATCCTCCTCCTCGAACCCGTTGCCGAGGCTGAGCATGGGCACCTCGTGGCGCACCTCCCCGAAGGCGCTCAAAGCCTCGCCGCCGACGCGCTGGGTCGGCGACTCCGCCGTCACCAGCTCCGGGTGTGCGGCCTCCAGGGCCTGCAGCTCGCGGAACAGGCGGTCGTACTCGGCATCGGGCACGCTCGGCTCATCCAGCACGTAGTAGCGGTAGTTGTGTTCATCCAGCTCGGCGCGGAGCTCGGCAATACGTTGGGCGGCGTCGGTCATGGTGCTTGTGTCCTGGAAAACGACAAGAGCAGCCTAGGCTGCTCTTGGAGTACATACGGCGGGGCGCTCAGCGCTTGCCGGCGAGCTGCTTCTTGCGTTCGAACTCGGAGATGCGCTGGCGGTAGTGCTCGATGGTCTGCGCGGTCATCACGCTGCGCTGGTCGTCCTTGAGTTCGCCGTTCAGCTCGTGGGCCAGCTTGCGCGCGGCGGCGATCATCAGGTCGAAGGCCTGCTTGGGATGACGCGGCCCCGGCAGGCCGAGGAAGAAGCTCACCGCCGGAGTGTAGAACAGCTCGAAGTCGTCCAGGTCGAAGGTGCCCGGCTTGACGCCGTTGGCCATGGAGAACAGCACCTCGCCATTGCCGGCCATGCTCTCGTGACGGTGGAAGATGTCCATCTCGCCGAAACGCAGGCCGCTCTCCAGGATGTTCTGCAACAGCGCCGGGCCCTTGAAGCCGTCGCCATCGCGGGCGATCACGTTGATCACCAGCACTTCCTCGACCGGCAGCTGCTCCTTGGCCGGTTTGGCGGAGCCGAAGTCGTCTTCTTCCTCGACCGGGGTCAGCAGGGTCGGTACCGGCTCGTCGGCATCCAGGGCCAGGTCGCCCTGCCTCGGCTCGAGGTTGCGCTTGCGATTGAGCTCGCTGGCGCTGACGGTGGGCATGTCTGCTTCGTTGAATTCGGGCTCGCGCTTGCGATCGATGACCCGCGCCGGGCCGAGCAGGTCGGGATCCGAGTCGTCGTCGGGGAGGTTGCTGAAACTGTGGTCCAGCCGGAATTTCAGCTTGCCGCTGCCACCGCGCATGCGCCGCCACCCATCAAAGAGAATGCCGACGATAACGATTACACCAATGACGATTAGCCAATAGCGCAGCTCCATGAAACTCCCAAGCCCCTGAACGATATAGATGAATATGTAATGAGAATAAGGGCTTCCTGCCCCTTTGGAACGCGAACAACTGTATGTTCCTACAGGTAATTTTCGCGCGTAACAAAAGTGAGGCTTAAGCTAGCACGACGAACGGTAAATGTGCACCGGGACAAGGCATCTGCCTGCAGATAATGCCTCAGGGGCCGCCGTTTCGGCGCCGGCCGCACGCGGGACGCGGTCAGGCCTCCACCATATTCATCGCCTCTTCCACGTCCACCGCCACCAGGCGCGAGCAACCCGGCTCGTGCATGGTCACGCCCATCAACTGATCGGCCATTTCCATGGCGATCTTGTTGTGGGTGATATAAATGAACTGCACTTTCTCCGACATCTCCTTGACCAGTCGCGCGTAGCGGCCGACGTTGGCGTCGTCGAGCGGCGCATCCACTTCGTCGAGCATGCAGAACGGCGCCGGGTTGAGCTGGAAGATGGCGAATACCAGGGCCAGAGCGGTGAGCGCCTTCTCGCCGCCGGAGAGCAGGTGGATGGTGCTGTTCTTCTTGCCCGGCGGACGCGCCATGATGGCCACACCGGTGTCGAGCAGGTCCTCGCCGGTCAGTTCCAGATAGGCGTGACCGCCGCCGAAGACCTTGGGGAACAGCGCCTGCAGGCCAGCGTTGATCTGATCGAAGGTCTCCTTGAAGCGATTGCGGGTTTCCTTGTCGATCTTGCGGATGACGTTTTCCAGGGTCTCCAGCGCCTCGACCAGGTCGGCGTCCTGGGCGTCCAGGTAGCGTTTGCGCTCGGACTGCTGCTGGTACTCGTCGATGGCCGCCAGGTTGATCGCACCGAGGCGGGCGATGCGTCCGGCCAGTTGTTCCAGCTGCTGCTCCCACTCCGCCTCGCTGGCCTCGCCGGGTAGCGTGGCGAGCACGCCGTGCAGGTCGTAGCCCTCCTCCAGCAGTTGCTCCTGCAGGGCCTTGCGCCGCACGTTGAGGCCCTGCCAGTCCATGCGCTGCTGTTCCAGCTGGCCGCGCAGCAACTGCGACTGTTGTTCGGCCTGGCTGCGCCGCTTCTCGGCGTCGCGCAGCTCACGGTCGGCGTCTTCCAGGGCCAGGCGAGCCAACTTGAGCTCGTCCTCCACGCCCATGCGCCGCTCCAGCAGTTCCTCGAGCTTCATGCGCAGCTCTTCCAACGGTGCGGCGCCCTCCTCCAGATTGAGGTTGAGCTGCTCGCGGCGCTCGATGGCGCGCTCGAACTGCAACTGCAGGCGCTCCAGGGCCTGACGGGTGGACTCGTGCTGCGCGCGGATGCTGCCCAGGCGCACGGCCAGCTGATGGGCGTGATCCTTGTGCTGACGAGCCTCCTGGCGCACCCGATCGAGGCGCTCGCGCAGCTGGTCGCGACTGGCCAGCAGGCTTTCGCGCTGCTCGGTGTCGACGGCCATGGCGTCCAGCGCCTCCTGCAGCAGCAGACGCGACTCGCCCAGTTGCTCCTGCTCCAGCTCGCGCTGCTCGGCGGCCTCGCCCTGCTCTTCTTCGAGGCGGCGGCGACGCAGGGCCAGCTGCTCGGCCTTGGCCTGACCGGCGGACAGCTGCGCCTTGATCTCGCCCAGGCGCCGCGACTCGTCCTGCAGCTGGCGGCGCTGCTGCTCGCGCGTCTCTTCCTGCTGGCGCTGGGCGGCCTGCAGGCTCTGCAGGCGCTCATCCAGATCGGCCAGCGTCGCCTCGCGTTCGTCGCGCTCGGCCTGCAGCCGCTCCAGCTCCTGGCCGCGGGCCAGCACGCCGCTCTCGGCCTCGCTGGCGCGGCGCACACGCAGGAAATGCCGGCCGACCCAGTAGCCGTCGCGGCTGATCAGGCTCTCGCCTTCGCCCAATTGCAGGCGCTGGGCCAAAGCCTGCTCCAGGCTCTCGACCGGGCGCACCCGGCCCAGCCAGGGCGCCAGGTCGATGCTCGCCTCGACCTTGTCCAGCAGGCTGCCGGCGCTGCGCGCGCCGCCGCCCTGCGGGTTGACCAGGCGCAGCTCGCCCTGGTCGAAGCCGTCCAGGTGCAGGCCATCGAAGTCGTCCAGCAGCACGGCCTGCAGATCGGCGCCCAGCACCGTCTCCACCGCCAGTTCCCAGCCGCTTTCCACGCGCAGGCCCTCGGCCAGACGCGGGCGGCTGCTCAGTTGTTGCTCACGCAGCCACTCGGCGGCGCCCTTGCCGGGGTTCAGCGCGGCCTGCTGCAGCGCCTCCAGCGAGGCGATGCGGCCATTCAGGCGCTGCAGTTCGCCCTGGGCCTGCTGCTGGGCCTGGGTGGCCTGCTGCAATTCGCCGCGCAGCTGTTCGAGGCGCTCGACCTGGCTTTCCTCGCCCGCATGCAGCTCTTCCAGGCGCAACTCGCCGATGGCCAGCTGCTCGGAGAGCTCGAGAATCGCGGCATCCTCGGGATCGGCGGTCAGCTGCGCCAGCTCGTCGGCGAGGCGCCGCTGGCGCTCGGCCAGGCGCTCCAGGCTCTGCTCCAGCTGGGCGATGCGCGCCTGCTGTACCTCGGACTGGCGACGCGGCTCGGCGCTGCGCTGGTTGAAGCTCTCCCACTGCTCCTGCCAGCCATGCATGGCGGCCTCGGCCTCTTCCAGCGTCGCGGCGGACTCCTCGGCGGCGGCGCTGGTCAGTTCCTGCTCGGGTTCGAGCATGGCCAGCTCTTCGCCCAGAGTGGCCAATAGCGTGCGGTCGTGGCCCAGGTGCGACTCGGTTTCCAGCCGCGCCCGCTCGGCCTCGTTGAGGTCGTCCTGCAACTGGCGCAGACGCTGCTGGCCGTGCTGGATGCTCTGCTCGACCCGGGCGATATCGCCCCCCACCGAATAGAAACGGCCCTGCACCTGGTTGAAGCGCTCGGACAGCTCGTGGTGGCCGTCGCGCAGGCGCTCGATGCTGGCGTCGGCGCTGCGTTGCTCGGCCACCAGGGCCTCGAAGGCCACCTCCTGGTCGCCGATCACCTTCTCGCGGGCACCGACCTGCTCGTTCAGCGTCTGCCACTTGAGCGCGGCCAGCTGCGCCTTGAGCTGGCGCTCCTCGGCCTTGTATTCCTGGTACTTCTCGGCGGCCTGGGCCTGGCGGTGCAGGCGCTCGAGCTGGCGCTCCAGCTCCTCGCGCAGGTCGGTCAGGCGCGCCAGGTTCTCCTGGGTGCGGCGGATGCGGCTCTCGGTCTCGCGGCGGCGCTCCTTGTATTTGGAGATGCCGGCCGCTTCCTCGATGAAGTTGCGCAGGTCCTCGGGCTTGGCCTCGATCAGCTTGCTGATCATGCCCTGCTCGATGATCGAGTAGCTGCGCGGCCCCAGGCCGGTGCCGAGGAAGATGTCGGTGATGTCGCGGCGGCGGCACTTGGTGCCGTTGAGGAAGTAGGTGTTCTGCCCGTCGCGGGTCACCCGGCGGCGGATGGAGATTTCGGCGAAGGCGGCGTATTCGCCGACCAGCGAGTTGTCGCTGTTGTCGAAGATCAGTTCGATGCTGGCCTGGGTCACCGGCTTGCGGGTGTTGGAGCCGTTGAAGATGACGTCGGTCATCGACTCGCCGCGCAGGTTCTTCGCCGAGCTCTCGCCCATCACCCAGCGCACGGCGTCGATGATGTTGGACTTGCCGCAGCCATTGGGACCGACCACCGCCGCCATGTTGCTCGGGAAGCTCACCGTGGTGGGGTCGACGAAGGACTTGAAGCCCGCCAGCTTGATGCACTTCAGGCGCATGCCGAAGCCTCCCTCGCGGACAGGCGGACACCGACGCGGATGGCGAGACGCCCGGACGGGCACTCCACGGCCTGGAAGCTCATGCTGCTCCTGCTAAATAGAGAAGGGAGGAAAACGGGCGCCGGCGAGTTTAACACAGGCTTTCGGCGGACCAAGCAGGGCGTCGCGACACCTTGGAATAGGGGCTATGCAGATATTTTCTGACCTTCAAGTCAGATTTAGTTGACCTGAAAGTCAGAAAACTTTAACTTGACCTCAACCAGCTCTTCGCCACAACAAATACAATGCCTGGAGGTCGTTCTTGATCCAGTTCCTTCTCAACGGCGAGTTGCGCAGCGAGCGCCAACTCGACCCCAACGTCACCGTCCTCCAGTACCTGCGCGAGCATGCGGGCAAACCCGGCACCAAGGAAGGCTGCGGTTCGGGCGACTGCGGCGCCTGCACCGTGGTGGTCGGCGAGCTCGAGGGTGATCCGAACCGGGAGCGCATTCGCTATCGCACCCTCAACGCCTGCCTGACCTTCGTCGCCTCGCTGCACGGCAAGCAGCTGATCACCGTGGAAGACCTGCGCCACCAGGGCAAGCTGCACCAGGTGCAGCAGGCCATGGTCGACTGCCATGGCTCGCAGTGCGGCTTCTGCACCCCGGGCTTCGTCATGAGCCTGTTCGCCCTGCAGAAGAGTCGGGCCGCGTCCGGCGCCGAGGGCTTCGACAAGGCGCAGACCATGGAAGCCCTGGCCGGCAACCTGTGCCGCTGCACCGGCTACCGGCCGATCATCGACGCCGCCGAGCAGGCCTGCTGCAACCGCCAGCCGGACCAGTTCGATGCCGCCGAGGCCGAGACCGTGGCCCGCCTCAAGGCCATCGCCCCGCGCGAAACCGCCGAGCTGAACAGCGGCGACAAGCGCTGCCTGCTGCCGCTGACCGTGGCCGACCTGGCCGAGCTGTACAGCGCCACGCCCGAGGCACGCCTGCTCGCCGGCGGCACCGACCTGGCCCTGGAAGTCACCCAGTTCCACCGCGAGCTGCCGGTGATGATCTATGTCGGCCATATCGCCGAGATGAAGCGCATCGACATCAGCGCCGACCACATCGAGATCGGCGCCGCCGCGCCGCTGTCCGATTGCTATGCAGCGCTGGCCAAGGAATACCCGGACTTCGGCGAGCTGCTGCACCGCTTCGCCTCGCTGCAGATCCGCAACCAGGGCACCCTCGGCGGCAACATCGGCAACGCCTCGCCGATCGGCGACGCCCCGCCGCTGCTGATCGCCTTGGGCGCGCAGATCGTCCTGCGCAAGGGCAACCAGACCCGCACCCTGGCGCTGGAAGACTACTTCCTCGACTACAAGGTCACCGCCCGCCAGGAAGGTGAGTTCATCGAGAAGATCCTGGTGCCGCGCAGCAAACCGAACCAGGAGTTCCGCGCCTACAAGGTGTCCAAGCGCCTGGACGACGACATCTCCGCGGTGTGCGCGGCGATCAACCTGACCCTGGTCGACGGCGTGGTGCGCGAGGCGCGCGTCGCCTTCGGCGGCATGGCGGCCATCCCCAAGCGCGCCAGCGCCTGCGAGAAGGCCCTGACCGGCGCCGCCTGGTACCCGGGCTGCATCGAGCTGGCCTGCGAGGCCCTGGCCGAGGACTTCACTCCGCTCAGCGATTTCCGCGCCAGCAAGGAATACCGCCTGCTGGCCGCGCAGAACCTGCTGCGCCGCTGCTTCCTCGAACTGTACTCCCCTGAAGTGAAAACCCGGGTGACCGCCTATGTCTAACCATCACGCCAGCAAATCCCAGGCTGAACTGGCCGAACTGTTCCGCAACGGCATCACCACCGGCGTCGGCCGCAGCGTCAAGCACGAGAGTGCGGACAAGCACGTCAGCGGCGAGGCGGTGTATATCGACGACCGTCTGGAGTTCCCCAACCAGCTGCACGTCTACGCCCGCATGAGCGATCGCGCCCACGCGCGCATCACCAAGCTGGATGTCAGCCCCTGCTACCAGTTCCCCGGCGTGGCCATCGCCATCACCGCCAAGGACGTCCCCGGCCAGCTGGACATCGGCCCGGTGGTCGCCGGCGATCCGCTGCTGGCCGACGGCAAGGTCGAGTACGTTGGTCAGGTCGTCCTGGCGGTCGCCGCCGACAGCCTGGAGACCGCGCGCAAGGCGGCCATGGCCGCCATCGTCGAGTACGAGGACCTGGAGCCGGTGCTCGACGTGGTCGAGGCGCTGCGCAAGAAGCACTTCGTACTGGACAGCCACCAGCACAAGATCGGTGACTCCAGCGCGGCCCTGAGCCGCGCCAAGAACCGCATCACCGGCACCCTGCATATCGGCGGCCAGGAACACTTCTACCTGGAAACCCAGATTTCCTCGGTGATGCCCACCGAGGATGGCGGCATGATCGTCTACACCTCGACGCAGAACCCCACCGAGGTACAGAAGCTGGTCGCCGAAGTGCTCGGCGTGGCCATGCACAAGATAGTGATCGACATGCGCCGCATGGGCGGCGGCTTCGGCGGCAAGGAAACCCAGGCCGCCGGCCCGGCCTGCCTGTGCGCGGTGATCGCTCACCTGACCGGGCGTCCGACCAAGATGCGCCTGCCGCGCATGGAAGACATGACCATGACCGGCAAGCGCCACCCCTTCTACGTCGAGTACGAAGTGGGCTTCGACGACGACGGCCTGCTCAGCGGCATCCAGATGGACCTGGCCGGCAACTGCGGCTACTCGCCGGACCTGTCCGGCTCCATCGTCGACCGCGCCATGTTTCACTCGGACAACGCCTACTTCCTCGGCAACGCCACCATCAACGGTCATCGCTGCAAGACCAACACCGCGTCGAACACCGCCTACCGCGGTTTCGGCGGCCCGCAGGGCATGGTCGCCATCGAGGAAGTGATGGACGCCGTGGCCCGCCACCTCGGCAAGGACCCGCTGGAAGTGCGCAAGCTCAACTACTACGGCAAGGACGAGCGCAACGTCACCCACTACCACCAGACGGTCGAGCACAACGTCATCCATGAGATGACCGCCGAGCTGGAGGCCAGCAGCGAGTACGCCAAGCGCCGCGAGGAAATCCGCGCCTTCAACGCCACCAGCCCGGTGCTGAAGAAGGGCCTGGCGCTGACCCCGGTGAAATTCGGCATCAGCTTCACCGCCACCTTCCTCAACCAGGCCGGCGCGCTGATCCACATCTACACCGATGGCTCGATCCACCTGAACCACGGCGGCACCGAGATGGGCCAGGGCCTCAACACCAAGGTCGCCCAGGTGGTGGCCGAAGTGTTCCAGGTCGACATCGGGCGCATCCAGATCACCGCCACCAACACCGACAAGGTGCCGAACACCTCGCCGACCGCCGCATCGAGCGGCGCCGACCTCAACGGCATGGCGGCGAAGAACGCGGCCGAGACCATCAAACAGCGTCTGGTCGATTTCCTGGTGCGCGAGTACAAGGTCACCCCGGAAGACGTGGAGTTCCGCAACGGCCAGGTGCGCGTGCGCGATCACTTCCTGTCGTTCGAGGAACTGATCCAGAAGGCCTACTTCGGCCAGGTGTCGCTGTCGTCCACCGGCTTCTACCGCACGCCGAAGATCTACTACGACCGCAACAAGGCAGCCGGCCGCCCCTTCTACTACTACGCCTTCGGCGTGGCCTGCTGCGAGGTGCTGGTCGACACCCTGACCGGCGAATACAAGATGCTGCGCACCGACATCCTGCACGACGTCGGCGACTCGCTGAACCCGGCCATCGACATCGGCCAGGTCGAGGGCGCCTTCGTCCAGGGCATGGGCTGGCTGACCACCGAGGAGCTGGTGTGGAACGCCAAGGGCAAGCTGATGACCAACGGTCCGGCCAGCTACAAGATCCCGGCCATCGCCGACATGCCCATCGACCTGCGGGTCAAGCTGGTGGAGAACCGCAAGAACCCGGAACAGACCGTGTTCCACTCCAAGGCCGTGGGCGAGCCGCCGTTCATGCTCGGCATCGCCGCCTGGTGCGCGATCAAGGACGCCGTGGCCAGCCTGGCCGACTACAAGGTGCAACCGCAGATCGACGCCCCGGCCACCCCGGAGCGCGTGCTGTGGGGCGTTGAGCAGCTGCGCAAGCTCAAGCAGAGCAGCAAGGCCGCCAGCGCCGCCGCCGAGATCGAACCGGCCTGACGCGCAGCCCGGATGCAGTCCCCGGATTGCATCCGGGCTACGACCAGCCGCGAACAACGTACGAAACAGGTGTAAAACAATGACAAGACACACCGATGCGAAACCCCAGGAGCAACGGCCGACACCGGTACCGTTGCTGGAGCCCTCGCTGAGCAACTGGCGCCTGCCCCGCCCGGGACAGACCTCGCCGAGCTGGAGGCTGAGCAAATGAGCTGGATCAGTGCCCTCGCCGAACTGCAGCAGCAGGGAGAGCCCTGCGTGTTGGTCACCATCATCGAGGAGCAAGGCTCCACGCCGCGCAATTCCGGCTCGAAGATGGTGGTCACCGCCGAGCGCATCTTCGAGACCATCGGTGGAGGTCACCTGGAATACAAGGCCATGGAAATGGCCCGCGAGATGCTTGCCAGCCGCAGCCAGCAGACCCGCCTGGAGCGCTTTTCCCTCGGCGCCAGCCTGGGCCAGTGCTGCGGCGGCGCCACCGTGTTGCTGTTCGAGCCCATGGGCCAGCCGCAGGCGCATATCGCCCTGTTCGGCGCCGGCCATGTCGGCCGCGCCCTGATCCCCCTACTCGCCAGCCTGCCGCTCAAGGTGCGCTGGATCGACTCGCGCGACGCCGAGTTCCCGGATTACGTCCCCGCCAACGTGGAGAAGGTGGTCAGCGAAGAAGTGGTCGACGAGGTCGACGAGATGCCCGCCGGCAGCTACTTCATCGTCATGACCCACAACCATCAGCTCGACCTGGAACTGACCCAGGCCATCCTCGAACGCGGTGACTTCGCCTACTACGGCCTGATCGGCTCGAAGACCAAGCGCGTCAAGTTCGAGCACCGCCTGCGCGAGCGCGGCTTCGCCGCCGAGCAGATCCAGCGCATGCGTTGCCCCATGGGCCTGCCCGAGGTCAAGGGCAAGCTGCCGGCCGAAATCGCCATCTCCATCGCCGGCGAGATTGTCGCCCAGTACAACGCCCATTTCGGCCTGGACACCCGCAAGGGCAAGTCGACCGTCAGCCGCCTGCTGCCGGACTCGCGCCGCGCCCAGTCCTGAGCCAAGCATTCCGTGCCGGGCATGCCCGGCCGCCGCACGGCCGCCGTGAAGGCCCAGAACCCCGAGAATCGAGATGACGCAAAACCTGAAAGCCTACCGCGCAGCCCTGCTGCACAGCCTCGCCGACCCCGCCGAGGTGGGCGTCGACGCCTCCTACGAATACTTCGCCGACGGCATCCTGCTGGTCGAAAACGGCCGCGTGGTCGAGGCCGGCGCCGCCGAGGCACTGCTGCCGCGGCTCAAGGGCGTGGAAGTGCGCGAGTATCGCGATGCGCTGATCACCCCCGGTTTCATCGACACCCATATCCACTACCCGCAGACTGGCATGATCGCCGCCTACGGCGAGCAGCTGCTGGACTGGCTGAACACCTACACCTTCCCCACCGAGCGTCAGTTCGCCGACAAGGCCCATGCCGCCGACGTGGCCGGCATCTTCCTCAAGGAGCTGCTGCGCAACGGCACCACCACCGCACTGGTGTTCGGCACCGTGCACAAGGAGTCGGTTGACGCCTTCTTCGAGGCGGCCCAGGCGCTGGACCTGCGCATGATCGCCGGCAAGGTGCTGATGGACCGCCACGCCCCGGACTATCTGACCGATACCCCGGAGTCCGGCTATGCCGACAGCAAGGCCCTGATCGAGCGCTGGCACGGCAAAGGCCGCCTGCACTATGCCGTCACCCCGCGCTTCGCCCCGACCAGCACGCCCGAGCAGCTGGAACTGGCCGGCAAGCTGTTCGGCGAGTATCCGGACCTGTACATGCACACCCACCTGTCCGAGAACCGCAAGGAGATCGAGTGGGTCAAGGAGCTGTTCCCGGCACGCAAGGGCTACTTGGACGTCTATGACCACCACGGCCTGATCGGCCCGCGCGCGGTGTTCGCCCACGGCGTGCACCTGTGCGACGAGGAGTGTGCGCGCCTCGGTGAGACCGGCTCGGCGGTGGCCTTCTGCCCCACCTCCAACCTGTTCCTCGGCAGCGGCCTGTTCGACCTGGAGAAGCTGCAGCGCCACGGTGTGCGCGTGGGCCTGGGCACCGACGTCGGCGCCGGCACCAGCTTCAGCCAGTTGCAGTCGCTCAACGAGGCCTACAAGGTCATGCAGCTGCAGGGCAAGAAGCTCGACCCGTTCAAGTCGCTGTACCTGGCTACCCTGGGCGGCGCCCGCTCGCTCTACCTGGACGAGCGCATCGGCAACTTCGCAGCCGGCAAGGACGCGGACTTCGTCGTGCTCGACTATAACGCCACGCCCCTGCTCAGCTACCGCATGCAGCAAGCACGCAGCCTGGAGGAGCGCCTGTTCGCCCTGACCATACTCGGCGACGATCGCGTGGTGCAGGAAACCTTCGCCGCCGGTCGCTCGGTACACCAGCGCGACTGAATGCGACCCAGTGCTGGGTTACGGCCTTTGGCCTAACCCAGCCTAGGTTTGCGGCACAGCGACACCGTAGGCTGGGTAGAGCGACGCGAAACCCAGCAAATCCACCGCAAATGAAAAGGCCCCGCACTGCGGGGCCTTTTCATTACAGCAGAGGTCAGGCGCTGCGCGGCACGCGGGTCGTCTTCTTCTTGCCCTGCAGCAGGTGCGAGAACACCGCATGCAGGTCGTCGGTGGCGCTGTCGTCTTCCAGGTTGAGCTTGGCGTCGACGCTGTCCATGTGACGCATCATCAGCTCCACCGCGCGCTCGACGTCACGCGCCTCGATGGCGTCGATGACCTGGTCGTGTTCGTCGTCCGAGCAATGTGTGCGGCTGCTGCTCTCGTACAGGGCGATGATCAGCGAGGTCTGCGACACCAGGCTGCGCAGGAAGCCGACCAGGGTCTGGTTGCCGCCCGCCTCGGCCAGCTTCAGATGGAACTCGCCGGACAGGCGAATGCCCTTGGCGCGGTCGCCACGGGCGAAGCAGGCGCGCTCCTCCTGCACCATCTGCCGCAGGCCGGCGATCTGCAACGGCGTGGCATGCAGGCAGGCCAGTTCGGTGATGGCGCGCTCGATCATGCGCCGCGCATAGAAGATCTGCCGGGCCTCGTCGGCGCCCGGGCTGGCGACCACCGCACCACGGTTCGGCCGCAGCGACACCACGCCCTCGTGGGCCAGGCGCGACAGGGCGCGACGAATGATGGTACGGCTGACGCCGAAGATCTCGCCGAGGGCTTCCTCGCTCAATTTGGTGCCGGGCGCCAGGCGCTGCTCGAGGATGGCCTCGAAGATGTGCGCGTAGACCACCTCGTCCTGGGTGCCCGCACGCGTGGCCTTGGCGACGCGCGGGGTCTTGCTCAGAGATTGCACTGCTTCGTTCATGTGGCTCACGTGAGAGGAATAGGAAATCTCGTTGGCGCGACACTACGCCGAAGACCGGGCCGTTGACCAGGGGTTCAGCGTATGGGGCGCGCGATAAACATTATTGTACACAAAACAACGAGCATGGCCACGCAAGTCAATTACCGTGCGGCCTCTAGCGCCTCAGCCGGAGCATAGAAGATTTTCAATGGAGATTTCTCGGGCTTTTTCCAAAACATTAATTGACTTTTTTGTACACAAAAAGATAATCCGACTGCACACTTTCTGACTTTTAGGTCAGGAATAGGCACGGCCCCGTGAGGCAACGCACCTCCAGTCGACTCACTGCGCAAGGAACACAGGTAACCAGCCAGACGAGCGACTAACGACAAACAACGAGAGGTACCTGCTGTGGAAAGCGCGAAACAACAAGAACAAGAACCCTTTGTGGCCTATTCCTCGAAACGAGGGCTGCTCGAGAGGCTGTTCAAACTCAGCGAACATCGAACCACCATCAAGACCGAGCTGATCGCCGGCCTGACGACCTTCGTCACCATGGCCTACATCATCTTCGTCAACCCCAACATCATGGCTAACGCCGGCGTCGACCATGGCGCAGCCTTCGTCGCCACCTGTATCGGTGCGGCACTGGGCTGCTTCCTCATGGGTCTTTATGCCAACTGGCCGGTCGGCCTGGCGCCGGGCATGGGCCTCAACGCCTTCTTCACCTACACGGTGGTCGGTGAGATGGGCTACAGCTGGCAGATCGCCCTGGGCGCGGTATTCATCTCCGGCGTGCTGTTCATGATCATGAGCCTGTCGAAGATTCGCGAGTGGCTGCTCAACAGCATCCCTATGAGCCTGCGCTTCGCCATGGGCGCGGGGGTCGGTCTGTTCCTCGGGCTGATCGGCCTGAAGACCGCCGGCATCGTCGTCGATAGCCCGGCCACCCTGCTGACCATGGGCTCCTTCGGCGAACCCTCGGCTCTGCTGGCCGCCATCTGCTTCCTGATGATCGCCGTACTCAGCCACCGCAACGTGTTCGGCGCCATCCTCTTCAGCATGCTGGCGGTCACCGCGGTGGGCTGGATGCTCGGCCTGGTCGAGTACAACGGCCTGGTCTCCATGCCGCCGAGCCTGGCTCCGACCTTCCTCGCCATGGACATCGCCGGTGCCTTCAATATCGCCATGGTCAGCGTCATCCTAGCCTTCCTCTTCGTCAACATGTTCGACACCGCCGGCACCCTGATGGGCGTCGCCCACCGCGCTCACCTGGTCGACGAAGACGGCAAGATCCAGAACCTGTCCAAGGCCCTGAAGGCCGACAGCACCTCCAGCGTGATCGGCGCCATGGTCGGTTGCCCGCCGGTGACCAGCTATGTCGAGAGCGCCTCGGGCGTCGCCGCCGGCGGCCGTACCGGCTTGACCGCCGTAGTCGTCGGCCTGCTGTTCCTCGCCGCGATGTTCTTCGCCCCGCTGGCCGGGATGATCCCCGCCTACGCCACTGCCGGCGCGCTGATCTACGTCGCCATGCTGATGATGAGCGGCATGGGCCACATCGACTGGAAGGATCACACCGACACCATCCCGGCCATCGTCACCGTAGTGATGATGCCGCTGACCTTCTCCATCGCCAACGGCATCGCCCTGGGCTTCCTCACCTATGCCACGCTCAAGCTGCTGACCGGCCAGCGCGACAAGGTGTCCGTCAGCCTCTATGCGCTGTGCATCATCTTCATCGCCAAGTTCGCCTTCCTCTGAGGTCGAACCGAACTTGCGAAGCCCCGGTAGCGATACCGGGGCTTCTGCATTTTCGAGAAACGGACCGTAGGCTGGGTTAGCCCGAAGGGCGTAACCCAGCGATGGCGCCAAGCCGCTCCCATCGCAGGGTTTCGCGTTGCTCTACCCAGCCTACGCGGGCCGGCGAGCAGCCCGGGAGGCCCTTGCAAGACGCCAAGCCCGACGGGGGTACCGCCTACACGGCCAGCGTAAACGCAAAAGAAAGCCCGCTCGAGGCGGGCCGCAATACACCTAGGAACGGTGGCAGTGACTAGCTGCCGCGATAGGTCGAATAGCTGTAGGGCGAGATCAGCAGCGGCACGTGGTAGTGATCCTGCTGCTCATTGATGCCGAAACGCAGCACCACCACATCGAGAAAAGCCGGTTCTGCCAGCTGCACACCGCGAGCGCGGTAATAGTCACCGGCATGGAAGTGCAACTGGTAGACGCCGCTGCGATAGTCCTCGCCTTGCAGCAAAGGCGCATCGCAGCGCCCGTCGTCGTTGGTCTTTGCCCGCGCCACCAGCTCCAGCCCGGCAGGCTCTACCCGATACAGCTCGATGCTGATATCGCGCCCGGGGCTGCCGTGTGCGGCATCCAGTACATGTGTCGTCAATCGTCCCATGCGTTCGATCCTCTACATTTATGGCCGTGACCGGGTCGCCTGGCGATCCGGCCTGTTCGGCGAACACTATAGAACAGTAGTCGATATTTTTGTACACAATCACATCATCAAAACATCGCCATCAATGCCGAAAAGCCGGTTACAGAATCGGCGATACGTCTCCAGCCAGCGACACAGGCAGGCGATTCATGGCGATTTTCCGATTTACATTGTGTCATTTGTTTTGTATACAATTAGCAAGGCCGCACAACCTGACAGAATCGGTGAGGCGGTATCCACCCAATGAAGGAAATCTCACGTGAGCGCTGACTATCCTCGTGACCTGATCGGCTACGGCAGCAACCCTCCCCATCCGCACTGGCCGGGCGACGCACGCATCGCCATCTCCTTCGTGCTCAACTACGAGGAAGGCGGCGAGCGCTGCGTACTGCATGGCGACAAGGAGTCCGAAGCCTTCCTCTCGGAAATGGTCGCCGCCCAGCCTTTGCAGGGCGCGCGCAATATGAGCATGGAGTCGCTCTACGAGTATGGCAGCCGCGCCGGCGTCTGGCGCCTGCTCAAGTTGTTCAAGCGCCATGACATTCCACTGACCATCTTCGCCGTCGCCATGGCCGCCCAGCGCCACCCCGAGGCCATCCGCGCCATGGTCGAGGCCGGCCACGAGATCTGCAGCCACGGCTATCGCTGGATCGACTACCAATACATGGATGAAGCCCAGGAGCGCGAGCACATGCTCGAGGCCATCCGCATCCTCACCGAGCTGACCGGTGAACGCCCGCTGGGCTGGTACACCGGGCGCACCGGCCCGAACACCCGCCGCATCGTGCGCGAGGAAGGCGGCTTCCTCTACGACAGCGACACCTACGACGACGACCTGCCCTACTGGGACCCAGAGAGCAGCGCCGACAAGCCGCACCTGGTGATCCCCTACACCCTGGATACCAACGACATGCGCTTCACCCAGGTGCAAGGCTTCAACTGCGGTGACGACTTCTTCAATTACCTGCAGGACGCCTTCGACACCCTCTACGCCGAGGGTGAGGCCGGCGCGCCGAAGATGCTGTCGATCGGCATGCACTGCCGCCTGCTCGGCCGTCCGGCACGCATCGCCGCGCTGGCCCGCTTCATCGACTACGTGAAGAGCCACGACAAGGTCTGGTTCGCCCGTCGTGTCGACATCGCGCGTCACTGGCATGTCACCCATCCGTTCAAGAAAGAGAGCGTGAAATGAGCCGCTTCCAGACCCTGACCCCCTCCAGCCTCGACCGCGAGGCCTTCGTCGCCGCCTTCGCCGAGATCTACGAGCACTCGCCCTGGGTGGCGGAGCGCGCCTATGACCTCGGCCAGGACGCCCAGATCGACGATATCGACGGCCTGCACCAGCGCATGGCCGACATCCTGCTCAGCGCCAGCCACGATCTGCAGCTGGCCCTGATCAACGCTCACCCGGACCTGGCCGGCAAGGCAGCCATCCGCGGCGAGCTGACCGCCTCCTCCACCTCGGAGCAGGCCGGCGCGGGCATCCACGAGTGCACAGCCGAGGAATTCGCCCGTTTCACCGAACTCAACGATGCCTACAAGGCCAAGTTCGGCTTCCCCTTCATCAAGGCGGTGAAAGGCAGCAACCGGCACCAGATCCTGGCGGCCTTCGAGGAGCGCATCCACAACTCCCCGGAGCAGGAATTCGCCACGGCCCTGGCCGAGATCAACAAGATCGCGCTGTTCCGCCTGCAGGCACTCTGACTGCAGTCGACACCGCCCCTTACACCTCTGAATAAGCAGAAAAACATGCGTACTCTGAAGATCGAACCGTTGACCAAGGAAGCCTTCGCGCCTTTCGGTGATGTCATCGAAACCGACGGCAGCGACTACTTCATGATCAACAACGGCTCCACCCGTCGCTACCACAAGCTGGCCACGGTAGAGACCGTGCAGCCCGAAGACCGGGCGATCATCAGCATCTTCAGTGCCGAAGCGCTGCAGATGCCGCTGCGCGTACGCATGCTGGAGCGCCATCCGCTGGGCAGCCAGGCCTTCATACCGCTGCTCGGCAACCCCTTTCTGGTCGTGGTCGCGCCACTTGGCGATGTACCTGTACCGGGTCTGGTCCGTGCCTTCCTCACCAATGGCAGGCAGGGCGTTAATTACCATCGCGGCGTCTGGCACCACCCGGTGCTGACGATCGAAAAGCGGGATGACTTCCTGGTGGTTGATCGCAGTGGTTCCGGCAACAACTGCGACGAGCATTACTTCACCGAGGACGAGCAACTGCTCCTCGACCCCCACCAATAAGAGAAGCCCTTCGGGTTGCGTGTGGCCCGACGGGAAAGAGGTAACGACTGTGGAAGCACATTTGACTGAATGGCTGAACCTCGGCATTCGCTGGGTTCACATGATCACCGGTATCGCCTGGATCGGTGCATCCTTCTATTTCGTCTGGCTGGAGAACAACCTCAACCGCAGCAACCCGCGCGAAGGGCTGTCCGGTGATCTCTGGGCCATCCACGGTGGTGGCATCTACCACCTGGAAAAATACAAGCTGGCACCGCCGAAGATGCCGGAGAACCTGCACTGGTTCAAATGGGAGGCCTACTTCACCTGGCTGTCGGGCGTCGCCCTGCTGATGGTGGTGTACTACCTCAACCCCAGCCTGTACCTGATCAAGCCTGGCGTGGAACTGGCCCCGGCGGCCGCCATCGCCATCGGAGCCGGCTCCCTGCTGGTCGGCTGGCTCGTCTACGACCTGTTGTGCGACTCGCCGCTGGGCAAGACGCCCGCCCTGCTCGGCCTGGTGCTGTTCGTGCTGATCATCGGCGCGGCCTGGGGCTTCTCCCAGGTGTTCAGCGGCCGCGGTGCCTACATCCATGTCGGCGCGCTGATCGGCACCATCATGGTCGGCAACGTATTCCGCATCATCATGCCGGCCCAGCGCGCGCTGGTTAAGGCCATCGAAGATAACCGCGAACCCGATCCGGTGCTGCCGGCCAAGGGCCTGCTGCGCTCGCGCCACAACAACTACTTCACCCTGCCGGTGCTGTTCATCATGATCAGCAACCACTTCCCGAGCACTTACGGCAGTCAGTACAACTGGCTGATCCTGGCGGGCATCGCGGTGCTGGCGGTACTGATCCGCCATTACTTCAACACCCGCCACGACAGCAACAAGTACGCCTGGACCCTGCCGGCCGGCGCCCTGGGCATGGTCTGCCTAGCCTTTGTCACCTCCCCCAGCTACAAGGCCAGCAGCGCCCCGATCGCCAGCCAGGCCCCGGCCGCGCAGGAACAGCACGCGACCGTAGCGACCAAGGAGACGGTTCAGGTGAACAAGGTGGAAGAAGTGCAGGCCCCTGCCGTTCCGGCACAGACCGCCACGGCAGCACCGGAGCTGGAGAAAGTGGTCAGCGTGATCCACGAACGCTGCACCGTGTGCCACTCGGCCAAGCCGACCAGCCCGATGTTCAGCAGCGCGCCGGGCGGCGTGATGCTCGACACCGCTCAGGAGATACAGGCCAACGCGGCACGCATCCAGGCCCAGAGCGTCGCCTCGCAGGTCATGCCGCTGGGCAACATGACCCAGATGACCCAGGAAGAGCGCGACCTGATCGGCGCCTGGATCGCCCAGGGCGCGCGCATCGACTGATCTACCACGACGGGCCGCATCGCCTCCCGCGGCCCGCGCTTCGTGCCCGCCTCACAAGCGGGCTTTTTTATCCTCAAACCTTCCGGCCGCACACACCGGCGGCCTTCCACGCCCGCCGTCCTGGCGGGCGCTTTTTAGCCATTGCCGCACAGCGGCAAGACGTCGCCGCCCATGGCCGGATTCGACGCGAGCGCTCGCGCGTCAGTGAATCGGCAGCTCGACACCCTCGAAGAGCTCGTCCAGTTCCACCTTGGTATGGCACTGCACGGCCTTGGCCAGCACGTCACGGGTCAGGTGCGGGGCGAACTTCTCGATGAAGTCGCACATGAAGCCGCGCAGGAAGGTGCCGCGACGAAAACCTATCTTGGTCACGCTGGGCTCGAACAGCTCGCTGGCGTCGAGCACCACCAGGTCGCCGTCGAGCCTGGCATCGACCGCCATGCGCGCGACTATGCCGACACCCAGCCCCAGACGCACATAGGTCTTGATCACGTCGGCATCGGCCGCGGTGAACACCACCTTGGGCGTCAGCCCGCGATGACTGAAGGCCTCGTCCAGCTTGGAGCGGCCGGTGAAGCCGAACACATAGGTGACGATCGGGTGCTCGGCCAGCGCTTCCAGGGTCAGCTTGGGCAGCTTGGTCAGGGGATGCCCCTGGGGCACTATCACGCAACGGTTCCAGCGGTAGCAGGGCATCATCACCAGGTCGCCGAACAGCTCCAGGGCTTCGGTGGCGATGGCGAAGTCCACCGTGCCATCGGCCGCCATCTCGGCGATCTGCATCGGCGTACCCTGATGCATGTGCAGGGCGACCTCCGGGTACTGCTTGATGAAGCTGCCGATCACCGGCGGCAGCGCGTAGCGTGCCTGCGTGTGGGTAGTGGCGATGGACAAGGTGCCCTTCTTCTCGTTGGAGAACTCCTGGGCTATCTGCTTGATGCTCTCGACCTTGCGCAGTATCTCCCCGGCGGTGGTGATAATCCGCTCCCCTGCCGGCGTCACCCGGGTCAGATGCTTGCCGCTACGGGCGAAGACTTCGACGCCGAGCTCGTCCTCCAGCAGGCGTATCTGCTTGCTGATGCCCGGCTGCGAGGTATAGAGGCTCTGTGCAGTGGCTGAAACATTGAGCTCATGGTGCGCCACTTCCCAGATGTAGCGCAGCTGCTGCAGCTTCATAAGAATCCCTCGAAAGCAGATAGACGCCAGCCGAATTTGCCGGCGCAGCGATATAACCATATTAACGGTTTAGAGATTAAAGCTAGACGGTTTTTCGCGCCGTGCATGCCGTTCGTCTAACCACTGGCGATAAGCCGCCTATCGATGCTGCAGCATGGGTACCAGATAGACAGGCGTCTCCGCCAATTGCAGCAGTCGCGCCGCGGTGCGCCCCAGGGGGGTGTCATGGGCGGCGCCATGGCTGTGGCTGCCCACGATCAACAGGTCGACACCCAGCTTGCGCGCCTCTTCGAGTATCACCTGCGGGGGATCGCCCTGTGCCACGCGCACGCTGCGGATCAGCTGCATATCCTGCTGGGGCTCGCCCATCTCATCGCGGAAGGCCTCCAGCACACGCTGCTCGATGCTCTCCATCACGGTGCTCAGCCCCTTGCTGCGCAACTCCTGCAGCGTGCTCTCGTCCAGGTAGGTCTGCAGCACCGACTCGGCGAACAGCCCCATGGGCTCCACCGCGTGCACCACATGCAGCTCGGCATGGAAGGCCCGCGTCAGCGCCAGGGCATGCTGCAAGACGTAGGGCGCATAGAGCCCCAGGTCGGTGGCATAGAGAATCGAACGCAACATGCGGCCTCCCTGACTGACGGCTAGGGTCTTAAATGAGCTTAGCAGCGCGCGGGATGCGGGCTAGCGCGGCCCATGGGCGCACGACCGCTCACGGAAGAATGTGCAGGGCCGCATCAGTCCATGGCCCGCCGATGCGAGCGATACATCAGGGCAGCTCCTCGGGCTCGCGACTCAGCGCCTGCTCGATGGCCATGGCCAGGTCGGGCTGGCGTAGAGCGACCGACAGGGCGCCAAGGAATTGACCCTCATGGATCAGGAACAGGCTCGGCAGATGAAAGACGCCATAACGCTGCACCAGACCGCCGTTGCGCCCTGCATCGACCCAGCACAGGCGCTGGATCGCAAGCGGCATGCACGGCAGTTCGCGGCGCGCCCAACGGCAATTGGCACAACCCATGCTGGTGAAAATAAGCAGGGAGCTGCCCGGCAGATCCAGCAAGCAGTGGTCGGCATCGAGGTCGGTCAGTTCCAGGCTGGGCACTATACTGTTCATGACTGATGTCAAAAGCATGGCATCCGGAGTAGTCGAAATGCGTCGTTTTCTGCGTCATCCAAGCGACATGCCGGTGGAGCTGGTTCAGCGCAAACATGCCTTCCTGCCGAAGCAGCGCCTGAACAATATCAGCCTGGGCGGGGTGGCATGCAATTCCAGCAAGGGCTTCCGCAGGGGCACCGCCATCGAGATGCGCATCCCCCTGTTCGGCGAGCAGGCGCGCTACCCCGGGGTGGTGGCCTGGTGCCGCAAGCAGGCCGATCACTATCTGGTGGGCATCGCCTTCATCGACGAAGACACCCTGTTCCGCGCCCGCATGGTCGAGCAGATCTGCCAGATCGAGCACTACCGCCACCAGCGCGAAGAGGAGCTCGGCAAGCAACTGGAGGTCGAGGACGTGGCCCGCGAGTGGATCGCCCTGCACGCGGCCGAGTTCCCCAGCGCGCAAATCCACTAGATTCGCGCCCCGCGGCCATTGTCGAGGCGCCCCGGAACGCGTTAAGGTTCCTGTCCCCCGCTGCGCCCACTGATTTCGCCTGAAGAGGCGCTCGGCTCCCGTGACCTGACGAGTACCACGATGGCTGATTTACCGATTGACGATCTCAACGTTTCGTCCAATGAAACCCTGATCACCCCGGCGCAGCTCAAGCGCGAAATCCCCCTCACCGAAGCCGCCCAACGCACTGTCGCCCAAGGCCGGCAGGTGATCCGCGACATTCTCGACGGCAAGGACCACCGCCTGTTCGTGGTGGTCGGCCCCTGCTCCATCCACGACGTCAAGGCCGCCCACGAGTACGCCGAACGCCTCAAGGTGCTGGCCGCCGAGCTGTCCGACAGCCTGTTCCTGGTCATGCGCGTGTACTTCGAGAAACCGCGCACCACGGTCGGCTGGAAGGGCCTGATCAACGACCCCTACCTGGACGACTCGTTCAAGATCCAGGACGGCCTGCATATCGGCCGCCAGCTGCTGCGCGATCTAGCCGAGATGGGCCTGCCGACCGCCACCGAGGCGCTCGATCCGATCTCCCCGCAATATCTGCAGGACCTGATCAGCTGGTCGGCCATCGGCGCGCGCACCACCGAATCCCAGACCCACCGCGAGATGGCCTCCGGCCTGTCCTCGGCCGTGGGCTTCAAGAACGGCACCGACGGCGGCTTGACCGTGGCGATCAACGCCCTGCAGTCGGTCTCCAGCCCGCACCGCTTCCTCGGCATCAACCAGGAGGGCGGCGTCTCCATCGTCACCACCAAGGGCAACGCCTACGGCCATGTGGTGCTGCGCGGCGGCAACGGCAAGCCGAACTATGACTCGGTCAGCGTCGCCATCTGCGAGCAGGAGCTGAGCAAGGCCAAGATCCGGCCGAACATCATGGTCGACTGCAGCCACGCCAACTCCAACAAGGACCCGGCCCTGCAACCGCTGGTCATGGAGAACGTGGCCAACCAGATCCTCGAAGGCAACAATTCCATCGTCGGCCTGATGGTGGAGAGCCATCTGGGCTGGGGCAATCAGTCTATTCCGAAGGATCTCGGCGACCTCAAGTACGGCGTTTCCATCACCGACGCCTGCATCGACTGGGAAGCCACCGAGAAGACCCTGCGCAGCATGCACGCCAAGCTCAAGGATGTGCTGCCCAAGCGCCAGCGCCGCTGAACGAGCGCCGTAACGAAAACGCCGGGCAGTGCCCGGCGTTTTTCATTGTGCGACGACTCAGTGCCTGAGTTGCTGACGCTGGCGCCGCTCCAGATAGCGTTCCACATAGGAACAGGAGGGAATCACCGTGTAGCCCATGGTTTCTGCATACTCCAGGGCCTGCTCGGTCAGCGCCGCGGCAATGCCGCGGCCGCGCAGCGGGTTGGGCACGAAGGTGCGATAGATGTCGAGCGTCTGCTTGCCCAGATCCATATAGGCCAGATAGGCGCGGTGACCGTCGATCACGGCCTCGAACTGGTGACCCGCCTGGTCATGGTGGATGGACAACGCTTGACTCATTTCAACTCCTCAACGAGCACTAGAACAGAACCCTTACCTTATCGATCTTTTCCAGGCGAAGAAACATCTCTGCCGAACCCGTACCGAACTGCACGCTCAGGAAGGCCCTGTCGTTCTCCACCTTATGCAGCACTCCCTGGTAATAAGTGCCGTCATAAGTAATGAACTGTAGACGCTTACCCGCATGGCTGGCCAGACTCGCCACGCTGACGAACTCATACTGCTTGCCCGGCTGAACAGTATCGCCGCCCTCCGCCCTGACCAGTTCGTTCGGTTCGGGCTTGGCCACCGCCCGGGGATCGACCCAGGAAAACGCCAGAGGTTCCACCGACTGCTGGTTGATCAGCAGCACCGGGCGCAGCATGGCGATCACATCCTTGGGCTCGAAGAAGCGCAGCCCCTCGTCCAGCGTGGCCCACTCACTCGGGGTCAGCTCCACGCGCAGCGATTGCGGGTCCCTGTAGTAGGCCTCCAGGGCTTTAAGCAGAGCGGGGTCGAGCGCAATGCGCTGGCCACGCAGCGACTTGTCCAGATGCTCCAGACTGGTCTGCAGGTACTGCTCCTCCGACTGGCCGAGTTTGGCGGCGCAGTAGCTATTGATCTTGCGCTGATACTGGTTGTCGTTGATTTCCAGCGTGATGGTGGAGATCCGCGGCGGGTTGACCCGCAGGTCTCCGGGCGTTTCGGGCATGTTCACCAGGGTGAAACTCAGCCGGTAATCGCTCATGTCGCGGGTATCGGCATTGAGGTTGAAGGTCAGGGTCTGCGCACCCGGCTGGAACAGGTAGGAGAACTGGCCGTCCGTTTCCAGGGTGCGATAGCCCATATCCAGCAGTTCATCGACGCCGATGCGCTTGGCCCTGCCACAGGCCGCGCTGGTGACAGCGCCGTACAGATCCGGCTGGGCCGGCATCTGATGGATCATCTCCATGAACGGGCCATGCACGTCCAGCTCAAGCCCCTTGATATTGACGGCCATCTGCTCGGGGAACTTGCCCGCCTCCAGTCGCTCCTTGAACGACAGCAGGTCCTTCAGTCCCTTGAACTGCAACTCTGCATGGGCAATGCGGATTTCGTCGCGGAACATCGGAATGGCCATCTCGATGCCCTCGATACCGACCCGCCCATCGAATGAGGAGGTGATGCCCTCATAGCTGAGATTGACGGCGGGCGACATGCGCGCGATGGCATCGTCCATGATCGAGCGCACCGATAACCAAAGTGACGCCTTGATCAGCAAAGCGACGGCGAGAATGGCCAGGAGGCCCCACTTGATGAGTTTCGACATGCGAACGTCCCTGCACTAGTTGCGAAAACTTCCTGCCCCAATGGCGCGGACGATCTTAACAGGCCAGCACAATGCCAGCCACACTCCGGGAAAGCCCCCGAACGCTCAAAACTGTATGTTTTTTAAACAAAAAACAGTAACGACCGAGCAATCTAAAAAAATTTTGATGCGCCTTGCCTCAGGTCAGTTTACTTACTAAAAGTAACGGGTAGTATGTAGCCCGGCTAATTTCCCGGCCTGGGAAATTGCTTTTCATGGAAAGTCCACCTTAAGGGGAAAACGATGAACAATGTTCTGAAATTCTCTGCTCTGGCCCTGGCCGCCGTTCTGGCTACCGGTTGCAGCAGCATGTCCAAAGAAACCGAAGCTCGTCTGACCGCTACCGAAGACGCAGCTGCCCGCGCTCAAGCCCGTGCCGACGAAGCCTACCGCAAGGCCGACGAGGCTCTGGCTGCCGCTCAGAAGGCTCAGCAGACCGCTGACGAAGCCAACGAGCGCGCTCTGCGCATGCTGGAAAAAGCCAGCCGCAAGTAATACTTGCCAAGGCTTGAAGAAGCCGACCCGGCTTGCCGGGTCGGCTTTTTTAATGCCTGTAGAAAGACAATAAAAAACCCGCGACACCGGAGAGCATCGCGGGCTAGTACGGCTACCGGCTCAGAGCTCCAAGGGGGCCGTCTCCTGGCTGGCCACGGTCTGGTCGGGCACGGCGATCTCGATCGGCATGCCGTCTTCGGAGGCCACGACCTCGCGCACCATTTCCCAGTCCAGGCGCATGCTGGCGCCCAGTTGCTCGTTCTTCAGCAGCGCGTTGATCACCGCGGCATGCTTGTCTACCACGGACAGCTCGCCCTCATCGACCAGCGGAGCGTGGGCCTCGAGATAGACCTTGCCATCGCTGACGCCAAACTTGTAAGGCTCGTTGATGATGCGCACCTTGGTGCCCACCGGCGCCATCTTGGCCAGCTCCAGCACGTTGTGATTGAGCATGCGGAAGCAGCCATGGCTGACGCGCATGCCAATGCCGAACTTTTTGTTCGAGCCATGGATCAGGTAGCCGGCTGTGCCCAGGCTGAACTTGAACGGCCCCAGCGGATTGTTCGGCCCCGGCGGCACATAGGCCGGCAACGGATCACCGTCGGCGGCGTGCTCGGCGCGGATGGAGGCCGGCGGCGTCCAGCCCGGATTGGGCGTCTTGCCGGTGATGGTGGTAGTGGCGATGGGCGAACCCCATCCCTCGCGACCGATCCCCAAGGGAAAGGTATGCACCACGTTCTGCCCTTTCGGGAAGTAGTACATGCGGTACTCGGCCAGGTTGATCACTATCCCTTCGCGCGGGCCGGGCGGCAGGATGTAGCGGGTCGGCAGGACGATCTCGGAGCCCTCGCCCGGTAGCCAGGCATCGACACCCGGATTGGCCGCGACCATCTCCAGGTAGCCCAGGTCATTGACCGTGGCTATATCGGCAAAGGTGTCCTCGTACTTGGCCTTGATCACTTGGATCTGGCCGACGATATCTTCGCCCGGAGGCGGCAGGGGCAGCTCTAGGGCGGCGGCATGGCCAGCCACGATCAAACTGGCGAGGCTCAGGGAGCGAGCAAGCGACAACATCCGTTGGTCCTTGGCAAAGCGGTTGATGGATTAGGCTGAGAATTGTACACCCAGGGCGATCGCGCCGGGAGAGCTCAGGCGTCGGACCACAGGGGCCGTTCGCCACGCCGCTGCGCCTCCAGAGCGGCACGACAGGCCAAACACAGGCGCTTGTCGCGCAGACCGTCGCGATCGACCTCATGCAGCGCTGGCAAAGCCGGCAGCAGGCCGCCGCAGAGGGTGCGGTCGGCGTGCCCGCCCAGCTCCAGCTGCCGTGCGACAAGGTGCAGGCGTGCCTCGCGGCAGGCAAACAGGTCCATCTGCTCGTCGGGGACGATCAGTTGATAGGCATACAGGGACCAGGCGGGACGCGGCATTCGGGGCTCCGGGGCGGGTCGCCACGATAGCCGAAAGCCAGCAGCCGGAAAAGGCTCAGAGCAACGGCCTCAGGGTCGGCCAGACATTTTCCAGCATCTGCGGCTGGGCAACCGCCAGGGGATGGACGCCATCGGCCTGCATCATCCCCGGCACCCCACCGACCCCCTCCAGGAAGAAAGGCACCAGGGTCGAACCCGTCTCGCTGGCGACTTTGGCAAAGACTTCGGCGAAGGCCGTCGTGTAGCGCTGACCGTAATTCGGTGGCAGCCTCATCCCCAGAATGAGCACCTTGGCACCGCCTTCCTGCGAGTGCCGAACCATGGCTAAAAGATTCTGTTGCAATTGTCCCAGGGGCTGACCGCGCAGGCCATCGTTGCCGCCCAGTTCGATAATCACCAGTTCCGGACGATGCTGCACAAGCAGCGCCGGCAGGCGTGCCAGACCGCCCGCGCTGGTGTCGCCGCTGATCGAGGCGTTCACCACGCGATGCTCGAAACCCTCGTCGCGCAGGCGTTCCTGCAGCAGGCTGACCCAGCCCTGGCGGGTATCCAGCCCGAAAGCGGCGCTGATACTATCGCCAACGACCAGCACGGTGCCGGCCAGAGCCCCCGGGGCCCACAGCAGCAACGCCAGCACACAGCTCACCCACCCTCGCATCGGACTCTCCATGAGCGCCATTCTTTCTGCGCGGCACCTTAGCAAAGTGGTTCCCAGCACGGAAGGCGAGCTGAGCATCCTGCATGAGCTCTCCTTCGACCTGGATCGCGGCGACAGCCTGGCTATAGTCGGCAGCTCCGGCTCGGGCAAATCCACCCTGCTCGGCCTGCTGGCCGGCCTGGACCTGCCCAGCTCCGGCGAGGTCGAACTGGCCGGCCACGCCCTGCACGCACTCGACGAAGACGACCGGGCCCGGGTCCGCGCCGAACAAGTCGGCTTCGTGTTCCAGTCCTTCCAGCTGCTGGACAACCTCAACGCGCTGGAGAACGTCATGCTGCCGCTGGAACTGGAAGGCCGTGGCGACGCCCGCCGGCGTGCCGCCGACCTGCTCGAGCGCGTCGGTCTGGCGCAGCGTTTCGGCCACTATCCGCGCCAGCTCTCCGGCGGCGAGCAGCAGCGCGTGGCCATCGCCCGCGCCTTCGCCGCCGAGCCGGCGATCCTGTTCGCCGACGAGCCCACCGGTAACCTCGACAGCCACACCGGCGAGCGCATCAGCGACCTGCTGTTCGCCCTCAATCGCGAGCGCGGCACCACCCTGGTTCTGGTCACCCACGACGAGCGCCTGGCCCATCGCTGCCGCCGCCTGATCCGCCTGGATGCCGGCCGCCTGATCGACAGCGTGGAACCCTGATGCGTCCGCCGCTGCTGCTTCTGGCCTGGCGTCAGCTGCTGCGCGACAGCCGCGCCGGTGAGCTGCGCGTGCTGTTCTTCGCCCTGCTGGTGGCGGTCGCCGCCAGCACCGCCATCGGCTACTTCGGCGCGCGCCTGAACGCCGCCATGCTGCTGCGCGCCACCGAGTTCCTCGGCGCCGACCTGGTGCTGGCCGGCAGCTCGCCGGCCGGCGCCGAACAGATCGAGGCCGGGCGCAGGCTCGGCCTGGAGCATGCGCGGGTCGTCGAGTTCTCCAGCGTGATCGCCGGCGAACAAGGCATCCAACTGGCCAGCGTCAAGGCCGCCAGCCGCAACTATCCGCTACGCGGCGAACTGAAGAGCGCCGCCGCACCCTATGCCGCCGAGCAGCCCGGAGCCGGCCCGCAACCTGGCGAGGCCTGGGGCGAGGCACGCCTGTTCGCCGCCCTCGACCTGCAACCGGGCGACCGCATCGAGGTCGGCAACCTGAGCCTGCGCCTGTCCCGCGTGCTGACCCACGAGCCGGACCGCGCCGGCGACTTCTACAGCCTGACACCACGGGTGCTGATGCATATCGACGACCTGGCCGCCACCGGTGTGGTGCAACCCGGCAGCCGCGTGCGCTTTCGCGAGCTGTGGCGTGGCGAGGGCGACAGCCTGGCGCGCTATCGGCAGACGCTGGAAAGCGGCCTGGCCGCCCATCAGCGCCTGGAAGACGCCCGCGACGGCAACCGCCAACTCGGCGGCGCCCTCGGCCGCGCCGAGCGCTACCTGAACCTGGCCAGCTTGGCCGCCGTGCTGTTGGCCGGCGTGGCCGTGGCCCTCTCGGCGGCGCGCTTCGCCGCGCGGCGCTTCGACGCCAGCGCGCTGCTGCGCTGCCTGGGCCTGTCGCGACGCCAGGCACTCGGCCTGTTCGGCCTGCAACTGGGCATGCTCGGCCTGTTCGCCTGCCTGCTCGGCGCACTGTTCGGCTGGCTCGGCCAGCTGATCCTGTTCAAGTTGCTGCAGGGCCTGCTGCCGCCAGGCGTGCCTCCGGGAGGGCCACTGCCGGCGCTGGCCGGAATGGCCACCGGCCTGGTGGCGCTGGCCGGTTTCGCCCTGCCGCCGCTGGCTGCCCTCGGCCGCGTGCCGCCGCTGCGGGTGCTGCGCCGCGACCTGCTGCCGACGCCGCTGAGTTCCTGGCTGGTGTATGGCAGCGCACTGCTGGCCCTAGGGCTGATCATGTGGCGCCTGAGCCTGGATCTGCGCCTGACCCTGGGCCTGCTCGGCGGCGGCCTGCTCGCCACCCTGCTGCTCGGCGGCCTGCTCCTGCTCGGCCTGCGCAGCCTGCGTCGCCTGCTGGCTCGCGCCGCCCTGCCCTGGCGCCTCGGCCTCGGCCAGTTGCTGCGTCATCCGCTGGCCGCCGCCGGCCAGGCGCTGGCCTTCGGCATGATCCTGCTGGCCATGGCGCTGATCGCCCTGCTGCGCGGCGAACTGCTGGACACCTGGCAGAACCAGTTGCCCGAGCAGGCGCCCAACCACTTCGCCCTCAACGTGCTGCCGGAGCAACGCGAGGCCTTCGCTGCGCGCCTGGCCAGTCTGTCGCCGCATCCGGCGCCGCTCTACCCGATAGTCGCCGGGCGCCTGACCCATATCGACGGCGAACCGGTGCAGCGCATCGTCAGCAAGGACAGCCAGGGCGAACGCGCCATTCAGCGCGACCTCAGCCTGACCTGGGCCAGCGAGTTGCCGGAAGGCAACCGCTTGCTGGCAGGCAACTGGTGGGGCGAGCAGTCCCACGAAGAACTGCCGGGCGTCTCGGTAGAGGCCAAGCTGGCGGAGAGTCTGGGCCTGGGCCTGGGAGATCGGCTGACCTTCAGCGTCGGCGGCCTGGAGCGCCAGGCGCGGGTCAGCAGCCTGCGCCAGGTCGAATGGGACAGCTTCCAGCCGAACTTCTACATGATCTTCGAGCCGGACACCCTGCGCGACCTGCCTGCCACCTACCTGACCAGCTTCTACCTGCCGCCACGCAGCGAGGCGCAACTGGTCGAACTGGCGCGAGCCTTCCCGGCCGTCACCCTGCTGCAGGTGGAGGCCCTGCTCGCGCAGCTGCGCAGCATCATGGCGCAGGTCAGCCTGGCGGTCGAATACGTCCTGCTGTTCGTCCTCGCCGCCGGCCTGGCGGTGCTGTTCGCCGGCCTGCAGGCGACCCTCGACGAGCGCCTGCGCCAGGGCGCCCTGCTAAGGGCCCTGGGTGCCAGGCGCCAGCTGCTGCAGGCGGCGCGGCGCACCGAGTTCGCTCTGCTTGGGGCGGCCAGTGGCCTGTTGGCCGCGCTCGGCTGCGAACTGGTGAGCTTCCTGCTGTACCGCTTCGCCCTCGACCTGCAGTGGCAAGCGCACCCCTGGCTGCTCCTGCTGCCCCTGATCGGCGCCCTGCTGATCGGCACTGCCGGTGTCTGGGGCACACGCCGAGCCCTGAACGCCTCGCCCCTGACGGTGCTGCGCGAAGTCTGAGCTTGTTAGAATGACCAGCTCCCACCTGGTTACGAGCAGCATGAGCCGATATCGCCCACCCCGCACCGCCGGCACTCCCCTGATCACCCCCGAGGGCGAGGCGCGCCTGCGCGCCGAACTGCACGAGCTCTGGCATGTGCGCCGGCCCCAGGTGACTCAGGCGGTCAGCGAAGCCGCCGCCCTGGGCGACCGCTCGGAAAACGCCGAGTACATCTACGGCAAGAAGATGCTGCGCGAGATCGACAGCCGGGTACGCTTCCTCACCAAGCGCCTGGAAAACCTCAAGGTGGTCGCCGCCCCGCCAAGCGATCCGAACAAGGTCTACTTCGGTGCCTGGGTGACCCTGGAGGACGAGGCCGGCGTGGAGTCGCGCTACCGGATCGTCGGCCCCGACGAACTGGATCTCAAGCAGGGCCTGATCAGCATCGACTCGCCGCTGGCGCGCGCCCTGGTCGGCAAGGCGCTGGACGCCGAGGTGCGGGTGCAGACGCCCGGCGGCGAGCAGGCGCTGTGCATCACCGCCATCGACTACCCGGGCTTCAGCGCAGGCTGATCAGGCCCTGGCGGGCCACCCGCACCAACTGGCCGATCAGCTCGGCCTGCAGCGGCCGGGCTTCCACGCCGACCACCACCAGGTCATAGGCATCGTTGGGCAGCGCGCGCAGGTCTTCGGGCCGCGGCCCGGCGAAACGCACGAGGAAATTGCGCGAAGCCGGCCAGTGCTTGGGCCAGCCTTCGAGGCTCTTCAGCAGGCGCGCCTGATGACTGCCGACCAGCAGCACATGGGGATGGCGATTGACCGCGCAGCGCGGCAGGGGGGAAAAATGCAGGTGGGTGCGTGGGCAGCTCATGATGCAGTCTCGGCCTCATAGTCCCGCCGGACTGCGGTGGGAGGCGACACCGGCCAGCGCTTTAGCGGTATTCGCCCGACCGGGCGGCGCCCCGCAAGTTGCTCTTAAATCGGCGCCATGGAGTGCGATCCTAGGAATGCCGACGCAGCCTGTCAAGGAGGGCTCATGCAGCCAGAGAAGCTTCGCCTGTTCTTCGCCCTGCCCTGCGCGCCGGCGATGGCCGAACGCATCGACCGCTGGCGCGCACGCCAACACTTCGTCGGCCACCTCACGCCACGCGCCAACCTGCACCTGACCCTGGCTTTTCTCGGCCATCTGCCGGCCGAGCAGCTGACGATGCTGGAGCGCATTCCAACCGGCCTGGCGCTGGCGGAACTGGCCTGCGAGCTGCACCTGGACAACCTCGCCTGCTGGCGCGGCGGCCTGCTGCACCTGGCCCCCAGCCGAGCGCCCGCCAATCTGCTGCGCCTGGCCCGGGAACTGGAACTGGCCCTGGTCGCGGCGGGCCTGCCGAGCGATCGGCGCCCCTTCCGTCCCCACCTGACCCTGGCCCGTGGCAGCCGGCCACCCATCGCGAGCGAGCCTGCGGACTTCGCCTGGCAAGCCGACGAACTGGTGCTGTATCAGTCGCTGCAGGGCCGCTATCTGCCCCTGCGCTGCTGGCCGCTCGGCGACAAGGCTGCCGGCGGATAAGCCCCGCTCGCGTAGCACGCCTGAGAAACACCCACGTTTCCCTAGGTAACATCCCCAACCCGAAGCAGAGGCCCCGTACTTTCTGGCTTGCGCAGCAAACGGCCGTTTAGAGCCTTTGTTCTAATTTGCACTCTTTTGGCACAGATCGTGCCCCTCTCGCCCAAGCCGCAGTACCGACCCTGGATGGGGCGGCTGGCTGGGTGCACGGATGGATCTCTGCCTAAATCACCGTTCGAGAGCATAAGATGAATAACAAGAAGACCCTGCTCACCCTCTGCATCGGCAGCGCCCTGCTGCTGTCCGGCCAGGCCGAAGCCGGCTGGTTCGGCTCCACCGGCTACACCAAGACCAAGTACCCTATCGTCCTGACCCACGGCATGCTCGGCTTCGACAGCATCCTCGGCGTCGACTACTGGTACGGCATCCCCTCCTCGCTGCGCTCCGACGGTGCCAGCGTGTACGTCACCGAGGTCAGCCAGCTGAACAGCTCCGAGCTGCGCGGCGAGGAACTGCTCGAGCAGGTCGAAGAGATCGCCGCCATCAGCGGCAAGGGCAAGGTCAACCTGGTCGGCCACAGCCACGGCGGCCCGACCATCCGTTACGTCGCCGCCGTGCGCCCCGACCTGGTCGCCTCGGTGACCAGCGTCGGCGCTCCGCACAAGGGTTCGGCCACCGCCGACTTCATTCGCCAGGTACCGCCGGGCTCGGTCGGCGAAACGCTGCTGGCCGGCATAGTCAACGGCCTGGGCGCGCTGATCAACTTCCTCTCCGGTAGCTCCAGCGGCGCCCAGCAGAACGCTCTGGCCGCCCTGGCCTCGCTCAACAGCCAGGGGGCCGCGGCCTTCAATGCCAAGTACCCGCAGGGCATCCCCACCAGTGCCTGCGGCGAGGGTGCCTACAAGGTCAACGGCGTCAGCTACTACTCCTGGAGCGGCACCAGTCCGCTGACCAACCTGCTGGATGTCAGCGACCTGCTGATGGGTGCCAGCTCGCTGACCTTCAACGAAGCCAACGATGGCCTGGTCGGTCGCTGCAGCTCGCACCTGGGCAAGGTGATCCGCGACAACTACCGGATGAACCACCTCGACGAGGTCAACCAGATCTTCGGCCTGACCCACCTGTTCGAGACCGACCCGGTCACCGTCTACCGCCAGCAGGCCAACCGCCTCAAGCTGGCCGGCCTCTGAGCCACGCGGCGGGGCCTGCGGGCCCCGTCCGCTTTTCCGCGAGTCATGCCGTGAACAAACCCCTGCTTCTGGCTGTGCCCCTGCTGATCGGGGCCAGCATCGCCGTCACCCTGTACCTGTCTCCCCTCGCCCCGGACCAGCCCCCGAACCCGGCACCGTCCGCCCTACCCGCTCCGCCGGCACTCCCCGGCCTGACCGTGCCGGTCCAGGACGACCGGCAGGCGAGCGCGCAGGACACGACCATGGCTCCCCTGCCTCCCTCCTTCGCCGGTACCGAGGTCGATGGCCGCTTCCGCCTGGACCCGGCCGGCAACCTGCTGATCAGCATGGATATCCGGCGCATCTTCGACTACTTCCTCAGCGCCTACGGCGAGGAGAGCCTGCAGGCCAGCATCGGTCGGCTGCAGGCCTATATCCGCAGCAACCTGGCGGAACCTGCACAGGGCCAGGCCATGGCCCTGTTGCAGCAGTACCTGGACTACAAACGGCAGCTGATCCAGCTGGAGAAGGAGCTGCCGCAGCTGGCCAGCCTGGACGCCATGCGCCAGCGCGAGCAGGCGGTGCGGGCCCTGCGCGCCGGCATCTTCGGCGTCGAGGCGCACCAGGCGTTCTTCGCCCCGGAAGAGGCCTACAACCAGTTCACCCTGCAGCGCCTGGCGCTGCGTCAGGACAGCAGCCTCAGCGACCAGCAGAAGGCCGAGGCGCTGGATCAGCTGCGCGCCGGCCTGCCCGAGGAGCTGCAGGAGCTGCTGGTACCGCAGCTGCAGGAGGAACTGCGCCAGCAGACCAGCGCCCTGCGCGCCCAGGGCGGCACGTCCGCACAGCTGCGTCAGCTGCGCCTGCAACTGGTCGGCGCCGAAGCCACGGCGCGCCTGGAGGTGCTGGACGGCAAGCGCCGGCAATGGCAGCAGCGACTGGGCGACTACCGCCGGGACAAGGCCGCCATCGAAGCCAGCAGCGGGCTCAGCGCCGCGGACAAACGCTCGGCCATCGCCGCGCTGGCCAGCGAGCGCTTCGACGACAACGAGCGCCTGCGCCTGGAAGCCGCCGAGCAGCTGGCGCAGAGCCGAGAGAGCGCAGACTGAAATGCAAGAGGCCCGCATTGCGGGCCTCTGCTCGGTTATGGCGGCTGTCAGCGCGAGAGGATGCGATCCAGGGACAGCTTGCCCGCGCCCTCTATCATCAGCACCGCGCTGATCAGGCCGAGGATCAGGGCATATTCGTAGCCATTGTTGGTGATGAAGAAGCCGTTCGGCCAGTGCACTGCGAACATCGCCACCAGCATGGCCACCAGCAGCGAGAGCGCGGCCGGGCGCACCAGCAGGCCGACCACCAGGGCCAGGCCACCGAAGAACTCGGCGCTGCCGGCCAGGGCCGCCATCAGGTAACCCGGGGTGATTCCGATGCTTTCCATCCACTGGCCGACGCCTTCGAGGCCGTAGCCGCCGAACCAGCCGAAGAGTTTCTGCGCGCCATGGGCGGCGAAGGTCAAACCGGCGCCCACACGCAGCAGGGTGATGCCGTAGCCGGCGTTAGAAGTCATCAGGTTCTTGATCAGGTCGTTCATGTGCCAGTTCCTCGTGGGGAGTATTGGGGTGGTTGAGGCACATACTATTCGAATTATTAGACCATAAAAGCGCAATTTGCCGCTTATATAGGTCAATAAAATCGATTAATTTCCTTTCCGAGGCTTCTGCGGTTCCAGCAGAAAACGCTCGCGGTCATAGGCAAGGTAGTACTTGTTCACGCTGTTGACATAGCTCACCACGCCGAGCCCCATGCGCTCCATCGCCACCCGCTCCACCTGGAAGAACCAGCGGTTGGGGTCCAGACCGCGCCGGCGCGCCTCCGCCCTCAGCCCCTGCACCCGTTGCGGGCCCATGTTGTAGGCGGCGAGGACGAAGGCCATGCGTTCGGCCTCGGCGATCTGCCGGCTGGGGAAGAACTCGCGACGGATTCGCGCCATGTAGCGGGCCGCGGCCAGCACGTTGTTGTCCAGCGCCTGAATATTGCCCACGCCGACGCTGCGTGCCGCCGCCGGGGTGATCTGCATCAGCCCGGTGGCGCCCGAGGCGCCGCGCGCCGCCGGGTTGAGGGTGGACTCCTTGTAGGCCACCGCGGCCAGTTGCAGCCAGTCCAGGTCCTGCTGCTCGCCATGTTTCTGCAGCACGCTGCGCACGCGCTCCAGGCGCTGCCGGTCGGCCCCGCCGGCCAGCGGATTACGCACCTTGTAGGAGCGCCGGTAGACCCGCTGGAAGGCGGCGTCCTGGTCGGCCGGCGCGCGATAGCCGGCGAGAAAGCGGTCGACGCTGGCGCGCAGCATGGGCGAGTCGCGGCGCACGAACCAGCTCAGGTCGCGCTCCTGACTGACGACCAGGTGGCGCTCGATGCGCAGGCGCGGCATCACTTTCAGCCAGCGCTCGGCGATCGGCAGCTCCACCGCGGTCCAGGGATAGATGCCCGCCTGCACCATCTCCAGCACATCTTCCACCGCCAGGCTGGGGTCGGCCCACTCCACCACTATGGGCGGGCGTCCACGCTCGCCCAGGCGCCGGTTGAGCGGGAGCAGCGCCTCGGCGCCGACGCTGCCGAGCGGCAGCACCAGGCTGCGCCCGGCCATGTCCTCCAGCCTACGGTAATGACGATTGCGCACATTGCCGACCACCACCAGCGGCACGTCCCGACGGATCGCCGCACTGGCGCTGATACTCTGTCCGGGATGGGCGGAGAGCAGCTCGCCCGGCGCCACCAGATCGCCGTCGCCACGCTGCAGGGCGGCCAGCAACTGGTCCTTGGGGCGGGGGATCATCTTCAGGCGCAGCTCGCGAGCGCCAGCGGCATTGCGGTTGAGGTACTGCTCGAAGGCGCGCAGGCGCCGATACTCGACGCCGATGGCCTGGCCGCGCACCTCGCCCGAGCTGTTGCGGCTCTGGTTGATCAGCACGCGCAGCTCCCCGCTCTTGCGGATCTGCGCCAGATCGCGCTGGCTGCCGGTCGCCGGCGCCTGCCCGCTCAAGGCGCTCAGGCGCGCTTGAGCCGGCAGTATCGCCAGGCAGCAGAGCAGGAACAGCAGCGCTCGCGTCATCGAGCCTCCGGGCGAGGCCGATTCATGCTGCGAGCCGGCCGACTGAGTGCATTCCGGCGACGAATGGCACGGAAGCGAGGGGCGCGGAGGTTGGCACAGCGACGCTCAAACGGCCAGCCCGAGCTGGCAACAAACATTAACAAGCATGCATAACTACCTGTATTTACTTGCTTTATTACGGCAAGCAAGGCTCTGGTATGCTGCCCCGCTCGGTTTGCGAGGTAGCACCATGCAACTCATCGACATTGGCGTCAACCTGACCCACCCCAGCCTGGCGCGCGAACGCGAGGCGGTTATCGAACGCGCAACGGCAGCCGGCGTCTGCCAACTGGTGCTGACCGGCACCAGCCTGGAAGAGAGCGAGAATGCCCTGGAATTCTGCCGCCAGCTGGACGACAGCGGCCGTCGACTGTTCAGCACCGCCGGCGTGCACCCGCACGATGCCAGCCAGTGGAACGGCGACAGCGCGCGGCAGCTGCGTGCCCTGCTGAGCGAGACGCCGGTACGCGCGGTGGGCGAATGCGGGCTGGACTTCAATCGCGACTTCTCGCCCAGGCCGCAACAGGAGAAGGCCCTGGAGGAACAGCTGGCCCTGGCCGTGGCGCTGCGGCTGCCGGTATTCCTGCATGAGCGCGAGGCGGGCGCCCGGCTCACGGCCATCCTCCGCGAATTCCGCGACCGCCTGCCGGCCGCCGTGGTGCACTGCTTCACCGGCGACAGGAATACGCTGTACGGCTATCTGGACCTCGACCTGCACATCGGCATCACCGGCTGGGTCTGCGACGAGCGCCGCGGCACCCATCTGCACCCGCTGCTGCGCGACATCCCCGCCGGCCGCCTGATGCTGGAGAGCGACGCCCCCTGGCTGCTGCCGCGCAGCCTGCGGCCCAAGCCGAAGAGCGGGCACAACGAGCCGGCCTTCCTCACCGAGGTGCTGCGCGAGGTGGCCCTGCACCGCGGCGAGAGCGCGGAGGCCGTGGCCGCGCATACCACGGCCACGGCACGGGCCTTCTTCGACCTGCCGCAGCTTTAATCGAACACCGTGGTGGTCTGCCGGCTCAGCGCCAGCAGCTGGCCGTCGGCCGTCCACAGGCGCGCGGCGATATGGCCGTAGCCATCCGCGGCATGCTCGATCTCGGCGCGGTACAGGCACCAGTCGTGGGTGGTCAGGCTGGGAATGGGGTGGACGAACTCGATGGTCCAGGTCAGCGAGCTGCCCGGCGCCGGCTTGCTCAGATGCGCCAGGACCACCGGCGGCCAGGCATCGACCAGGGCCAGCAGGTGAGCCTCGCTCACCCGGTCGTAGCTGACGTCGCTGCGCAGACGCACCCAGCCGCCCATGCTGCGTGATTGATTGTTGCTGAAGGGCATGCCGCCCTCGCCCCAGCGCATGGCCAGGAAGCGGGTGAACTCGGGCGTCACGCCGGGGATGTAGCCGAGCTCCTGGCACTCCTCCACCGCTTTCATCGCCGGCGCCGGCTCGGCCACGACGCGCACCGCGGACTCGCGTGCGGCGCCGAAGCTGCCCTGAGCCATGGCCACCACCGCGCCGTTCTGCACGGCGCGCCCGAGCACCTGGCTGACCGACTTACCCTCGCGCAGCACCTCGACCTCGAAGGCCGTCGCCTCGCCCATCTGCAGGGGAGCAACGAAAGTGACCGCCAGCGAGCGCACCGGCTTGCCCGGCGCCACCTTGAGCCGCATGGCCTCGTACAGCATGGCCGCCACCAGACCGCCGAAGGCCGCCCTGCCCTGGCCCCAGAGAGCGGGAACCACGACATGTTGGGGATGGGTGTGTACCGCGTGAATCAGCTCGGCAAAGGTCATGCACAATCTCCTGTCTGCACAGACTGCAGCTTAGAGAAAAGCACGCCTTCCCGGGAGTGGCAGGAACGCCAAAGGTGCCCCGTGAATCTCGCGCTATCGGCTCTGCGCCGGTACTTGCGGAAAAAACTCGCAGAGCTCCAGCAGCGCCAGATCCGCTTCCCGCTCGGCGTCCAACAGCCGTTGCCGCCAGATGCCGGCACAAGGCCCCAGATCGGTCTCGATTTCGAGGCGCTGCAGCCATTGCCAGTGATCATGCCAGTGGCCCAGGGCCGCCTGGGCTCGCCGCAGGCTCCTCAGCCGCGCAGGCTCGAGCTGGTAGTAGGCCGGCCAGGCCTCCGCGCAGTAACGCAGGCGCTTGATCAGCAGGCGCAGACGATGACGGTCATGGGCCGGATCACGCAATGCCATGGCCAGCTTGCGCGCCAGCCTGTCGAGATGGCGCGCCACCCGCTTGCCCCGTGCCCGCCACTGGCCATGGCGACGGGCCTGCCGACAATCCTCCGGCCATTCGTCCAAGCGGACCATCAGGCCCCGCAGCGGCACTCCCGCCAGCAGTTCGACATAAGCCTCGGCCAGACAGTCGCGGCGCAGCGCCGCGGGGCCGGACAGCCCCTGCGCCTCCAGCTCATGGGCCAGCACCTCGATGTCACGCAGCGGCCCGCTGGCCCGGTTGAGCACCGTCACCGCCTGCTCCAGCGCCGCGCACAACGGTTCGCGGCGCAGCGGTCGCAGCAGGCTGGCGAGGCGGCGCAGGGCGATGCGCAGGTCGTGCAGCGCCTCGCCATCGGTGCCCGCACTCAGGCGCGCGCAGCAGGCATACAGGCGGACCTGCAGGCCCAATACCCGGCGCTGCAACCTGTCATCGAATGCGCTCATCGTTTCCCCCGCCACGGCAGAGCCTTACGCAGCACGACGAGGCGCTCGCGCAGGCGTCCAGGCGCCGGCTCCACTCCACCATAGCGCTGGGCCTCGAAGTCGCGGGCGAAATCCTCGATGGCACGCGCCTGCACCGGCAGGGCGGCCACGGCGCGAGCGGCAAAGGCACGCACGCCCTCGCCCGGCGCACGCTGCAGCCCCTGGCGCGCCAGCAGACGCTCGAAGCGGCGCAGCAACAGGCGCTGCGGATCGCGCTCGCGACGCCAGGGCTTGAATAGCCAGAGGGCAAGCAGGCCAAGCAGCAATCCGCAGCCTCCAACCATGACCAGGGCCATGCGCTGCCAGTCCAGGCTGCCGAACCAGCGCTTGAGCAGGCTCAGCTGCTGTTCGCCGCGGTAGCCCAGCACCCAGCGCTGCCAGTTGTAGTTGAGGTTGTCCCAGGCCAGGCGCAGCTCGTTGATCCAGGGCACGCCACGGTAACGCAGCGGCGATAGCGGCGAACCCTCGAGGAAGCCCTCGTCCGCTTCCAGGGCCTCCTGCGAACCCAGCTCGACCCGCTCCGGGGCGACCTGGAAAGTCGGGTCGACGCTGACCCAGCCGCGCCCTTCGAGCCAGTACTCGACCCAGGCATGGGCATCCAGCTGACGTACCGTCAGGTAGTTGCCTGCCCGATTCAGCTCGCCACCCTGGTAGCCGGCCACCACGCGAGAAGGAATACCGGCGGCGCGCAGCACGAAGGTCATGGCCCCGGCGTAATGGGCGCAGAAGCCCTTGCGGGTGCGGAACAGGAACTCGTCGATGCTGTGTTCGCCCACGGGCGGCGGCTTCAGGGTGTAGCCATAGGGTTCGCGATTGAAGTGTTGCAGCAGCTCCGCCACCAGCGGCTCGGTATCGACATGGCGATTGCGCAGTTCGCTGGCCCACTCGCGGCTGCGCGGGTCACCCTCGGCCGGCAACTGCAGGGCGCGGCGGCGGATGCCTTCCGGCAACAGAGGCTGGCGCACGGCCTGCGGCCAGGATCGGGCACGGTACATCAGGTTCTGCATGACCGGGCGCGGCAACTCCAGGCGGAAGTCGTCCATCTGCCTGGCCCCCGGCTGCTCGCTGAGGCCCATGTCGAGCACGAACAACCAGGGTCTGCCGCTGGCCTGCATGATCACGCTGTAGTCCAGGGCGGGGCCTTCTGTCTGCCAGCGCGGCGCCTGCTCGGCAGAGCCGGACTTGCTCTGCGACCAGCGCCGGCCGTCGAAGCGATCCAGCGTCAAGGCCCGCCAGTAGAGCAGGTCACGGCTCGGCACAGCCCCGTCGAAGGTGGCGCGAAAAGCCAATGCCGGCGAGCGGCTGAGCTCCGCCACATCGGCCGGCGCCATGCTGTCGGACAGGCCGGTGATGCCCTTCTGCGGCGTGGGCAGGCTCCACAGCGGCCCCAGGCGCGGGAAGAACAGGAACATCAGCAGCATCAGCGGCACCGCCTGCGCCATCATCGCCGCCGCCAGTTTCAGGGTGGCGGCCGGGCGCCCGGCCAGGCCGCTGTTCTGCAGGCCGATCAGCGCGGCCAGCAGGGCGGTGACCGGCAGCAGGCTGTACAGGGCGCTGAGCAGGCTGTCGTCGAACAGGTAGGAGGTCACCACGACGAAGAAGCCGAGGAAGATCAGCACCAACGCATCGCGCCGGCTGCGCAGCTCCACCAGTTTGAGGGTGAAGGCGGCCACCAGCAGCAGCACGCCGCCGTCCAGGCCGATCAGGCTGCCGCGCGAGAGCAACACCGCCGCCGCGGTGGCCAGCATCAGGCCGGCGCGCAGCAGCCCGGAGGGGAAACGGGCGCGCATGCGGAATACCTGGATGCGCCAGCCGGCGCACAGCAGCCACAGGCCGACGATCCACGGCGGCAGGTGCAGCAGGTGCGGCAGTATCACCAGCACCTGGGCCACCAGCAGCCAGGTCAGGGCGATACGCGGGATCGCCGGCGTGGTGCTCATGGTCGCTCCCCGTACAGCGCCAGGGCGCGCAGGCAGGCCTGACGGTGACCGTCGCCGAAGTCCGGCGCCAGCTCCAGCCCCGGCAGGCGCAGGCCATAGGCCTGCTGACGGGCATCGAGTTGCAATACCCAGTGGCAGAGCAGCGACAGGCGCGCCTCGATGTCGCCACCCAGGGTATTGAAGTCCAGCCACAAGTCGCGCCCGGCCAGCGTGGCGAAGTCCTTGACCAGCAGGCCCTGGCCACGGGAGAAGGCCTTCCAGTGCAGGCGTCGCTTGGAGTCGCCCGGCTGGTATTCGCGCAGGCCCTGGTAGTCGTCCGCGCCCTGCCCGCTCGCGCGCCGGCCTTCGTCCTCGGCCTCGTCGCCGGCACCGGCCGCCAGCGGCAGATCGCCCTCCTGCGGACGCGGGTAGACCAGCACGGCCTGATCCAGGTCGACCCAGCTCCAGGCCACCAGCAGACCCAGGGGGAAGCGACTCTCCACCCGCAGTCGCTCGGGACGCAGCCAGCCCCGGCGCAGCGCCGGCAGATCGAGCTCGCATTCGCGCTGACCGGCAGCCGGCACGTCCTGGCTCTGCAGCGCCTGCGGCGGCCAGCCGAGGGCGATGGCCTGATGGGCCTGGCCGTCACTTTCCAGGCGCACCCTGAAGCGTGCCTGCTCGCCGACGAACACCGCCGGGCTGCTGCCTGCCTTGAGGATCAGCCCGGCGAAGTTGCGATAGGTGTGCAGTATGGCCACGACGAACACCGCGGCCAGCAGGAAGGTCAGGCCGTAGGCCAGGCTGTTCTCGTAGTTGATCGCGGCCAGCAGCATCAGCACCAGGGCCAGACCGAAGGCGGCGCCGACCCGGTCGGGCATGATGAAGATGCGCCGCTGGTTCAGCTGCACCTGCGCCGCCGGCGGAATGCGCCGGGCGATCCAGCGCCGCCAGCGCGCCTTGAGCCCGGTCACACCGCCGCGACCTCGCGCAGCAGCCACTGCACCAGCGCGCCGCCACCGTGGCCGGCCGGATCGGCGCGCTCGCGCAGGCGGTGGCCGACCACCGCCGGCAGCACCGCCTGCACGTCCTCGGGGATCACATAGTCGCGGTTGGCCAGGTAGGCCCAGGCCCGCGCCGCCGCCAGCAGCGCCAGGCTGGCGCGTGGCGACAGGCCCCAGGCGAACTGCGGCTCGCTGCGGGTCGCCTCGACCAGACGCAGCACATAGTCGACCAGGGCATCGCTGGTGCGGATCTGCGGAATCAGCGCCTGGATGGCCGCCAGCTCGGCATGATCGAGAATCGGCTCCAGCCGTGGCAGCACCTCGCGCCGCGCCTCGCCGAGCAGCAGCGCCTTCTCCGCCGCGCGCGCCGGATAGCCCAACGACAGGCGCATGAGGAAACGGTCCAGCTGCGATTCGGGCAGGGCGAAGGTGCCGCCGGAGCTGACCGGGTTCTGCGTGGCGATGACGAAGAAGGGCTCGGGCAGCGGCCGAGTGGCGCCTTCGATGGTCACCTGGCCCTCCTCCATGGCCTCCAGCAGCGCGCTCTGGCTCTTCGGCGTGGCGCGGTTGATCTCGTCGGCCAGCACCAGCTCGGCGAAGATCGGCCCGGGGTGGAAGACGAACTGCCCGTTGTCCTTGTCGAACACCGAGGTGCCGAGGATGTCGCCGGGCAGCAGGTCGGAGGTGAACTGGATGCGCTGGTAGGACAGCCCCAGCACCCGCGCCAGGGCCTGGCTGAGAGTAGTCTTGCCCATCCCGGGCAGGTCCTCGATCAACAGGTGTCCGCGCGCCAACAGGCAGGTCAGGGCCAGGCGTACCTGGGGCTCCTTGCCCAGCAGCACTTGGTTGACCGCATCGAGTACCGCATCCAGTCTGTTTCGCATCGCTCACTCCCGTTCCGTAGCCACGATGCTAATGGCCGCGGCGGCTCGGGCAAAGCTCCGCGAAACAGTTGGCGACAAGTCCGCGTCAGCGCCCGGCGCGCGACTCACTGATATAGAAGCGCGCCTTCCTGGCATTCTTGGTGCAGCTCTCGTAACCCTCGAACTGCTGCGAGGTCTTGGCCCCGGTCAGCAGCGTCAGGGCCTTGGAGTAACTCACGGTACCGGCGAAGCCTTCGGCCTTGGCCAGATCCAGCTCGCGCCAGGCGGCGTCCAGTTGATTGGCGCAACTGTCGCGGTAGGCCGTCTTGGCGGCACAGCCGGAGATGGCCAGGGCCAACAGGGCCAGGGTGGCGATTCTCGTCATCTTCTCTCTCCTGATAATGGTCTCGCGACTTGGATGTCGCGGCGGCCGCAAAGTGCCGGGGCGCTGCGGATTCTAGCAAAGCCGACCTTGGCGCGGCCGCTCTACGCGGGTATGTTCGAAGCCTATGCGGGGGAATTCGGCGATGAACAAGAGAGTGGCTCTGGTACTGGGTTCGGGCGGCGCGCGCGGCTATGCCCATATCGGGGTGATCGAGGAACTGGAGGCCCGGGGCTATGAGATCGGCTGCATCGCCGGTTGCTCCATGGGCGCGGTGGTCGGCGGCATCTACGCCGCCGGCAAGCTGCAGGACTACCGCGCATGGACCGAGAGCCTGGACTATCTGGATGTGCTGCGCCTGCTCGACGTCAGCTTCCGCCTCGGCGCCATCCGTGGCGAGAAGGTGTTCGGCAAGATCCACGAGATGGTCGGCGAGATCGACATCGAGGATCTGGCCATTCCCTACACGGCGGTCGCCACCGACCTCACCAACCAGCAGGAGATCTGGTTCCAGGAAGGCTGCCTGCACAAGGCCATGCGCGCCTCGGCGGCCATTCCCAGCCTGTTCACGCCGGTCACCCAGGGCACCCGCATGCTGGTCGACGGCGGCCTGCTCAATCCGCTGCCGATAGTCCCGGTGGTATCCAGCCACTGCGACCTGATCGTCGCGGTCAACCTCAACGCGCAGAACCAGAAGCAGTACAGCCTGCCGGTGATCGAGCGGCCGGCCGCCTTCAAGGGCAAGATCGACCAGCTGATGGGCTCGCTCAGCGCCCGCCTGCCCTTCCTGCGCCGCGAGGTGGACGAGGAGGAAGACGAAAAGCTGATCGCGGAACTGGACAATCCCTGGGTCGAGCCCAAGCCCCCGCGCGAACCCGACGACAGCGCCCCCAAGTCGGCCAGCGGCTCCCGCGAGCTCGGCAATGTCGGGCCGGCCTCGCTGCTGGAACTGGTCAACCTGAGCTTCGAGACCATGCAGAGCTCGCTGGCCCAGTACAAGATCGCCGGCTACCCGCCGGACATCCTGATCAACGTGCCCAAGCGGGTCTGTCGCTTCTTCGAGTTCCACAAGGCACCCGAGCTGATCCAGCTGGGGCGGCAGATCACCGCCGACACCCTGGACAAATACGAACGCGAGCACGGCTAACGCGACACTACTGCCCCTCTTCCCCGGCCCCTCTCCCGTAAACGGGCGGGGGGGAGCGAAGCCTCTACAGCTCCAGCAGACGATAGCCGAGGCCGCCTCCGCGGCGCGGTCGGGTCGTCGCCGAGCTTCTGCCGCTGATGGCCGACCACCAGCCGCAGATAATGGCCGCCCTCGGCGTGCGTCGGCCCCCAGATATCGCGCAGTGGCTGCTGGGCACCACCCGACCCAAGTAGCGGCCGAGCATGGCCAGCACCGCGTACTCCTAGCGCGTCAGGGCCACCTTCCGGCAGGCGAAGCCAGGCGCGGCGGCAAGCGGTGGATGCCGTTCCGATCCAATGGCCGCTTCCATCCGATCCTCTACGGCCGGACTGGACGAAATCGTCCATTTCGACCAAGGCAGCACCGACCAATTCGGTATTAAGTCAATATATATCAACTACTTAGATACATGGCACAGCCTTTGCCGTAGCCCCTTCGGCACGGTGCGCCACGTACCGCATACCGTGCCTTAGCCGGGGCTGCGATGCCCCACCGTGAAACTCAAGCAAGGAGCTGAGCATGGGAATTCCTACCACGAACTGCCCCGTCCAGATACAAATTTGGGTGGATGACAATGCCGTTTCCACGAATAGCCGGGCGGGCGTCTATCTCGTCGACAACCGGGTCGCGTCCGGGAGCGAAGCCGAGGGGACGCCCAACCTGGCAACCGCGTGCTCGCAAGGCACCAACGTCTGTTGGCAAGTCATGCTGATCAACCCCAAATCCACCTCCAACGTCTCCATCCAGTCGATCGGTAACTCCGGCGCCTGGGGCTTCAGCGGCCAGCCGCAACGGGCGCCGGACAACGCGGCTGCCTTTACCGGCACCGTCCAGAACTCGGGCAACTTCAGCTACCCGCTCGCCATCAACGTCCAGGTTCAGGGTGGTTCGGGCGTAACCGTGAACCTGAGCCCGAGCGTAGCCGTATCCGCCGGTTAACAAACCATAGCGACAAAGGAGCCAAGGACTATGACGCAATCGAGCCAACCGGGTGCGGTCGTCCGCACCGTCAACCCCACCGCCAATTTCGATCCGCAAAGCGCGGTCACCATCGCTGTGGACACGGCCTACGTGGTGTCGATGGGGGGTGGCAGCATCAATACCGGCGTGTACATGTTCGACAATCGCTTGACCAACGGTAGTTCCGGCGAAGGCACGCTGGAACTGAATTCCCGGGTCAACCTGGGTGACCTGGTCGGCTTCGAGGTCGTGCCGATCAATCCCAATTCGAACGACACGGTGTCGATCACCGGCTTCCAGGTGTCGTCGGGCTCGGTGTTCGGCAGCACTGGCTATCCGATCCAGGACAGCCCCGACGGCAGCTACTGGGTCGGCCAGGCGATCAATGCCAATGCACAGGTGACCACCTACCAGATCCAGATCAAGGTGACCACCGGTGGCATCCGCCCGGCCAGCTACTACGTGACCTGGGACCCGTTCATTCGCCTGAATTGATCGCGGCACGCCATGAAAATAAGGCTCGACGTCGTCGAGCCTTATTTCTGGGGAGGATGCACGGGTAGCAGGTTCCGTCGTTCACGCCGCCATGCGCGCACAGGCATCCCCTATCCAACCGACGGTTCCTTGCTATAAGTCAGCCGGCTGGGCCGTAGCTTCATACGCACCAGCGAGACCAGGAAACCGAAACCCGCCTGATTCGGGTCGATCACCGGCACATAGAGCGACAGCGCCTCCTGCAGCAGCGCCTCCACCTGTCGGGCTACGTCGATGAAACCGGTACAGCCCAGCAGCAGGGATTGAGCGCCATCCTCGCGGACCGCGCGCACGCCGGCCTCGAACACCTTGCCCACCACCAGCTCGGTATTGGACAACTGGTCCACCGGGCAATCGATGGAATGGATGGAGGCGAACGAATCCTGCAGACCGTAGGCTTGCGGGTGCCCGCGCTGCATGCCCAGCGTGCTCTGCAGCACGGTGATGATGGAAAAACGTTGGCTCAATGCCAGCGCGGTGAAGGCCGAGGTGGGAAACCCGCCGATGATGGGAATGTCGATCGCTTCGCGCGCCGCCTCCACGCCGCACATATCGAAATCGCTCAGCCAGATGCCGTCAAAGCCCTCCTGCTCCAGTCGCCGGGCCATCGCCACCACTGGAGTGCCATTGTTCAGCCAGTCGATACGGTCCTGAATATGGTCGGTACCTTGCGGCAGATTGCGAACCTCTACCGCGACGTCGGGCGGTATCACCGGCTGCACCGACTCGAGCAGGCGCTGATTGAAGCCATCGGTAGCGACCGGTGCAAGTATGCAGATACGCAGGGGGCTCATACGGGTTCTCCGGTAACGGCTGGATGCGCGGCTTCGACGGGCACATAGGGCCCCAGATAGCCGAGCTGCTCGAGCAGGTTCATGAAACTGCCCAGTATCAGCCCGCCGGGTTGCCGCAGGGCCGGGCTGGCTTCGATTCCCAGGACCGTCACCGGCCGACCGCGTACCGCCGGATTGAGGGAGCCATCCTCCATCACCAGATCACCGTTGGAGAACACCTTTTGCCCTGGCCCTCCCACGAAATAGGCCAGGCTGTCGGGAGCCATCCCGATCGGCCGAGCCGCCGCGCTGCTCCAGGCGAGTAACGACTCGTTCTGGAAGAGGACGGTGCAGCGTGCACCGTCCGCCTCGATGTGCATCTTGCCCACGTCGAAACCGCCGGTGGTCTGCACCTCGGCCGACACCAGCATGCCGGGGCCGAATAGCGGCCGGGCGTACAGGTCGAAGTGCGAGAATAGGAAGTCGATCATCGCTTGTGGCGTCTCGACCTGCCCGGCCTGCAAGGCTTGCCCGAGCGCCAGGGCACGGCTCAGGGTACCGCGGATCGGCAGGGCCTCGGCGAGCCGCGCCGAATCCATGACCCACATGGCGAGCCCGCCGAATTGACCGAATTCGGGCTCGGTGATGATGGGCCGCATCATGTGCTCGATGATGGCCGACACGTCCTGTTGATGGGTGGCGCCGCCATTGCTGCCGCTACGGGGCGTGACATCCAGTTCCACGCACAGGTCTTTCTGGCTGACGAGAAAGGCCGGCCTCGGGTTCACCTCGTGGGAGGCGAAGGTCAGCATGGGCAGCGATGGCACCGCGCGGCCGGCTCCGTCGGCATCGACGACCGCCAGGCCCAGCTTGGCCGCGACCAGGCAGGCCACCACGAAACCCAGGGCACCGCTCTCCGGCGGCACCACGTAGGCCAGATGGCGGCCCTCGGCCTCCAGGCGGGCCTGCACCTGGCGGACGGCCAGCACTGGCCCCTCCGGGTAGAGCACCTTATCGATGGCTTCCGGTGCGCCCATGTACGCCACCATCACCGTGTCGCCGTCTTTGGCCTCGTCCACGTCGACGACGCGAACCCGGTCAGTGGGGTAGTAATCGCCTATGTGGAAATGCGTGGCCAGATGCCGCGCCGAGACCACTGTCCCGCCGCCGCCGCTGCCGAAGAAACAGCCGCCCAGTAGCAGGAGCTCCAGGTCGTTCGGTCCCAATTCATATGCCATGACGTAATCCTCCTTCCGGATGGGTTGCATGCAGATTGCCCTCGCCCAGGTCCTCGAGCAGCCGAGAGGCCCGTGCCACCACCGGCGGACAAGCAGAGTCCGCCGCCACGCCGCGCATTGCGCGGATCAACAGGTCGAGCGCTTGCCCGCGTCGGTTGGTCCGGCACAGCAAGATCGCCAGGTTGGCCGCGGTACGAACCCGTGCCGGCACCGAGCCAAGCGCCACCGCGGTCGAATAGGCGCTACGCAGCCCCTGCTCGCCCCCTTCGGTGTCGCCCATGCTCAGCCGAGCGCGTGCTCGCACGTCCAGCAACTCGCTCATGTATGCGCGATCCTGGTGTTCCAGCACGGTATCCAGCGCCTGCGCCGCCAAGGCGTCGCTCTCGGAGGGGCGGCCGGCGACCAGCAGCAATTCGGCGCGCTTCCAGGCTTGAAAGGAATGAAACAACTTGCCGCCGTTGCGCAGCATGAAGTGCTCGTAGCCTTCCACCATCGCCTGCTCCGCCGCCTCGTACTCGCCCAGCGAGGCCAGGTGGTATCCGCGGAACAACTCGCCGACGCCCTGGTAGAAGGCGAAGCCATGCGCGCGCGACAACGCTTCCAGCTCCGTGGCCAGGCTGCCCAGCCGCGGCATGTCCTCGAACAGGCAGGCCAACCAGGTCGCACCCTGCAGAGCGATGGCACGGTCGAAGGCATGCGGGTTCTGTGGCTCGCCGAGTTGTATCAGCGCCTGCCAGGCGGTGCGCGAACGTTGGAACTCCCCGAGCTGGAACGCGGCGAGCCCTTCGAAGGTCACGGCCAGGCCGGACAGGTCGAAGCCATGCAAACCGGCGTTGCGCTGTCCTGCCGGGGACGCCGCCAATCCACTGCGGGCCAGGCAGGCCAATGTCTCGGTGCTGTCGCCCAGCCAGAACAGCGTATTCGCCATCGCGAAATGCGCTTCGCCGTGAACGTCGGCGTTGCCGGTAGCCTGTGCCCGTTGCAGCATCTGCTGTGCGGTGGCACGCGCCTTGCCCAGGTCGAGGGCCATCAGTTGCGTAGTCCAGATGCCGAGCAGGATGGGGATCAGGTCCGCGTCGCCGGCCAAGTTCCTGCCGATCTCCAACGCGGACTCGTAGCACTCCTGCGCCTCCGCGCTGAGCCAGCCGTGCAGGCTGCGGTAACTCACCCCCAACAGTCGCAGTAGCTCGAACTGCTGACGCAGCTGGTTGTCCTGGGCGGGCAGGCTGCGGAGCAGGTCCCGCGCGCTTTCCAATAGCGGAATCGCCCCGCGGAAATCGGCCTGCGCCACCAGCCGGCGGGCCTGATCGATCTGCCGCTGTACGGCGCCGCGCTTGTCCTCGCGCGCCAACACGCGCCGCTCGACCACTTTGCGACCCACCCCCAGCAGGCGCGCGGCCAGCGTCTTGTTGCCGTTGCATAGCTGCAGTGCATGGTCGACCAGCAATTGCTCCGCCGCGGCCAGCTTGTTCGCCCCGGGTAGTTGCAGCAATGCGTCGGCCAGCGAGGCAGGGGCAGCTGTGCCGGCAAGCGCTGGCGAGAGAAAGTCATCCAGCACCTCGGCGCTGATCAGCGGGGACTCCGCAAGAATGCCGAGACGATCCACCAGACTGCGCAACTGGCGCACATTTCCCGGCCAGGCATGCCGCCGCAGCCGCTCCAACGCCTCGGGCGTGAACGACAGCGGACGGGGCTGCAGCGCGGCGAAATGCGCAACCAGGGCAGCGATATCTTCCCGACGCTGTTCCAACCCCGGCACGTCCAGCACGAACACGGCCAGACGGTAGTACAGGTCCTCGCGGAACCGGCCTTCCCTGACCAGGGCCTGCAGGTCGCGATGGGTGGCCGCCACCACACGCCCTTCGAAACGCCGAACCTCGCCGGAGCCGAGCGGCCGGAACGTGCGCGTTTCCAGCACCCTCAGCAACTTGGGCTGCAAGGACATCGGCAATTCGCCGACTTCATCGAGGAACAGCGTGCCCCGGCTTGCCAACTCGAGCTGCCCTGGCCGACTGGCGACGGCGCCGGTATAAGCCCCCTTGGCATGGCCGAACAGTTCGGCCTCCATCAACTGCTCCGGGATTGCCCCGCAGTTGACGTCGATGAACGGCGCAAGGCCTCCGCAATAACGGTGATGGACGAGCTGCGCCACCACCTCCTTACCGGCGCCGGTCGGCCCCCAGATCAGCAGCGGCTTGTCGGTCTGCGCGACACGCTCCACCAGGCGCAGCAAACGCTGGAAGGCGGGGGAGTTGCCGATGGCGCGCGGCGCCGTTTCCCACGGAACCGCCCCGAAGCCGCCCCGGAGCGGCCTGGCGTCCGTCACCATGGCCACCCCGAGCCCGGCGCCCACCGGGTGGGAGCGCATACGGCCAACCTTTGCGTGTGCAATTCCAGTCCTCCTTGACGTGCTTCCATCGCAGCATGTCGCGCCTTCGCTATACCCAAAGCCATGTACCGATGGCATTGAGCGATGGAAATAAACGACTACGGGAGTCTAGTGCCCTAAATCGGAAGTTGACTGTTTAATTTTGGCGGCGTCCTGGGTCGCCATACGGCGTTACCACCAGCAGGAAGATCAGGCCCAGGCCGGTCAGCAGGGTGTCCGGCGCCACCCCTTGGGGCATCTGCCGCTTGGCGCCTTCGACCAGGGCGATCATGCGGTCCAGGGTCGAGTCGGGCTTGACGGAGGCCTGTTTCAGCGTGGCGCCGCTGGTGCTGGCCTGATGTCTGGGAATTGCAGCGCTTTTCTGCGCCTGTACGGGGCATTCAGTTTGCCGCGCATGCGCGCTGCCGGCGCGCCAGGGCTCTGGCCAAAAGCAAAAGGCCCGCATCGCTGCGGGCCTTTGGCGTCACTGCACGAGGTTATTCGACCGGAGTCTCCTCGAGGCCTGCCTCTTCCTCCAGCTCCAGGCCGTCCGCTCCCAGTTCCTCCTCATCCGGAGCCGCAGCACTCATGCCCAGGCCGGCGCCGGTGCTGAACGCCATGGCGACGAACTCCTCGACGCTCATCTGCTTGCCGTTGAAGTCGACCTTGTCGTCGGCGTAGTGCAGGCTGGTGACGATGTTGTCACCCTCCAGCCTGGCCAGTTCGCTGGCCAGGGCCATGCCGGTGGTCATTTCGGTCATCATCGCGGCGCTCTGGGCGACGGCCTCCTGGTCGGTTTCGCCGGCGAAGGTGGCCTGCAGGCCGACCATATCGGTGATCATCGCCTTGGACACCACCAGCTTGGCATCCAGCTGGCTGAGCAGCTGCTTGGCCAGTTCGGGCGCCGGCAACTCGAAGGACTCCGGCTTGGCGAAGTCAAGGGCCAGGCTCAGGCTGCTCTCGCCGTTGGCGGTCTTGAACGCCAGTTTCTCCAGGGCGACGCTTGGCCTGGCGGCCAGCAACTTGTCCAGATCGACCAGCAGCTGGGCCTTCTGTGCCTCGGAGAGCTCCGGCATCTCGCTCTCGGCCGCCAGGCTGGCCGGCTGCGCCTGCGCCTGGGAAGCGCCCTTGAGAACCTCGCCGTACAGGGCCAGCAGCGACTGCAGGGCGCCGGCATCGAGGTTCTTCACGCTGGAGATCAGCTCCACAGCACCGATATCGTGGCCCTGGTAGCTGACCATACCGATGCTGTAGGTGGAGCGGCCGGCCAGCCGGCCATCGGCCTCGCTGGTCTCGTCGAGCTGGGCAAGGTCCTTGAACAGGATAGGCGCGTTGTCGCCGACCAGGATCTGCACGCCCTGCAGCTTGACCTGGTTGCGCCCTAGGTAGAAATCGCTCGCGCCCTTCTCGGTCTGGCTGTCCAGGCTCAGGCCCTGGAGCTCGATGGTCAGGGGCTCCTGGCTCTCGCTTAGCCTGGAGGTGATCTTGAGGCTGTCCATCAGGCCGCTGGCCTCGATGGCCTTGGCTTCGGCGGTGCTGTCGAAGTCGATGCCCAGGCCGCTGAAGTCCAGGTCGCTTTCCTCGTCCAGGGCCATCTGCAGCGGGCTGAGGCGCAGGTTGCCGGCGACGGAACGGTCATAGCCCAGACTGGCCTGGCCTGCCAGTGGCGACTTGCCGTTGGCCGCGGCGAACCATTTCTCCAGTGCCAGGTTGGACTCCAGAACGTAGTTGCTGGTGGCCAGCACCGGCATCAGCTTGAGCCCCTTGAGTCGCGACAGCGGAAAGGGGCCGTGCTCGATGCGGTCGCCGATCACCAGCTCCAGCTGCTGCGGCGCCTCGCCATCCAGCGAGCCGTTGAAGGTCAGGCGGTAGCGGGCATCGCTGCTGAAGAAGTGACGTTCCAGCGAGAGCAGCTCGATGGAGGCATCCAGCCCCAACGCCGGGAGGCTCTTGGCCAGGTCCGCATTGGCCCGTTTGATCGACTCGTCCAGCACCGCTGGCAACTGATTGCCAGTGTACCAGGCGCCCCCTGCCCCAAGGGCGGCGATGGCAACCAGTGCGCCTGCGGCGATACCTGCAGATTTCTTCATGGAATGTATGTCCGTTGTGTCGTGTTGGCCTTTCTTCCTTGAGCCGCGCAGCCTCTGCGGGCTTTGCCGCGGCCTGGAACGATGGGCTCCGGCAAGACTGTCGGAGCCTGCGCAGGCTACCACCGCACCCGGCGCCGACCAAGGCGGCCGTGCGCGGGATGCCAACCAGTGGGCTTTGCCGGTCCTAGGCCCCGTCCTTGCGCTCTTCTTCCAGGGCCGCGACCTGCGGCGTGTTGGCCACCCAGTCGCCGAGCAGGCTGAAGGCCACGGCCAGCAGGGTCGGGCCGAGGAACAGGCCCATGAAGCCGAAAGCCAGGATGCCGCCGAACACGCCGAGCAGCACCACCACCAGCGGCAGATTGCCGCCGCGGCTGATCAGATAGGGCTTGAGCACGTTGTCCACACCGCTGATGACGAACATGCCCCAGATCCCCAGGAACACGGCCATGCCGTACTGCTCCTGGCTGACCAGCCAGGCAGTGGCCGGCACCCATACCAGCGGCGGGCCCATGGGAATCAGGCTGAGCACGAAAGTGACTATGCCCAACACCAAGGCGCCCGGTATGCCGGCGATGTAGAAGCCTATGAGCGCCAGCAGACCCTGGGCGGCGGCGGTGCCGATCACGCCATTGACCACCCGCTGCACGGTGCCGGCCACCAGCTCCTGGTAATGCCCCGCACGGTCGCCGATCAGGCGCTGCAGCAGACTCTGCACGAAGGCCGCCATGCGCGGGCCGTCGCGATAGAAGAAGAACACCAGCACCAGGCTCAGCGCCAGCTCCAGCATGCCGCCGCCCAACTGTGCGCTGCGCGCCAGCAGCCAGTTGCCCACCTGGCCGAGGTAGGGCCGCACCGTGGCCAGCAACTCGCCGCCCTCCTTGTCGACGCGCGCCCACAACTCGACCAGGCTCTGCCCCACCAGCGGCAGCTCGGCCAGCCAGGACGGCGGCTGCGGCAGGCCCTCGACCTGAAGATTCTTGAACAGCTCGGTGGCGTCGCGGATATGGTCGGCCAGGTTGAAGCCGAGCCACACCAGCGGCACCGCCACCAGCACCATCCAGCCGGCGGTGAGGATGCCGGCGGCGGTGTTTTCCCGGCCCTTGAGAAGCTGCGTCAGCAGGCGCATCAGTGGCCAGCTGGCGAAGGCCAGTACGGCGGCCCAGAACAGCGCGGAAAAGAACGGCGCCAGCACCCAGGCGCAGGCCCCGAGCAGTACCAGCAGCAGTATCAGCACCAGAAAGCGATCGTTGTTCAGCATGGTCGGGCAATCCGTGGCGACGGGCATTCTGGCCCGACTGTATCAGCGTTCAGGGTAGTTCTTGCACCAGCAGCGCCGTGCCATCGCCCTCGCCCAGCTCCAGGCGATTGCCGCGCACGCCGCGAGCTTCCAGCGCCGCGCGCCACTGCTCGGCGAACACACCGCTCAAGCGTACCCGCAGGGTGCGGTCCAGGCTGAGAGTGCGCGTCAGCAGGTCGGCCCAGTCACCCTCGGGCTCGCCCGCACGCAGCTGCAACTGGCCGCTGTCGCGCAGCTGGCGCAGCAGCGTGGCGGCGGCCGGCAGAATCTCGCCCAGTGCGGCGCCGGCGTCCAGCTGTTCGGCGTGCAGATAGGCGCGGCGGTTGCCGCGGGTGATGCCGTAGAGCGCCACCAGGCTGTCCTGCTGGGGCGGCGCCAGCCGCAGCAACAGGTAGCTCTGCCGCTCCTCCGGGCCATAGAGTTTGGAGTTGCCGAAGATGGCGTTGGCGAACAGGCTGCTCGAGCCACAGTCGCGCCCCTCGCACCAGAACAGCAGCTCGGCGCCCTGCGCCATCAGTTGCCCGCGGGCAGCGGCCAGCGCCTCGACAGGGGCATGGCCGTCGGGCAGGCGATAGGTCAGCGCGCGCAGACGGCCCTCGGCCAGTACCTCGCTGGAGGGGCGCAGCTGGCCGCTGATGCGGCGCAGACCGTCCTGGGGATAGCGCCGCTCCGCATCGGACAGGTCGCGGTAGTCGACTATCTCGGCGCGGGGGAAACGCTTCAGCACTTCGAGGTCCTGGCTGCCGGAAACATCGGCCGCCATCAGGATGGGCGAGCACAGGCTCAGGCAGAACGACAGAATATGGCGACGCATGCGGCTCCTTAGCGTGTCAGCATGCCCTGGGCGGTTTTCACCAAGGCGGACTCTTCCTGCGGGCGCGGCGGCACCTGCAGGCCGCGCTGTACCGCCGGGCGGGCGGCGATGGCATCCAACCAGCGCTGCAGGTGCTCCAGCCCCTCGACCGAGACACCGGCCCAGTCGTGGATGCGCACCCAGGGAAAGGTGGCGATATCGGCGATGCCATAGGCGCCGGCCAGGTACTCGGCCTCGCCCAGGCGGCGGTCGAGCACCTCGTAGAGGCGGCGGGTCTCGTGCTGGTAACGGTCGATGGCGCCTTGCAGTTTCTCCGGGAAGTAACGGAAGAACACGTTGGCCTGACCCTGCATCGGCCCTACCCCACCCATCTGGAACATCAGCCACTGGATGGCCAGGGAGCGCCCCTTGGCATCCGCCGGCAACAGGCGGCCGGTCTTCTCGGCCAGGTAGAGGAGGATGGCGCCGGACTCGAACACGGCGAAACCCTCGTCGACTATGGCGGGAATGCGTCCGTTGGGGCTGATGCGCAGGAACTCGGGACTCTTCTGTTCCTTCTTGTCGAAGGACAGCGCGTGCAGCCGGTACGGCAGGCCCAGCTCCTCGAGGGCGATGGACACCTTGTGCCCGTTGGGCGTGGCGGCGGTGTACAGATCGATCATGGCAATCTCCGATACGACCTGCACAGCCTCGGCAGTTGCCGGGGCCGCGTCAAGCGCGGCGGAAGAATGGATTGAAACAGTCTGCAACCTGCTGTGCGCCGGCCTCGTCGTTGAGATGCAGGTGATGGCCGCCCGGCAGTATGCGGGTATCGAACGCGGTGCCGGCGACCAGGGCCTTCAGCCGTGGCTCGACACTCATCTGCCCGCCCTCGGCGAGGATCAGGCTGACCGGGCACTGCACGGCGCGGACGAACTGCTCGACATGGGCGAAGGTCAGGCGCATCACCGAAGGCAGAGTCAGGCGGATATCGCTGCGCCAGGTGTAACCGCCGGGCACCGGCTCCAGGCCGCGCTGGGCCAGCAGCTCGGCGGCCTCGCGACTGACCGCCACCACGCCCCTCATGCGCGCCTGCACGGCTCTGTCCAGATCCGGGTAGACCGGCTTCTGCTTGCCGCGCAGCGCCAGGCGCGCGCGCAGCGCATCGCCCAGGCGCTGGGGCGCGCTATCGGCCTCGGCCGTGTAGGGCACCAGGCCGTCGATCAGCGCCAGGCGCTCGATGCGCTCCGGCAGCGCGGCCGCCAACAGGGTGGAGACGATACCGCCGAGCGAGTGACCGAGCAGCGAGAAACGCTGCCAGCCGAGCTGCTCGGCCACCAGCAGTACGTCCTCCAGGTACTCCCACATGCTGTAGCTGGAATTGCTGGCGTAATGCCCGGAATGCCCGTGGCCGGGGAAGTCCAAGGCGACGATGCGCAGGCCCTCCAGTTTGGGCGCCAGGCGGGCGAAGGTCATGGCATTGTCCAGCCAGCCATGCAGGGCGATCACCGGGATGCCGTCCTCGGGGCCGAACAGATGCGCCGCCAGTTCGACGTGCGGCAGGCTGAAGCGGATCTCCTCGACCTTGAGACTCATGCCGAACGTTCCAGGTCCAGGCCCTGCCAGCGGGCGAACAGCTCGCGCAGCAGGCGCGCGGTGTCCTGCGGGCGCTCGAGGGGGAACATGTGGCCGCCGGGCAGGCTGTGGTACTCGCCCTTGGGCACCCGGTTGACCTGCCGCGCATGGTGCGCCAGCACCACCTTGCTGTGCCGGCCGCGCACCACGGCGAGCGGCACGGCCAGCTGCTGCGGCCGCCCAGGCACCGTGTGCGGCACGCTGCGGTAGATGCTGATCTCGGTAGCCGGGTCGAAGCGCAGGCGCAGCCCCTCGCCCGCCTCGCGCAGGCCATGGCGCACGTAGGCGTCCAGGCAGTCCGGGTCGAAGCGGCGGAACAGGCTCTTGCCGGCGAAATAGTCGCGCGCCTCGGCGACGTCGCGGAAGGCCTCGCGGCGCCCCACCGTCCTGCCCGCAGGCGTGATCCGGTCGATGAAGCCGAAGCGCTTGGCGGCGCGAATCACCAGGCGGTCGACGCCGGTCAGCAGCGGCGAATCCAGCATCACCACGCCACGGTACAGCTCCGGATGGCGCAGCGCCGCATGGTAGTGCAGCACGCCGCCGAGCGAGTGGCCGACGCCCCAGACCGGCTCGCCTCCCTGCTGCAGATGCAGGATCAGCTCGTCGACCAGGTTGTTCCAGTTGTCGTTGACCGGGAAACGCGGGTCGTGCCCGTGCTGCTCCAGATGGCGCACCCGATAGTCCGGCGCCAGGGCGTCGAACAGCTTGGCGTAGGTGGCCGAGGGAAAGCCGTTGGCATGAGCGAAAAAGATAGCGTGCGACATAGTGCGACAACCACGGATGAATTGCCGGAATTGTCGGCCAGCCCCGTCTCAGCGGCAATCGGCAGAAGGTGCCAGATGCGCCAAACAGCAGGTGCAGCGCGCCAAAAGGCGCGCCGCAGAGGTGCGCAGCCGCCTTGCGCGGCTGCGTCGGAGGGTCAGGCGGGCTGGGGGGCCGGCTCGCCGCGCAGACGATCGAACACCGCCGCGACCAGCAGGGTCAGCGCCACCGGCAGCAGCCAGCCGAGCCCCTCGGCGGCCAGCGGCAACTGGGCGAAGGCGCTCGGCACCAGGCCCTTGAGGCCGGCAGCATTCAGCGCATCGGCCAGGCCGAAGACCAGGGTCACCGCCATGGTCGGCACGAATACCCGCTGCGCCGAGCACCACAGACCGCTCAGCAGGCTCAGGGCGACCAGCACTATGGCCAGCGGATAGAGGCCGACCAGCACCGGCACCGACACGCTGATCAGCTGGGTCAGGCCCTGGTTGGCCACCAGCAGGCTGAACAGGCCGAAGACCAGCACCACGCCTCGGTAGGAGACCGGCAGCAGCTTGCTGAAGTACTCGCCGCAGGCGGTCAGCAGGCCGACGGCGGTGGTCAGGCAGGCCAGGGTGATGACCACCGCCAGCAGCAGGCTGCCGTACAGGCCGAAAGTGTGCTGCACATAGGTGGTGAGGATCTGCACGCCGTTCTGCGCATCGCCGGCGATGCCCTGGCTGGTGGCGCCGAGCTGGAACAGCGCCAGGTAGACCAGCGACAGGCCGATGGCGGCGATGACCCCGGCCACCACCGAGTAGCGGGTGATCAGCGCGCCGTCGCGGACGCCGCGGTCCTTGATCGCGGTGGCGATGACGATGCCGAACACCAGCGCGCCCAGGGTATCCATGGTCAGGTAGCCCTGCAGGAAACCCTGGACGAAGGGCGTGCTGCGGTAGTTTTCGCTGACCTCGCCGATCGCACCGGCCGGTGCCAGCAAGGCGGCGCCGCCGAGGACCAGCAGCGAGGCCAGCAGCACCGGGGTGATGAACTTGCCGATGCTGTCGACCAGCTTGCCCGGGTTGAGGGCGAGCAGCAGCACCGCGACGAAGTAGGCGACGCTGTACAGGGCCAGCGGCAGCGGCTCGTTGCCGGCGAAGGGCGCCACGCCCATCTCGAACGACACCACGGCGGTGCGCGGGGTGGCGAACAGCGGACCGATGGCCAGGTACACGGCCACCGCCAGCAGGGTGCCGGCATGCCGGCCGAGCGGCGCGGTCAGCTCGTTCATGCCGCCACCGACGCGGGCTAGGGCCACCACCGTGAGCAGCGGCAGGCCGACGCCGGTGATGAGGAAGCCGAAGGCGGCGGACCAGACGTTGTCGCCCGCGGCCATGCCGGCGCTGGGCGGGAAGATGATGTTGCCGGCGCCCAGGAACAGGGCAAAGGTCATGAAGCCCAGGGCCAGGAGGTCGAGGCTTTTCAAGCGAGTCATAGGGAGCGTTACCACAGGCAGGTGTTCGGAAATCGAGGGGGCTCGCCTTGAGGTTCGGTGAGCGTCATCTCTCCGGGTGGGAAGAGACCGCGAGGACGGCAGCCGCTCCTTGTGGGTAGCGGGCGCCGAGGCGCGGCCACCTTAATGGATAGGCCCCGACAGGGCGACTCGGGGCGGTCGGCTGGTCGACCGCGGGCAAGCGGATGTCGCAAATCTGTAAGCGATCCGAGCTCACACGCGGAACTGGGCGATCAGCCGGCTCAGCCGGTCCTCCAGACGCTTGATGTTGGCGGCCGTGGCGCGGGTCTGCTCGACGGTGGTGAAGGTATGGGCGCTGACATCGTTGGCCCGCACCGCGCTGGCGCCCACCGTGTCGGCGACCTTGGCCTGCTCCGCCGCCGCAGCGGCGATCTGCTGGATGGTCTGGTCGATGGTGGCGACCGCCGCGGCGATCTCCGCCAGCGCCGAGCTCGCCTGCTCCGCGCCCTGCCCCGCCAGGCGCGCCGCCGCCTGGCTCTCGCCCATGGTGTCGGTGGCCGAGCGCATGCGTTGCTGCAGTGTCTGGATGATTTCCTGGATCTCCTCGGTGGACTGCTGGGTGCGCTGCGCCAGCGAACGCACCTCGTCGGCCACCACGGCGAAGCCCCGGCCCTGCTCGCCGGCCCGCGCCGCCTCGATGGCGGCATTCAGCGCCAGCAGGTTGGTCTGTTCGGCGATCGCGCGGATCACCCCCAGCACCGAGCCGATGCGCTCGCTGTCGTTGCGCAGGGACTCGACCACCTCGGCCAGCTGGCCGACCTTGTCCGCCAGGCGCTGCATGCTCTGGCGGTTGTCCTCGACCTTGCGCCGGCCATGCTCCGCCGCGGCCAGGGTCTGATGCGACAGCTCGGCGCCATGCTCGGCGGCACCGGCCATGTCCTGTGCGCTGGCGGCCATCTCGGTCATGGCAGACGCGGTCTGGCGGCTCTCGTCGCGCTGCTGCTCGACATCGCGGTGGGCCGACTCGGCCGAGGCCTGCAACTGCTCGGCCTCGCGCTCGAGCGTGGCGGAAGCGCCCGAGACCTCGGTCATGGTGTGGCGAATCTTCTCGACGAAGGTGTTGAAGCTGGCGGCCAGCAGGCCCAGGTCGTCGCGCCCCTGAACCGGCAGGCGGCGGGTCAGGTCGCCCTCGCCTTCGGCGATGTCCTTGAGCATCAGGTTGATCCTGCCGATCGAGGTCACCAGCGAGCGGCCCACGCCGTAGGCCACCAGACCGCCGAACAGCAGCGCCGCCAGCACCAGCCCCCCCTGCAGGCGGTTGACCTGTGCCACGCTGTGCTCGACCGTCTCCCCGGCCTCGCTCATCGCCGCCATGATGCTGACCTGCAGCTCGCCGGTCCGCTCGGCGATCTTCGGCTCGATGCGGTCCATCGCCTGCAGCGTCGCATTGCGTGCCCGCACCAGCTGCACCGCCTTGTCCGCCGCCACCTTGTACAGCTCCAGGCTCTGCAGCGCACCGGCCAGCTTGTCCTTGGTGCTCTGGCTACTGGTGCGCTCATGCAGCACGCTCATGCTGCTCTTGGCGAAGCCCAGCTCGCGCTCGTAGGCCTTGGCCTGCTCCTCCTGATTCTCCTGCAGGTACTGGTAGAAATACTGGCTGCCGAGCAGTAGATGGCGCATGGCGGCGCTGGAATAGAACACGGCGTCCAGGTTGAAGTCCTGCTGGGCATTCTCCAGCACCGAGGTCAGGGCCTTCTCGATGGCCGGGCCGTGCTGCCCCAACTCACCGCTGACCAGGCTTTGGCGCTGCCGGCTGAGCGGCACCAGCTGATCGCGGAACAGCTGGCTGTACTCGCTACGCGCCTGCTCGACCTCCCCCAGCAGGCGCAGGTGCTGCGGATCGTGCAGGCGCTCGGCAGTGCCCTGCTGCAGAGCCTGCAGGCGCCTCTCCAGCTCGGCGACCTGCTGCTCGGCGGCGGCATCGCCGCTGCGGGCATACAGGCGCACCGCGAGCTGCAGGCGCGCCATGCCGTCCGCCAGCTGTGCCAGCTGATCCAGACTCGGGCCGAAATCACGGGTGACCACCTGCAGGCTGCTGGCCACATTGCGCAGCGACAGGCTGGACACCACGCCGAGCACGATCAGCAACGAGCAGAGCACGGCCGGGACTATGGCGGTCTTGTAGGCGATGCGCAGGTCGGCGAACCACTGCATGCGCGAACTCCCTCTGAGGCCTTGGCGAAGAGCGGCGGCAGGTGCCGCAGATTCTTTGTCGGCCCGTGGGCCTGGATTCTTGAAGTCTAGAAAAGAAAAAGGCCACCCGTAGGTGGCCTCCTTCCAGACTCAAGCGCGCCTTAGGCGTTCTTGGCTTGCCAGCCGGTCAGCTCGGCCAGGGCCTTGCCGATGTCGGCCAGGGAACGCACGGTCTTCACACCGGCGTCCTGCAGGGCGGCGAACTTCTCGTCCGCGGTGCCCTTGCCACCGGAGATGATGGCACCGGCATGGCCCATGCGCTTGCCGGGCGGCGCGGTGACACCGGCGATGTAGGACACCACCGGCTTGGTCACGTTGGCCTTGATGAAGGCAGCGGCCTCTTCTTCGGCGCTGCCGCCGATCTCGCCGATCATCACGATCGCCTCGGTCGCCGGGTCTTCCTGGAACAGCTTGAGGATGTCGATGAAGTTGGAGCCCGGGATCGGGTCGCCACCGATGCCCACGCAGGTGGACTGGCCGAAGCCGGCGTCGGTGGTCTGCTTCACGGCTTCATAGGTCAGGGTGCCGGAACGCGACACGATGCCTACCTTGCCCGGCAGGTGGATGTGACCCGGCATGATGCCGATCTTGCACTCGCCGGGAGTGATCACGCCCGGGCAGTTCGGGCCGATCAGGCGTACGCCCAGCTCGTCGCACTTGACCTTGGCTTCCAGCATGTCCAGGGTCGGGATGCCTTCGGTGATGCACACGATCAGCTTGATGCCGCCATTGGCCGCTTCCAGGATCGAGTCCTTGCAGAACGGGGCCGGAACGTAGATCACCGAGGCGTCGGCGCCTGTGGCTTCCACGGCTTCCTTGACGGTGTTGAACACCGGCAGGCCCAGGTGGGTGGTGCCGCCCTTACCGGGGGTCACACCGCCGACCATCTTGGTGCCGTAGGCGATGGCCTGTTCGCTGTGGAAAGTGCCCTGCGAGCCGGTGAAGCCCTGGCAGATGACTTTGGTGTCTTTGTTGATCAGGACGCTCATTACTTGCCCTCCGCGGCTTTGACGACCTGCTGCGCAGCGTCGGTGAGGCTGGTAGCCGCGATGATGTTCAGACCGCTGTCGGCCAGGACCTTGGCGCCCAGCTCGGCATTGTTACCTTCCAGACGCACGACGACCGGCACTTTCACGCCGACTTCCTTCACCGCGCCGATGATGCCTTCGGCAATCATGTCGCAGCGAACGATGCCGCCGAAGATGTTCACCAGAACGGCAGCCACGTTGCTGTCGGACAGGATGATCTTGAACGCCTCGGTCACGCGCTCCTTGGTCGCGCCACCGCCGACGTCGAGGAAGTTGGCCGGCTTGCCGCCGTGCAGGTTGACGATGTCCATGGTGCCCATGGCCAGGCCGGCACCGTTGACCATGCAGCCGATGTTGCCTTCCAGCGCGACGTAGTTCAGCTCCCACTTCTGCGCATGGGCTTCACGAGCGTCGTCCTGGGACGGGTCGTGCATGGCGCGCAGCTTGGGCTGACGGTACATGGCGTTGGAGTCGATGTTGATCTTGGCGTCCAGGCAGTGCAGGTTGCCGTCCTTCTTGATCACCAGCGGGTTCACTTCCAGCAGGGCCAGGTCGTAGTCCTGGAACAGCTTGGCCAGGCCGACGAAGATGTGGGTGAACTGCTTGATCTGGTCGCCCTGCAGGCCCAGCTGGAAGGCCAGCTCGCGGCCCTGGTACGGCTGCGCGCCGACCAGCGGGTCGACGGTGGCCTTGAGGATCTTCTCGGGAGTCTCGTGGGCTACTTTCTCGATGTCCACGCCACCTTCGGTGGAAGCCATGAACACGATGCGGCGGCTGGAACGGTCGACGACGGCGCCGAGGTACAGTTCCTTGTCGATGTCGGTGCAGGACTCGACCAGGATCTTGCTGACCGGCTGGCCATTGGCGTCAGTCTGGTAAGTCACCAGACGCTTGCCCAGCCAGTTGGCGGCGAAGGCCTTGGCGTCTTCCTTGCTCTTGACCAGCTTTACGCCGCCCGCCTTGCCGCGGCCGCCGGCGTGCACCTGGGCTTTGACAACCCACTCGCTGCCACCGATCTTGTCGCAGGCCTCGGCCGCTTCTTCCGGGGTGTCCACGGCGAAGCCCTTGGATACAGGCAGGCCGTACTCAGCGAACAGCTGCTTACCCTGATACTCGTGAAGATTCATGCTTGTCTACCGTTCTTCGTTTAGGTATTGCGCATTTCGGCGCTGCGCTCATGGCGCCGCGCCACCTGTGACTGCTCTGGTTAGCAGTCCGACGGGCATTCCTGCGACTGGCCCTTGCGAGCCGCCACGGGCCGCCCGCCGTGGTTTTTTCTGCTAGCGGGCGCCCCGCCACAGCGGGGCGCGCCTCGGCCTCAACGCTTCTTGCGATTGGCGATGTGGATGGCGTGGCCATTCACCGCCAGAGCCGCTTCGTGCAGCGCTTCGGACAGAGTCGGGTGCGAGAACACCATCATGCCGAGGTCTTCGGCGCTGGTGCCGAACTCCATGCCGATGGCGCCCTGCTGAACCAGCTCGGCGGCGCTCGGGCCGATCACATGCACGCCCAGCACGCGGTCGGTCTCGGCATCGGCGATGACCTTGACCAGGCCGGCGGTGTCGTTGGCGGCCATGGCGCGGCCGCTGGCGGCGAACGGGAAGGTACCGACGTTGATCGCCACGCCCTCGGCCTTGAGCTGCTGCTCGGTCTTGCCGACCCAGGCGATTTCCGGGTGGGTGTAGATCACCGACGGGATCAGGTCATAGTTCATCTGGGCCTTGTGGCCCTTGATGCGCTCGGCGACCATCACGCCCTCTTCCGAGGCCTTGTGCGCCAGCATCGCGCCGCGCACCACGTCGCCGATGGCGTACACGCCCGGCACGCTGGTTTCGCACTGGTCGTTGACGAAGATGAAGCCACGCTCGTCCAGGGTCACGCCGCTGTCGGCGGCCAGCAGGTCGGTGGTCACCGGGCGACGGCCGACGGCGACGATCAGCTTGTCGAAGGTCAGCTTCTGCTCGCCGTTGGCGTCGGAGAAGGTCACGGTGACCTGCTTCTTCTTCACTTCGCTGCCGGTCACGCGGGCGCTCAGGCGGATGTCCAGGCCCTGCTTGCCGAGGATCTTCAGGGCTTCCTTGGAGATCTGCTCGTCGGCGCTGGCGAGGAACTTGTCCATGGCCTCCAGCACGGTCACTTCGGCGCCCAGGCGGGCCCATACCGAGCCCAGCTCAAGGCCGATGACGCCGGCGCCGATGACGCCCAGCTTCTTCGGCACGGCCTGGAATTCCAGGGCGCCGGTGGAGTCGACGATCACGTCCTGATCGACCGGGGCCGGCGGGATGTCGACCGGACGGGAGCCGGAAGCGAGGATCACGTTCTCGGCCTCGACCACCTGGGTCTTGCCGTCCAGACCGGTGACTTCCACCTTCTTGCCGGCCAGCAGTTTGCCGTGACCTTCGATCAGGGTGACGCCGTTGGACTTGAACAGGCCGGCGACGCCGCCGGTCAGGTTCTTGATGATGCCGTTCTTGCGCGCGACCATCTGCGGCACGTCGATGGTGACGCCCTTGGCCTCGATGCCGTGCACTTTGAAGCCCTCGTGGGCCTCGTGGTACTTGTAGGAGCTGTCCAGCAGCGCCTTGGACGGGATGCAGCCGACGTTCAGGCAGGTGCCGCCCAGGGCGACCTTGCCGTCCTTGTCCTGGTACTTCTCGATGCAGGCGGTCTTCAGGCCGAGCTGAGCTGCCTTGATGGCGGCGACATAACCGCCGGGGCCGGCACCGATGACTACCACGTCGAATTTCTGGGTCATAACGTATTCCTTCTCAGATAAACCGGACGGCCCCGTAGACAGGGCCGCCGTTGGAGAAACTGGCTTTTAGATGTCCAGCAGCAGACGCGCCGGGTCTTCCAGCAAGTTCTTGATGGTTACCAGGAAGGTCACGGCTTCCTTACCATCGATCAGGCGGTGGTCGTAGGACAACGCCAGGTACATCATCGGGCGGATCACCACCTGGCCGTTGATGGCCATCGGCCGCTGGATGATGTTGTGCATGCCGAGGATGGCCGCTTGCGGCGGGTTGACGATCGGGGTCGACATCATCGAGCCGAAAGTACCGCCGTTGGTGATGGTGAAGGTGCCGCCGGTCATTTCTTCGATCGACAGTTTGCCCTCACGCGCCTTCTTGCCGAAGGTGGCGATGCCGCTCTCGATCTCGGCCAGGCTCATCAGCTCGGCGTTGCGCAGCACCGGTACCACCAGGCCACGGTCGCTGGAGACGGCCACGCCGATGTCCTGGTAGCCGTGGTAGACGATGTCGTTGCCGTCGATCGAGGCGTTGACCGCCGGCAGACGCTTCAGCGCCTCGACGGCGGCCTTGACGAAGAAGGACATGAAGCCCAGGCGCACGCCGTTGTGGGTCTTCTCGAACAGGTCCTTGTACTTCGAACGCAGGGCCATGACTTCGGTCATGTCGACTTCGTTGAAGGTGGTCAGCTGGGCCATGGTGGACTGGGCTTCGACCAGACGCTCGGCGACCTTGGCGCGCAGGCGGGTCATCGGCACGCGCTTCTCGACGCGATCGCCGGAGGCGAACAGCGGCGCATCGGCGGCCGGCGCGGCCGGCTTGGCGGCCGGAGCCGGAGCGGCTTTCTTGGCGGCGACGGCGGCGACGGCGTCTTCCTTGGTCACGCGACCGCCCTTGCCGGTGCCGACGATGGAGTTCGGATCGATGCCGCCCTCCTCGGCGATCTTGCGCGCGGCCGGCGACAGGATGGCGTCATCGGCGCTAGCAGCCGGAGCAGCGGCTGCAGGCGCGGCGGCCGGGGCGGCGACGGCGGCACCGGCGGCGCCCAGGCGGCCCAGCAGCTCGCCGGAGAGCACGGTGTCGCCCTCGTTCTTGACGATTTCGGCGAGTACGCCGTCGGCTTCGGCGAGTACTTCCATCACCACCTTGTCGGTTTCGATGTCGACGATCAGCTCATCGCGCTTGACCGCATCGCCCGGCTTCTTGTGCCAGGTGGCGACGGTGCCGTCGGCAACCGATTCCGGGAAGGTTGGGGCTTTGATCTCGATAGCCATTGTGTGTGTTTCCTTAAATTCGGTTTCTTCGGGAGGTGGCGGCCCATGCCGCCACCCCAATGCGCGAAGGCGTTAGACAGTAAAGGCGTCGTTCAGCAGTTTTTCCTGCTGCTCGGCGTGCATCGAGGCGTAGCCGCAGGCCGGCGCAGCCGAACCCTCGCGACCGGCGTACTCGAGGAACAGAGCCTTCTTGTGCGCGGATGCGACGCGACGCATGTGGTGCTGGCTGCAGTACCAGGCGCCCTGGTTCATCGGCTCTTCCTGGCACCAGACGATGTGCTTGAGGTTCTTGTACGGCGCCAGCGCCTCGGCCAGATCGTCTTCCGGGAACGGATAGAGCTGCTCGATACGCACGATGGCGATGTCCTCGCGGCCCTCGTTGCGACGCTTGGCCAGCAGGTCGTAGTAGACCTTGCCGCTGCACAGGATGACGCGCTCGACCTTCTTCGGGTCGTGCTGGTCGATCTCGCCGATGACGGTCTGGAACGAGCCCTCGGCCAGTTCCTCCAGGGTCGAGATGGCCAGCGGGTGGCGCAGCAGCGACTTCGGCGACATCACCACCAGCGGCTTGCGCAGCGGACGGATCACCTGACGGCGCAGCAGATGGTAGATCTGCGCCGGAGTGGTCGGCACGCAGACCTGCATGTTGTGCTCGGCGCACAGTTGCAGGAAGCGCTCCAGACGCGCAGAGCTGTGCTCCGGGCCCTGCCCTTCGTAGCCGTGCGGCAGCAGCATGGTCAGGCCGCACAGACGGCCCCACTTGTGCTCGCCGCTGGAGATGAACTGGTCGAACACCACCTGGGCGCCGTTGGCGAAGTCGCCGAACTGGGCCTCCCAGATCACCAGCGCATTGGGCATGGTGGTGGCATAGCCGTACTCGAACGCCAGTACCGCCTCTTCCGAGAGGAAGGAGTCGAACAGCTGGAAGCGCGGCTGGCCTTCGTAGAGGTTCTGCAGCGGCAGGTAGGTGGTCGCGTCCTTCTGGTTGTGCAGCGCCGCATGGCGGTGCGAGAAGGTGCCGCGGCCGACGTCCTGGCCGGTCATGCGCACCGGATGGCCTTCGAACAGCAGGGTGGCGTAGGCCAGGTTCTCGGCGTAGCCCCAGTTGATCGGCATGGCGCCGGCGGTCATCTTGGCGCGGTCTTCCATCACCTTGGCGACCTGGCGCTGCAGCACGAAGCCTTCGGGAATCTCCAGCAGCTTGTTGGCCAGGTCCTGCAGGGTCTTCAGCTCGAAGCGGGTATCGTGGCGCGCGGTCCAGGCGTGGCCCAGGTAGGGCTTCCAGTCGACGAACAGCTCCTTGTTCGGCTCCTTGACCAGGCTCTTGACCACGTGCTGGCCGTTGTCCAGCGCGTTGCGGTAGTCCTCGATGCGGGCCTTGACCGCGTCCTCGGCGATGCGGCCGGCCTGCACCAGGCTGTCGGCGTACAGCTCACGAGTGGTGCGCTGCTTGGCGATCTGCTGGTACATCAGCGGCTGGGTGCCGGAGGGCTCGTCGGCCTCGTTGTGGCCGCGGCGACGGTAGCAGACCAGGTCGATGACCACGTCGCGCTTGAACTGCATGCGGTAGTCGACGGCCAGCTGGGTGACGAACAGCACGGCCTCCGGATCGTCGCCGTTCACGTGGAAGATCGGCGCCTGGATCATCTTCGCCACGTCGGTGCAGTACTCGGTGGAGCGCGAGTCTTCCGCACGGCTGGTGGTGAAGCCGACCTGATTGTTGATCACGATGTGGATGGTGCCGCCGGTCTTGTAGGCCCGGGTCTGCGACATCTGGAAGGTTTCCATGACCACGCCCTGGCCGGCGAAGGCCGCGTCGCCGTGGATGGAGATCGGCAGCACCTTGTCGCCGGTAACGTCGCTGCGACGGTCCTGACGGGCACGCACCGAGCCCTCGACCACCGGGGAGACGATCTCCAGGTGCGAGGGGTTGAACGCCAGCGCCAGGTGCACTTCGCCGCCCGGAGTCATGACGTTGGAGGAGAAGCCCTGGTGGTACTTCACGTCGCCGGAGGACAGGCCTTCGACCTGCTTGCCCTCGAACTCGTCGAACAGGTCACGCGGGTTCTTGCCGAAGGTGTTGACCAGCACGTTGAGGCGGCCGCGGTGGGCCATGCCGATGACGATTTCCTGGGTGCCATAGGAGCCGGAACGCTGGATGATCTCGTCCAGCAGCGGGATCAGGCTCTCGCCGCCCTCCAGGCCGAAGCGCTTGGTGCCCGGGTATTTGGTGCCCAGGTACTTCTCCAGGCCCTCGGCGGCGGTCAGACGCTCGAGCAGGTGGCCCTGCACCTCGGGCGAATAGGCCGGGCGGCCGCGCACGCTCTCCAGGCGCTGCTGGAACCACTTGCGCTGCTCGGAGTCGACGATGTGGGTGAACTCGGCGCCGATGGTGCGACAATATGTCTGCTGCAGCGCCTCGTGGATTTCCCGTAGAGTCGCCTCCTCCTTGCCGATGTAAAGCTCACCGGTACGGAAGGTGGTGTCGAGGTCGGCGTCGGTCAGACCATAGTGGTTGACCGCCAGGTCGGCCGGCACCGGGCGCTGCCACAGCCCCAGCGGGTCGAGCTGCGACGCCTGATGGCCGCGCATGCGATAGGCCTGTACCAGACGCAGGACTTCCACCTGCTTCTTCTCGTGCTCGCTGCTGACGCTACCGGCGGAAACCGGTTGCGCGCGGCGCTGGTTCTTGGCCAGCAGCACGAACTGGTCGCGTACGGTGGAGTGCGAGACATCGGTGGCGGGGTTGCCGTCGGCCGGCAACTTCTGGAAGTAAGTGCGCCACTCTTCTGGCACAGCGTTGGGATCGTGCAGGTAGAGCTCGTAGAGCTCCTCCACGTAGGCCGCGTTACCACCGGATAGGTGGGCGCTTTCCCACATGCGCTGCATCACGCTTTCTTGCATGCTTGGTCACCCTCGGTAAGGGGACACCACCGGCGTGGAGGCCGCAGCTTGCTCATTCGAAGTCCTCAGGCAGCGACTCGGTAAGCCACTACGGATCCCGCAGATAGTCCGGGCACCAGCCCGGATGCCCCTGCTGGTCGTCATTTTCTTTCAAGTACGAACCCCGGCTTTGTGGGCTGGGGCTCTGGTCTTTGCTGCGCCGGCGGATCGCTCCGCCGGCGCAGGTATTGCGTTTACAGCCGGATCAGGTACCGCTCTGCAGCAGCATGTTGCGCACGTGACCGATGGCCTTGGTCGGGTTCAGGCCTTTCGGGCAGACGTTGACGCAGTTCATGATGCCGCGGCAGCGGAACACGCTGAACGGATCGTCCAGGGACGCCAGACGCTCGGCGGTCTTGGTGTCGCGGCTGTCGGCCAGGAAGCGGTAGGCCTGCAGCAGCGCGGCGGGACCGAGGAACTTGTCCGGGTTCCACCAGAACGACGGGCAGCTGGTGGAGCAGCACGCGCACAGGATGCACTCGTACAGGCCGTCCAGCTTCTCGCGCTCTTCCGGGCTCTGCAGACGCTCGATGGCCGGGGCCGGCGTGTCATTCTGCAGGAACGGCTGCACCTTCTCGTATTGCTTGTAGAAGATGCTCATGTCGACGACCAGGTCACGAATGACCGGCAGACCCGGCAGCGGACGGATCACCAGCTTGTTGCCCTTCACCACACTGGACAGCGGGGTGATGCAGGCCAAGCCGTTCTTGCCGCTGATGTTCATGCCGTCGGAACCGCACACGCCTTCGCGGCAGGAGCGACGGTAGGAGAAGCCTTCGTCCTGTTCCTTGATCAGGGCCAGCACGTCGAGAACCATCAGGTCCTTGCCGTCGATCTGTACCTGGAAGTCCTGCATGAACGGCGCGACGTCTTTTTCCGGGTTGTAGCGATAAACGCTGACTTGCAAAGTGTTACCAAGAGACATGGTGGCCACCCTTAATAAGTACGTACTTTGGGTTCGAACGCCGGAACGGTCTTCGGCGCGAAGTTGACGGCGCGCTTGGACACGCGCTTGTCACCCGGGAAGTACAGGGAGTGGCACAGCCAGTTCTCGTCGTCGCGATCCTCGAAGTCTTCGCGGGCGTGGGCGCCACGGGACTCGGTACGGGTATCGGCGGCGATGGCAGTGGCCTCGGCCACTTCCAGCAGGTTCTGCAGCTCCAGCGCCTCGATGCGCGCGGTGTTGAAGGCCTGGCTCTTGTCGGAGATCTTGACGTTGGCGATGCGCTCGCGCAGATCGGCCAGCTGGGCGATGCCCTTCTTCATGTATTCGCCGGTACGGAATACACCGAAGTAGTTCTGCATGCACTGCTGCAGCTCGCGCTTGAGCGGGGCGACTTCTTCGCCGCTGCTGCGCTCGTTGACACCGGACAGGCGCTTGAGCGAAGCCTCGATGTCGGTCTCGCTGGCACCACGGACTTCCACGCCTTCCTTCAGCGCTTTTTCCAGGTGCAGACCGGCGGCGCGGCCGAATACCACCAGGTCGAGCAGCGAGTTGCCGCCCAGACGGTTGGCGCCGTGCACCGATACGCAGGCCACTTCGCCCACGGCGAACAGGCCTTCGACGATCTTGTCGTTGCCGTTGGCGTCCTGGGTGATGGCCTGGCCATGGATGTTGGTGGCCACGCCACCCATCATGTAGTGGCAGGTCGGGATGACCGGAACCGGCGCGACCACCGGGTCGACGTGGGCGAAGGTCTTGGACAGTTCGCAGATGCCCGGCAGGCGGCTGTGCAGCACTTCCTCGCCGAGGTGATCGAGCTTCAGCAGCACGTGGTCCTTGTTCGGGCCACAGCCGTTGCCGGCGATCACTTCCTTGACCATGGAGCGGGCGACCACGTCGCGACCGGCCAGGTCCTTGGCGTTCGGCGCGTAACGTTCCATGAAGCGCTCGCCGTGGGCGTTGATCAGGTAGCCACCCTCGCCGCGGCAGCCCTCGGTGACCAGCACACCGGCGCCGGCGATGCCGGTCGGGTGGAACTGCCACATCTCGATGTCCTGCACCGGCACGCCGGCACGCAGGGCCATGCCCACGCCGTCACCGGTGTTGATCAGGGCGTTGGTGGTGGAGGCGTAGATACGACCGGCACCGCCAGTGGCAAGAACAACGGCCTTGGAGCGGATGTAGACGGTCTCGCCGGTCTCGATGCAGATGGCGATGATGCCGACCACGGCGCCGTCCTGGTTCTTCACCAGGTCGACGGCGTACCACTCGTTGAGGAACGAGGTGCCGGCCTTCAGGTTGGCCTGGTACAGGGTGTGCAGCAGGGCATGACCGGTACGGTCGGCCGCGGCGCAGGTACGGGCCGCCTGGGTCGGATTGTCCGGCCCCTTGGACTGGCCGCCGAACGGACGCTGGTAGATGCGACCCTGCTCGGTGCGGGAGAACGGCAGGCCCATGTGCTCGAGCTCGAACACGGCTTCCGGGCCGACGGAGCACATGTATTCGATGGCGTCCTGGTCACCGATGTAGTCGGAGCCCTTGACGGTGTCGTACATGTGCCAGCGCCAATCGTCGTTCGGGTCGGCCGAGGCGATGGCGCAGGTGATGCCGCCCTGGGCGGACACGGTATGCGAACGAGTCGGGAAGACCTTGGTGACTACCGCAGTCTTGTGGCCACCCTGGGCCAGTTGCAGCGCGGCACGCATGCCAGCACCGCCGCCACCGACGATGATGGCGTCATAGGAAAGAGTACGAATGCTAGACATGAATCAGACACCCCAGAGAATCTGCACACCCCAGACGAAGAACGCGAACATCGCAATGCCGCAGAACGCCTGGAAGAGGAAACGCACGACAGTCGCCGACTTGCCGAACGCCATGGGCGTCAGGTAGTCGGTGGAAATGGTCCACATGCCGACCCAGGCGTGAGCGCCGAGGGCAACCAGGGCCAGCAGACTGAAGATACGCATCGCGGTGCAGTCGAACAGGGCGTGCCACTGGTCGTAGCCGATGCCCGGATTGACTACCAGATAGCCGATCAGGAACAGAAAATAAGCCGCGAGAACGACCGCCGACACACGCTGGGCCATCCAGTCATAGAGGCCCGAACGCGACAGATTGGTTACGTTGGTTACCATACCCAGACCCCCGCCAGAACGATGACCACCGCCGACACGGCGATGACGATCTTCGAGCCCAGCTTGCCGCCTTCCAGCGACTCGCCGACACCCATGTCCATGATCAGGTGGCGCACGCCGGCCACCAGGTGATACAGCAGGGCGGACAACAGCCCCCAGACGATCAGCTTGGCCAGCGGACTGGTCAGACACGCCTTAACTTCTGCGAAGCCCTCCTCGGAAGCCAGGGACTTGTCGAGCGCGAACAGCAGCACGGCAATGCCCAGGAAGAGGATGACACCGGAAATACGGTGCAGAATGGACGTATAAGCTGTGATCGGGAGTTTTATAGTCCTGAGATCTAGGTTTACAGGTCGTTGGCTATTCACGGCTTTTTTCACACTAGAGGCCCCTAACAAGCAGGGCAAGTTGTCGGGAAGTGCACTGGTCAGGTACCCCTCACCAAGGGAGTGCCAGCCGCCTGCTTGCAGGCTTTCAAGCCATTGGCGGCCGGGCGCAGAGTATAGACAGTTAGGTTACTAATGACAACGCAATGCCCCACCCTAAAAAGCGGATTGCGCCCCCTTAATAAATGACGTATTAGCGCCCCGAAACAGGGCTGGAAGCCCTCTGCCGCTTGGGTTCCGGCAAATTGACTTTCAGATTTATGTCTCTATAGTGTCCCGGGCCCTGCGTGGGGGGCTGTCTGATGATTCCAAGCATAAACAGGAGGCCACACATGGCTGACAAAAAAGCGCAGTTGATCATCGAGGGCAATGCCCCCGTAGAGCTGCCCGTACTGACCGGCACCGTGGGTCCCGATGTTGTCGACGTGAGAGGCCTGACCGCCACGGGTCGCTTCACTTTTGATCCTGGCTTTATGTCGACCGCCTCTTGCGAGTCGAAGATCACCTACATCGACGGCGACGCCGGTGTCCTGCTGCATCGCGGCTACCCCATCGAGCAGCTGGCGGAGAAATCCGACTACCTGGAAACCTGCTACCTGCTGCTCAACGGCGAACTGCCGACCGCCGAGCAGAAGGCCCAGTTCGTCAGCACCATCAAGAATCACACCATGGTGCACGAGCAGCTGAAGACCTTCTTCAACGGCTTCCGTCGCGACGCCCACCCGATGGCCATCATGTGTGGCGTGGTCGGCGCCCTCTCCGCCTTCTACCACGACTCGCTGGACATCAATAACCCGCACCACCGCGAGATTTCCGCCATGCGCTTGGTGGCCAAGATGCCGACCATCGCCGCCATGGCCTACAAGTACTCCATGGGCCAGCCCATGATGTACCCGCGTAACGACCTGAACTACGCGGAAAACTTCCTGCACATGATGTTCAATACCCCGTGCGAGATCAAACCGATCAGCCCGGTGCTGGCCAAGGCTATGGATCGCATCTTCATCCTGCACGCCGACCATGAGCAGAACGCCTCCACCTCCACCGTACGCCTGGCCGGCTCCTCGGGTGCCAACCCGTTCGCCTGCATCGCCGCCGGCATCGCCGCGCTCTGGGGCCCGGCCCACGGTGGCGCCAACGAGGCCGTGCTGAACATGCTGGACGAGATCGGCAGCGTCGAGAACATCGACACCTTCATCGCCAAGGCCAAGGACAAGAACGATCCGTTCAAGCTGATGGGCTTCGGCCATCGCGTGTACAAGAACCGCGACCCGCGCGCCACCGTGATGAAGCAGACCTGCGACGAAGTGCTGGGCGAGCTGGGCATCAAGAACGACCCGCAACTGGAACTGGCCATGAAGCTGGAAGAGATCGCCCTGACCGATCCCTACTTCAAGGAGCGCAACCTGTACCCGAACGTGGACTTCTACTCGGGCATCATTCTCAAGGCCATCGGCATCCCGACCAGCATGTTCACCGTGATCTTCGCCCTGTCGCGTACCGTCGGCTGGATCTCGCACTGGAAGGAAATGCTGTCCAGCCCGTACAAGATCGGCCGTCCGCGCCAGCTCTACACCGGCTACGACAAGCGCGAGTACGTCAGCCTGGAAGACCGCAAGTAATCTGTCGACCCGCCCCAGGCCAGCGCCTTCGGCGCTATCGACAGAACCCAGAACGCCCGATGCCATGCATCGGGCGTTTTGTTTTGCATGGAGCCCCGCACTATCGCAGTCAGCCAGCCGCCTGGTGCCAGAGCACCTCGCCACTGCCCTGCCCCCACGACTGGAAATGCGCACCGTAGGCCCCCTCCACCGAGGCCCGCTTGATCTTCAGGGTCGGCGTGAGGAAGCCGTTGTCCACCGCCCAGACCTCGGGCACTAGCACCAGGCCGTTGAGCTGCTCGTGCTTGTCCAGCCCCCGATTGGTCTCATCCAGCAGGCGCTTGAGGCTGCTCTCCAGCTGCTCGCGGGACTCCTTGCGCCCGGCCTCGGACAGCACGCACAGGGCCAGAGGCTGCGGCAGGCCATCGCCGACCACGCAGACCTGCTCGATATGGCTGTGCACGGCCAGGCGGTTCTCGATCGGCGCCGGGGCCACGTACTTGCCCTTGCTGGTCTTGAAGATCTCCTTGATCCGCCCGGTCAGGCGCAGGTTGCCCTCGGCGTCCTGCTCGCCCTTGTCGCCGGTGCGCAGGAAGCCGTCGGCGGTCATCACCTCGGCGGTCTTGCCCGGCTCCTTGTAGTAGCCCTGCATGGTCGAGCCGCTGCGCACCTGCACCTCGCCCTCCTCGCTGATGCGCACCTCCACGCCAGGGTTGTTCTGGCCGATCCAGCCGAGCCGGGCCCGCCCCGGCCGGCCGACATGGGAGTAGCCGCAGTTCTCGGTCATGCCGTAGACGTTGAGCACCTCCAGGCCGAGACGCTTGTACCAGTTCAACAGGGCATCGGGGACCGGCGCCGCGCCGCACAGGGAGTAGCGCAGCGCATCCAGCCCCAGGCCGCGCAGCACCTTGCGCCCGACCAACCGACCGAGCAGCGGAATGGCGAGGAGGAAATCGAGCCTGCCCGCCGGCATCTTCGAGTAGACCCCCATCTGGAACTTGGTCCAGATCCGCGGCACGCCGAAGAACACCGTAGGCCGCGCGCGGCGCAGGTCTTCGAGGAAGGTCTCCAGGCTCTCGGCGAAGTACACGGTCATGCCGCTGTACAGGGAGTTGAGCTCGACGAACATGCGTTCGGCCACATGACACAGCGGCAGATAGGACAGCACCCGGTCCGCTTCGCCGACACCGAACAGCTCCGAGGCATGCCCGGCGGTGAAGCCGAAGTTGCCGAAATTGTGCATCACCCCCTTGGGCATGCCGGTAGTGCCGGAGGTGTAGATGATGGTGGCGAGCCGATCGGCGGCCGGGCGCGGCCTGTCCTGGATCGGCGCACAGGCCTGCAGATCCTGCCAGGCACGGTCGAAGCGCCCCGGCGCATGCAGCGGCAGGGCGACGGTGAGCAACCCCTGCGGCACGCCGGGCGCCATGGCCGACCAGTCGTCCAGCTTGCCGATAAAGGCCACCCTGGCCTCGGCATGCTCCAGCACCTGGCGCACCGACTCGGCGGTGAGGTTGGGATAGAGCGGCACAGAGACGTGCCCGGCCATCCAGATGGCCAGGTCGGCAACTATCCAGTGCGCGCAGTTCTTCGAAATGATGGCGATCTTGCTGCCCTGCGCCAGCTCCAGGCCACGCAGCCAGGCGGCGGCCCGCCGCGCCTGCTCGCCGACCTCGGACCAGGTCAACTGCTCTGTCCGGCCACCGTCCAGCGGCTGGATCAGGTAAGTCTTGTTCGGATGACGCGACTCTCGCTCGAAGAACAGGTCGAGCGGCAAACGGACTGCATCGGCCACGGGGCCTCCTTGTTTCTTGTTTTTGTCACAGGGAGCAACCAAGCACTTGCTTGGTCGAATATTCCATGCGTGGGGAGGGGCGGCAAGTAGATAAATGTTACAGGCGCACGCAAGCCCGCATCGCCCGGGCATACGCCAGCGAAGCGCTTCGACGAGTGCAGCTCAGTGGGGGTGGTAGAGCCCGACCAGGCGCATCAGCCCGGGAATCGTCTCGCCTTCCAGTTCGACCAGGCTGGCGGTGTGCAGCAGCAGCGGCTCCTGCAGATGCCCCTGCAGCAGGAAGCCACCGAGCTGGCCGAGCAAGGGGTTGTGGCTGACCAGCAGGCAGTCGCCGGAATAGGCATAGAGGCGGCCGGCGACTTGGCGCGGATCGTCGTCCGGCGTCAGCCAGTCGAGGGTGGTCAGCGGCAGATCGAGGCCCAGCGCCTCGCGCACCAGTTCGGCGCTCTGCTGGGCGCGCCGATAGGGGCTGACCAGGATATGCGCGAGCGCCTCGCCGCGCAGGCGCCTGGCGCTCTTGCGTACCTCCTTGCGACCATGCTCGGTCAGCGCCCGCTCGGCGTCGCTGCGCGCCCGCGGCTCGGCCTCGCCGTGGCGCAGCAGCCAGAGCTTCACAGCTTGGGTTCTTCGTCGCGCACCGGATGCGGGGCCGGCGGGATGCTGTGCGGCTCGTTGTCCTCGGGTGCCCGCGGCGTCGGCCAGTCGGCGAAGGGCCAGGGCTTCTCTTCGCTGTTGAAGGTACCGAAGCGACCGATCTGCTGCAGATACTGGCTGAGACTGTCGCCGAAGCCCTGCAGGCTGCCATTGGCTGCCCCATAGAACAGGCGATAGCCCAGTTGCAGCAGGACCACGCCGGCGAGAACGATCTCGGCCAGTTGCCAGACGATGGCGAAGATCACCATCCACAGAATGCGCAGGGCGATGGATTCGCGCTCCAGTTCCTTGGTTTCGTCGCTCATGACAGCCTCCTCTTTAGAATCCACTGGGGGAGATGAAGTCCACATCGGTCTTCGGCTCGCCGCGCATCAGCGCCTGAATCACCTGCTCCAGGGTGCGCCCCTCGAACAGGATGGCATACAGGCCGGCGACCAGGGGCATGTAGACCTGCAGCTCCTCGGCCTTGCTCTTCAGCACCTTGAGCGTATTGACCCCCTCGGCCACCTCGCCCAGGCGCGCCACCGCGTCGTCCAGCGACAGGCCTTCGCCCAACGCATGGCCGACCTGGAAGTTGCGACTCTTGGGCGAGGAGCAGGTGACGATCAGATCGCCGACCCCGGCCAGGCCGAGGAAGGTCATGGGGTTGGCGCCGAGCTGCACGGCGAACCGGGTCATCTCGGCCAGGGCGCGAGTGATCAGCATGCTCTTGGTGTTCTCGCCCATGCCCAGCGCCACGGCCATGCCGGCGATGATGGCATAGACGTTCTTCAGCGCACCGCCCAGCTCCACGCCGAAGCTGTCGCGGCTGGCGTAGACGCGGAAGGTGCGCCCGTGCAGGGCCTCCTGTACGCGCTGGCAGAGCTCCTCGTCCTCGCTGGCGATCACCGTGGCGGTCAATGCGTGCTCGGCGATCTCGCGCGCCAGGTTGGGCCCGGACAGCACGCCGATGCGCGCCTGCGGCGCCACTTCGGCGAGGATCTGGCTCATCAGCTTGAAGCTTTCGGCCTCGATGCCCTTGGTGGTGCTCACCAGCAGCTTGCCGGCGAGCTGTTCGGCCACCGGCTGCAAGGCCTGGCGCAGGGCCGACGAGGGAATGGCGACGAACACCAGCTCGCTGACCGCCAGCACGGCCGGCAGGTCGGTCACCGGCTCGACGCCAGGCAACAGCTTGATGCCCTTGAGGTAGCGCGGGTTCTCACGCTGACTGCGCATGGCCTCAGCCTGCTCGGGGTCACGCATCCACTGCAGGACACGCTGGCCGTTGGCGGCCAGGAGGTTGGCAATGGCGGTGCCGAAGCTGCCGCCGCCCAGTACTGCAACGGGTTGTTGCTCGGTCATTAGAAATTCCAGACGGATCGGGTGGTGGCATTATCACGAAGCCAGGAGCGACCGACCAGTACCTGGCGTGACCCCGAACACTGGCAAAGCCGACCTTCTCGGTTAACATGCCGGGATTACGCCAGAGAACAAGGCCGTTCCGTGCGCTACATCGCCCCGCTTCATTCGCCGCCCCTCCACCGCTTTCCCGCCCCGCATGCCACGGGGGCGACGCCATGACCTTCGGCGGCCGCTGGGGCATCCACACCCGCACACAACTGATCAGTGTCGGCCCGGCGCTGCTGCTGACCCTGCTGCTGACCGGTCTCTTCACCCATGCCCGGCTACAGGATCTGCGCCAGGAGATCGATCAAAACGGCCAGCGTGTGGCCGACCAGCTCGCCCCTGCCGCCGAGTACGGGGTCGCCAACGACGACCGCCGGGCCCTGGAGGATCTGCTGCGCGACACCCTGAAGAACCCGCACGTGCGCTTCCTGGAGGTACGCGACCGCGACGAGGGAATCCTCGCCTATGTCGAGCGCCCCGGCGAGAACGGCGAGGCACGGGTAGAAGTATTCCACGCACCCATTGATCTGCAGCGTGGCAATGGGGCCGAGGATCATTTGGGCCAGATCGCGGTCGGCATGTCCGACGAGGCCTTCACCAGCCGCCAGCAGGCCATCCTGCTCAAGGCCACCATGCTGGCCCTGATCGCCCTGCTGCTGACCTTTCTCCTGGCGCGCCAGCTGGCCCGCCGCCTGTCCGGCCCCATAATCGAGATGGGCCAGGCGCTGCAGGCGCTCAAGGCCGGCGACTACCGCGCCCGCCTGCCGGAGACCGACACCAGCGAACTGGGCGATCTGGCCCGCCATATCAACGCCCTGGCCGAGGCGCTGGACAAGGCCAGCGGCGAACAGCACAAGGCCATGCGCCAGCTGATCCAGACCCGCGAACAGGCCGAACAGGCCAGCCGCGCCAAGTCCGACTTCCTGGCCATGATGAGCCACGAGCTGCGCACCCCGATGAATGGCGTGCTGGGCATGCTGCAGTTGCTGGAGACCACCGAGCTGACCCAGGAGCAGGACGAGTACACGGCCCTGGCCACCGAGTCCACCGAACACCTGCTCAAGGTGATCAACGACATCCTCGACTTCTCCCGCATCGAGCGCGGCGCCCTGGAGCTGGAGCGCATCCCCTTCAACTTGTTGGACCTGCTGCAGGGCTCGATCCAGGTGTTCCAGCACAGCGCCCAGCAGCGCGGGCTCTATCTGCGCCTGGAAAACCAGGACGGGCTGGACGGTTACGAAGTGCAGGGCGACCCGACCCGCATCCGCCAGATTCTGGTCAACCTGCTGGGCAATGCCCTGAAGTTCACCGAGGAAGGCGGCATTCGTATCGAGACCCACTGGCAGGCGCTGGACAACGAGGTGCTATGGCTCACCTGCGCGGTGCACGACAGCGGCATCGGCATCTCGCCCGAACGCCTGGAGCACATGTTCGACGCCTTCCAGCAGGCCGACACCTCGATATCCCGTCGCTACGGCGGCACCGGCCTGGGCCTGTCCATCGCCCGCACCCTGGCCGAGCGCATGGGTGGCACCCTGCATGCCAGCAGCCAGGAAGGCGTCGGCTCGGTGTTCACCCTGGAGATTCCCCTGCCCTTCAGCGCCCGCCGCCGCGCCGAGCGGCCGAGCGAGACGAGCGCCGGGCAACCCGGGGAAGGCCAGGAAGTGCTGCTGGTGGAGGACAACCCGGTCAACCAGACGGTGATCGAGGCCATGCTGCGCAGCCTGGGCTATCGGGTTACCCTGGTGGCCGACGGCGCCCAGGCGGTCCAGCGCTTCGACGCCACGCGCTTCGCCGCGGTGCTGATGGATTGCCGCCTGCCGGTGCTCGACGGCTACGAAGCGACCCGGCAGATTCGCCGCCTGGCGCCCCAGGCCGGCACGCCGATCATCGCCCTGACCGCCAACGCCCTGCAGGGCGACCGCGAGGACTGTCTGCAGGCCGGCATGAACGACTATCTGGCCAAACCCTTCAAGCGCGCCGACCTGGAACGCGTGTTGCTTCGTTGGCTCGGCCAGCACAGTGATCCGCTCCCGGCCACAATGGAGGCCAGCTCGAAATGACCCGAGTCAGAGCGCCCCGGTTTACAGTCGTGCACACGCGGCTGTGACTTTCACCACAGCGCAACAGTCTATGACTAGTCTGCCGCTACACAAGAAGACCCCGCGGCGCAGCTTAGCCCCCGCCTAGGGGACCATTGAGGAGTTCGCATGACCCAGCAAAACGCCTATACCCGGGAAGAATTGCTCGCCTGCAGCCGCGGCGAACTGTTTGGCCCTGGTAACGCGCAGTTGCCCGCCCCCAATATGCTGATGATCGACCGCATCGTGCATATCAGCGAAACCGGCGGTAAGTACGGCAAGGGCGAGATAGTCGCCGAACTCGACATCAATCCGGACCTGTGGTTCTTCGCCTGCCACTTCGAGGGCGATCCGGTGATGCCGGGCTGCCTGGGCCTCGACGCCATGTGGCAGCTGGTCGGCTTCTTCCTCGGCTGGCAGGGCAACCCCGGCCGCGGCCGCGCCCTGGGCTCGGGCGAAGTGAAATTCTTCGGCCAGATCCTGCCGACCGCCAAGAAAATCACCTACAACATTCATATCAAGCGCACCATCAACCGTTCGCTGATCCTCGGCATCGCCGACGGCAGCGTCAGCGTCGATGGCCGCGAAATCTACAGCGCCGAAGGCCTCCGCGTCGGCCTGTTCACCTCTACCGACAGCTTCTGAAGGATATTTCCGCATGCGTCGCGTCGTGATCACCGGCCTGGGCATCGTTTCCTGCCTGGGCAATGACAAGGACACCGTTTCCGCCAACCTGCGCGCCGGCAAGGCGGGCATCCGCTTCAACCCGGAATATGCCGAAATGGGCCTGCGCAGCCAGGTGTCCGGCTCCGTCGACCTAAACCTGGAAGAACTGATCGACCGCAAGGTGCTGCGCTTCATGGGCGACGCCGCGGCCTACGCCTACCTGTCCATGGAGCAGGCGATCAAGGATGCCGGCCTCAGCCTGGAAGAGATCTCCCAGCCGCGCGTCGGCCTGATCGCCGGCTCCGGCGGTGCCTCCACCCTGAACCAGATGGAAGCCATCGACACCCTGCGCGAGAAGGGCGTCAAGCGCATCGGCCCATACCGCGTGCCGCGCACCATGGGCAGCACCGTGTCGGCCTGCCTGGCCACGCCATTCCAGATCAAGGGCGTCAACTACTCCATCTCGTCGGCCTGCGCTACCAGCGCCCACTGCATCGGCCACGCCATGGAGCAGATCCAGATGGGCAAGCAGGACATCGTCTTCGCCGGCGGCGGCGAAGAGGAGCACTGGAGCCAGAGCTGCCTGTTCGATGCCATGGGCGCCCTCTCCACCCAGTACAACGAGACTCCGGACAAGGCCTCGCGCGCCTACGACGCCAAGCGTGACGGCTTCGTCATCGCCGGCGGCGGCGGCATGGTGGTGGTCGAGGAGCTGGAGCACGCGCTCAAGCGTGGCGCCAAGATCTACGCCGAAATCGTCGGCTACGGCGCCACCAGCGACGGCTACGACATGGTCGCGCCCAGTGGCGAAGGCGCCGTGCGCTGCATGCAGCAGGCCCTGGCCACGGTCGATACGCCGATCGACTACCTCAACACCCACGGCACCTCCACACCGGTCGGCGACACCGCCGAGGCGCGCGCCGTGCGCGAGGTGTTCGGCGCCAAGGCACCGGCCATCAGTTCGACCAAGAGCCTGTCCGGCCACTCGCTGGGCGCCGCCGGCGTGCACGAGGCCATCTACTGCCTGCTGATGATGCAGGGTGGCTTCATCGCCGGCTCGGCCAACATCGAGGAACTGGACCCGGAAGTGGCCGACCTGCCGATTCAGCGCCAGACCCGCGACGTGCAGCTGAACACCGTGATGAGCAACAGCTTCGGCTTCGGTGGCACCAACGCCACCCTGGTGCTGAAGCGCTATCAGGGCTGATTCGACCGCGAACGAAAACGGCGCCTACGGGCGCCGTTTTCGTTTCGGTTGTGCCTCAGCGCACGACGAAATCCTGCTCCAGCAGCTTGCGATCGCCCTGGAACACCATGAAGCGCCACTCGCCCGGGACCATCTCGTGGTGCTCGGTGAACTCGAAGGCCATCACATCCTGGGGCGCGCCGACCACCAGTTTCTGCTGCAGCTCGATCTTGTCCTGCCGCTTGCCATCCGGACCGACCAGACCCGGCGTGAAGTAAAGCAGGGTCAGCGGCTGCTCGGCCTCGCTCTTGCCCAGCAGGCGGTAGCGCACGCCGAACTTGGTGCCCAGGCGCGCCGGCACCACCTCGGTCTGCTCGATCGGCTGGTTGGCCCGGGTCAGCACGCGCTCGCCCGGCTGCGGGTCCTTGATCGGCGCACTGGCGAACACGCCAAACTCCACAGGGCCCTCGACACGCACATCGGCCAGGGCCAGGTTGGCGGACAGGCCCAGGGCCAGGACGGACAGGCTGAACAGTTTCATCTCGCGCTCCTTGAGGAAAGTTGGCGCGAGGCTATGACACCGCAGTTACAGACTGATGACAGTCAGTCGCGGTGCTTGCGCGGCAACACGGCGAGGAAGTTGTCGCGCGCCACCCGCCGCGCCACGTCCTCCGGCAGGGCATCGAGAAAGGGGCGGAAGGCCGCCAGGTGCTCGCCCTGCCCCTCGAAGCGGCCGACCAGGTCGGAGCCGAGCATGAAGCGCGCCGGATAGCGGCTCACCAGCCTTACCCAGCGCGGATCGGCGCGCCCCTCGGCATCCAGCAGGTAGGGCCGCAGCACGCTCCAGGACAGGTCGATATGCAGGTTCGGGTATTCGCCCAGCATGCGTTCCAGGGTCGGCAGGAGAAAGTCCAGGCGCCTCTGGTGGCGGTGAAGCTCCAGGCTGGTACCGGCGTGGGCCCAGATGAAGCGTACGTGCGGATGGTTACGCAGCGGCTCCTCGATTTCCGCCAGGTACAGCGGGTTGCGCTCGCGCTTGGAGGTGATGTTGCTGTGCAGCAGCACCGGCAGGTCGTACTCGGCGGCCAGGTGGTAGACGCGGGTCATGGCCTCGTTGTTGGCCCGCGGCGTGTCGCCATAGGTCAGCGCGGTGAGATCGTCATGCCGGGTGAACACCTCGCCCAGCCCCTGCCAGAAGCCCGGGTAGAGTTCGAGCATGCGCCGGATATGGGCGTCGGCATTCTTGTCCACCGGATTGAAGCCGCTGAGGAAGGGGTGGAAACGCTCGCGCTGCTCCAGCGGCAGGCGCCGGACCGCCTCGGCGACGAAGACATCGGTGGCGCTGTACCAGTAGGCGCCTGCATCGTCGCCGGCGTAATAACGCGGGCGCTTGGGCTCGTCCTCGTGCCATTTCTTGGCCACCGGGATACCGCTGATCATCACATGCTCGACGCCCCCGGCGGCCATGGCCTCCAGCAGCCGGGGCATGCCCTCGCTTTCCTGGAAGAAATCCACGTAGTGCAGATGCGCGTCGCTGAAGCGATAGTCGCGGGCATCGGCCTGTAGGGCCAGCAGGCCGAGCAAGGCGGCGTACAACGGGCGGCGGACGGGCAATGGAGTCACTCCCTGGCATCTCGAGCAGAGTAGACAGTCACGAGCGCACGGCCGTTCAACTGGCGAGGGCGCGAGCCAGGGGCCATCATGTGTCATCTATTTTCACGAAACCTGCGCATGCCCATCGTCCGCCTCACCGCCCTGCTCGCCCTCTTCTGCTCGGCCCAGCCCCACGCCGAGACGCTTACCTATCCGCTGCACTCCGAGGGCGTCGACCCGGAGGCCTATGTGGTCGAAATGCTGCATCAGGCCCTGGCCAGGAGCGGCGGCGACTACCGCCTGCAACCCTCGCCACGCCCCATGCCGCAGAGCCGCGCCGAACAGTCGCTGGAGCAGAACGACGGCGTGGTGCAGCTGATGTGGGCCATGACCACCCGCGCCCGCGAGCAGATCCTGCTGCCGATCCGCATCCCCCTCTACAAGGGGCTGATCGGCTGGCGCGTGCCCCTGGTGCGCCGCGAGGACAAGGACTGGCTGAGCCGCGTGCAGAGCCTGGCCGACCTCAAGCCCATGCGTTTCGGTCAGCGCGCCGACTGGCCGGACACCCGCATCCTGCGCGACAACGGCCTGCAGGTGATCACCAGCCAGAGCTACGACAGCCTGTTCCGCATGCTCGGCGCCGGCCGCTTCGACCTCTTCCCGCGCGAGGTGGTGGTGGTCTGGAATGAGCAGGCCGAGGCCGCCCGCGAGGGGCTCGAACTGGAGGTCGACGAGCACATCGTCATCCACTACCCCACCGCCTTCTATTTTTTCACCTCGCGAGCCCGCGCCGACCTGGCCACGGCCATCGAGCGCGGCCTGGAGGCGATGATCGCAGACGGCAGCTACGAGGCCCTGTTCCAGCAGCACCACGGCGCCACCCTGGAGCGGGCGCGGCTAGCGCAGCGCCGGGTGATAGAGCTGGAAAACCATGACCTGCCGGCACAGACACCCTTCCAGCGCGAGGAGCTCTGGTACCGGCCTGGCGCGCCTCGATAAAGGCGCCCTCTGCGCGCCCGCCGCCTATCGAGAGCAAAGACGGCTGGCGCGGATCGGCTTGCCGTGCAAGGCTCTGGATACCTGCCAGAGCCTTGGAGCGCCCCATGATCCGCATCAGCACCGAGTCCGGACTGCGCCACCGCATCGAGATAGGCGAGCACCGGCTGTACGCCGACGCGCCCGCAGAGCTGGGCGGGGCCGACAGCGCGGCCGAGCCGCACGACCTGTTCGACGCTGCCCTGGGCGCCTGCAAGGCACTGACCCTGATGCTCTACGCCAGGCAGCGCGGCCTGCCCCTGGACGGCCTGGAGGTGCGCGTGGCGCGCGACGACAGCCAGGAGCGCCAGGGCCTGTACCGCCTGGAAGTGGCCCTGCAGTTGCACGGCGCCCTGGACGAGGCGCAGCGCCAGCAGTTGCTGCGCGTCGCCGACAAATGCCCGGTGCACAAGCTGATGACCGGCACCGAAGTGCAGGTGCAGACCCGCCTGGACGAGGCCTGAGATGAACGGACTGCTACTGATCCAGCCCAGGGCCGAGGACATCGCCGGCCAGCCGATCCTGCGCCCGCTGCCCTCGGCACGCTGCCGCAGCGTCGGCCCCTTCGTGTTCTTCGACCATATGCTGGCCCAGGACTATGCGCCGGGAGGTGGAATGGACATCGCCCAGCACCCGCATATCGGCCTGTCCACCCTCACCTACCTGTTCGAGGGCGAGTTGCAGCACAAGGACAGCCTGGGCTCGGACCAACGGGTCGGCCCCGGCGATGTCAGCTGGATGACCGCCGGCCGCGCCGTCGCCCATGTCGAACGCACCCCGCCGCACCTGCGGCGCAGCGGCTCGCGCCTGCACGGCCTGCAGGTCTGGCTGGCCCTGCCGCAGGCGCTGGAGGAGTGCGAACCGAGCTACAGCCACCACCCGGCCGCCAGCCTGCCGCGCAGCGAGGCCATGGGCGTGAGCATCATCCTGATCGCCGGCGCCGGCTTCTGCCTGCAATCGCCGGTGCCGGTGCACTCGCCCACCCTCTACGCCGAGATCAGGCTCGCGGCCGGCGCCAGCCTGACGATTCCTGCCGAGCAGCGCGAGCGCGCGCTGTACCTGATCGAGGGCGAGGCCAGGCTGGAAGACCACGACCTGCCGCAGCATGGCCTCGCCGTGCTGCCGGAGGGCGAGGAACCGCTGCTCAGCGCCTGCGGCGAATGCCGCCTGGTACTGATCGGCGGCGAGCCGCTGGGGCCACGGCGCATGTACTGGAACTTCGTGGCCAGCGATGCGCAGATGCTGGAACGGGCCAAGCAGAAATGGGCTGCCTGGGACTGGCCACGGGTACCGGGCGAAAGCGAGCGCATCACCTTGCCAGGTGCATAAATGCCGATGCCATCAAGTGCCAGGACGATGCCCGGCAGTAACATGGCGAGTCCTGCCCGCAAAGGATTGCTGCCGTGCCCCTCGTTCGCCACCTGCTCGCCTCCGCCCTTCTAGCGGCGCCGCTGTTATCCCACGCAAACCTGCCGATACTCGAACCCGAGCCAGGGCTGCAGGCCCATGTGCAGCAGGATGGCGACAGCTATCGACTGCAGCAACCGGACGGCAGCTGGATCGAGCTGGAAATCCCCGAGGCAAACGAAACGGCGCCCCGTTTCGAGGTCGCCGACTATGACTTCGATGGTCACAACGACCTGGGCATCAGCATGGCCGCCGGCATGGTCAACGAGGTCTACAACCTGTATCTCTACCGCCCCACCCAGCGCCGCTACGAGTTCCTGGCGCTGCCGGAGACACTGGTCGACCGGCTCGGCTGCTCGGGCTTCTGTGGCCTGGAGAGAAAACCCGAGGAGCGTGCGCTTTACAGCAGCTGCCGCAGTGGCCCGCGCTGGTACTACGACGCCTTCCGCTTCGATGCCAAGGGCCAGCCCTGGCTGTACAAGACCCTGCAGGTGCAGGAGGACTACAGCCCGGACTACCCCTACCTGTTCTTCCCGCTGTTCGAGAAGACCTTCGACATTCGGGGCAAAGTGGTGGCCAGCCGCGCCATCGACGATGACAACCGGCCCCAGACCTGGACCGTGCCGACGGCGCGCCTGTATCTGTACCAGCAACCCCACGAGGCCAGCCGCAGCAAGGCCTACCTGATCCAGGGCGATGTCTGCGAGGTGCTGGCGCGCCGGGGCCAGTGGCTGCAGATTCGCTATGCCTCGCGCAAGGGCGCGCTGGAACGCTGGGTCTCGCTCGACCAGGCCTACGATCTGCACCGGCGCTACAGCGCGGCGCCTCATCCAGACGGGGCAACGCTGGGCATGGCAGACTTCTCAGACCCGGCCTACCCGAACTTCAATCTGGGCCTGAGCGCCGACAGACCCCTGACGCTGGAACATGCCGAGGTTCACCTGCTGTTCACCGCGAGCGATGGCACGGAGTACAGCCATCGTCTGTACGCCGTTCACCACCCAATCACTCTTAGCGCCAACGAGAGCGCGATGCTCGATGACAACTTCATCGAGCATCGCGACGGGCAGTTCGTGGTTTATCACGCCGACGAACGAGGCCAGGACGCCCATGTACCCTTCTTCCCCAAGCTGGTGCCGGGGCGCTATCGGGTGAGAGCGGTGCTGACCGATGCGCACCTGAGTGCACCGATTTATTCGGCGCAAGAAGTGCTCGTCGACTACCCGCCTGCCATTGCCGAGAAAAAACTCAATACCCCCTGAATACGGGACTCAGGAGCAGATCTGCCTGGCCTCAGCGGGCAAACACCTCGTCGAGCAGATCGTTCATCGCCTTGAACGCCCGGGCCGCCACCACGGGATGATATTGGTTGCGCCCCGGCACATTGGCCTGCGGGTTGGTGAAGGAATGCACGGCGCCGCCGTAGCTGACCAGTTGCCAGTCGACCTCGGCGGCCTTCATCTCGGCGACGAAGGCGTCGACCTGCTCCTGCGGCACGGACGGGTCGTCGGCGCCGTGCAGCACCAGCACCGGCGCCTTGATCCGCCGGGCATCGCCCGGAGTGGGCGTATCGAGATTGCCATGGAAGGAGACGAAGGCCTTGAGCGGCGCGCCGTCGCGGGCCAGTTCGAGGATGGCGCCACCGCCGAAGCAGAAGCCGATGGCACCGAGCCGATCGACATCCACGCCCGGCTGGCGCCTGAGCACCTCCAGTGCGGCCTGGGTACGCTTGCGCAGCAGCGGCCGGTCGCCGCGCAGGGCGCCGGCCACCGGCTTGGCCTCGTCGGGGCCGTTCGGGCGCACGCCCTTGCCGTAGAGGTCGGCCATGAACACCATGTATTTGTCACCAGCGGCGCGCGCCGCCTTCTGCGCCGAAGCCTCGCTGACGCCCAGCCAGTTGGGCACCATCAGCAGGCCCGGGCGCGGCTCGCTGATCCTGTCGTCGTACACCAGCAGCCCCTCGTAGGGCTCGCCATCGATCTCGTAGGGCACCGCCTTGACCACCACGGCGGCTTCGGCGAGGCCGGTGACGCCGGCCAGCAGCAGGGGAAGGATCGTCTTGCTCATGCTCGGGACTCCGCGAGAAGGAAACCCAAGCAAGACTAGCCAGCCCGAGCCGTTTCGGCCTCCTCATCGGCCAGGCGCTGGATATAGGCGGCGAAGCCCGGGTCCTCGCCACGCAGCAGGAGCGGCAGGCGCTCGCGGAAGTCCTCACGACGGCTCCAGTCGCGCATGTAGTCCTCCCAGGAATGCCAGCGACGCCGCTGCTTGGCGTTCATGCCGTCCGCATAGGCCAGCAGGTAGGCGCGCTCGAACAGCGAGATCAGCATGTCGAAGATCACCCACATGCGTTCGCGCTGTTCGTCGCTAAGGTCGGGCGTGGCGCTCTGGCTACGCAGGCGCAGGTCGGGGTTGGCCAGCACCACCTCGAGGAAGTCGATATAGGCGTCGGAAATCTGCTGCCAGATGGCCTCCTCCTCGTTTTCGCGCTCCTTGCGCTGCTCGAAGAGGAACACGCCGATGGCGAACGGCAGCGCCACCACCGTGACTATGTAGGACAGCAGTTCCCAGTGTTGCAGGTTCATGATGGTTTCCGCGGGCAAGAGGCGGACATTCTGCCCTACTCGGCCTCCGCCCAGCGCGCCTTGATCTCGAGAATCGCCGGCATCTGGCCGAGGAACAGTTCCACCAGCGCGGGATCGAAGTGGCGGCCGCTCTCGCGGCGCAGGAATTCGACCGCCTCCTCCACCGGCCAGGCCGGCTTGTAGGGACGCACGCTGGTCAGCGCGTCGAACACGTCGGCGATGGCGACTATGCGCCCCACCAGGGGAATCTCCTCGCCCTTGAGGCCGTTGGGATAGCCGCTGCCGTCCCACTTCTCGTGGTGGGTCAGGGCGATGGTCCGGGCCACCTGCAGCAGCCCGGGTGGGTGCTCGCCGATGATCTCGGCACCGATCTGCGCGTGCTGGCGCATCACCGCCCACTCGGCCTCGTTCAGCTTGCCGTTCTTCTGCAGTATGGCGTCGGGAATGCCGATCTTGCCCACATCGTGCATGGGCGCGGCATTGAGCAGGTCGTCCGCCTCCTGCTCGCTGAAGCCCGCTGCCTTGGCCAGGACATGGGTGTAGTGGCTCATGCGGATCACGTGCAGACCGGTCTCGTTGTCCTTGAATTCCGAGGCCATGCCGAGACGCTGGACTATCTGCAGGCGGGTCTGCTTGAGCTCGTCGACCCGCACCAGCGACAGGTGGGTGCGCACCCGCGCGCGCACTATGGGCGGGCTGACCGGCTTGGTGATGTAGTCCACCGCGCCGACCTCGAAGCCCTTGGCCTCGTCCTCCACGTCCGCCAGGGCGGTCACGAAGATCACCGGAATGGCCGAAGTCGCGGGCTCGGCCTTGAGCCGGGCGCACACCTCATGGCCGGTCATGCCCGGCATCATCACGTCCAGCAGGATCAGCGCCGGCACCTCGCGCACGGCCAGTTCCAGGGCCTTCTCGCCATCCTTGGCGAACAGCAGACGGTAGTCGTCCTGCAGTATCTGGCGCAGCACCTGCAGGTTGGTCGGCTCGTCGTCCACCAGCAGCAACTCGGGGCGGTTGTCGGTCATCGCGGCGTATCTCCGGATTGCGCTTGCAGCCAGCCGAACAGCTCGTCCAGCAGCGCGTCGGCGCGCTCAAAATCGAAGTCGTCCAGGGCGCCCTGCAGACGCTCGGCACGGCCCGTCGGCAAGCCGGTCAGCAGCCGCTGCAGAATCTGCTCGGCCAGTTCGCCGCGTTGCAGTGCGGCACGCGCCCGCACTATCAGTAAGGACAGCTCACCCGGCTCCAGCGCCGTGCCGGTATCCGCACCCTGCGCCTGCGGCGACTCCGGCAGCTCGCTCGTGACCTCGCTCAGGGCCACGGCCAGGTCGGCCAGCAGTTCCTGGACCGACGCCGCCACCTTGCCCTTGAGGGCGTGTTCCAGCTGCCCGGCCAGGCGACTGACGCGCAGCAGCGCCAGATTGGCCGAAGCGCCGCGCAGACGGTGCACCAGTTCGATGGCGGCCGCCTGCTCGCCCTCCTGCAGCAGGCGCGCGACTTCGGCGCAGCTGCCGGCATGCTCGCCGAGGAAGCGCTGGATGCTGGCGACCATGTGTGCCTGACTGCCCCACAACTGGATGCCGCGCACCCAGTCCACGGGCGCCTCCATGGCCACCTCCTGCGCCATGTCGGACAGGGCCCGCACCTGCGGCGCCAGACCCAGCACCTTGGCCATCTCGGCCAACAGCTTGTCGATCTCCAGCGGCTTGGAGGCGAAGCCGTCCATGCCGGCATCGCGGGCGGCGCGCCGATCCTGCTCCAGCACGCTGGCAGTCAGAGCGATGATCGGCGTCGGCGGCACCCCTTCGAGCACCTCGTGCCGGCGAATCCGCCGAGTGGCCTCCAGGCCGTCCAGGCGCGGCATCTGCACATCCATCAGCAGCATGTCGAAAGACCCGCCGAAATAGGCATTCAGCGCCTCCTCGCCGTCCTTGGCCAGGACCACCTCGTGGCCCAGCTGGCCCAGGGTCAGGCTGAGCAGTTCGAGGTTCTGCGGCACATCGTCGGCCACCAGGATGCGCAGCGGCGGCAGCTGCGGCCCAGAGCCGAGCAGCGTGGTGCTGGCGGCCTCGCCGACCTGCAACGGCAGCTCGACGCGGAACAGGCTGCCTTCGCCCACGCGGCTCTCCACGCTGATGTGTCCGTCCATCAGCTCGGTCAGCTGGCGGGCGATGGTGGTGCCCAGGCCGGTGCCGCCGAAGCGTCGGCTCATCGAGGCGTCGGCCTGGGCAAAGGGGGCGAAGATGTGCGCCAGACGATCAGCGGGTATGCCGATGCCGCTGTCGCGCACGGTCAGCTCCACCTGGCCCGGCACGCCACGCACCTCCAGGCGTACCCAGCCGTTCTCGGTGAATTTCACCGCGTTGCCCAGCAGGTTGGTCAGCACCTGCTGGATGCGCAGCGGATCGCCCTTGAAGTGCTCGGGCAGATCGGCCTGGTAGTCCAGGCTCAGGGACAGCCCCTTGGCCTCGGCGCTCAGGCGCAGGGAGGCGCAGACCTGCTCGCACAGCGCGCGCAGGGAGAAATCGACGCACTCCAGCTGCAGGGCGCCACGCTCCAGCTTGGCGGTATCGAGTATGTCGTTGAGCAGGCCGAGCAGCGAGCGTGCGGCCTGGCGCACCGTGCTCAGATGACGTCGCTGGGTTTCGTCCAGGCGGGTACCGAGCAGCAGTTCGGTGAAGCCGATGATGGCATTCATCGGCGTACGGATCTCGTGACTCATGTTGGCGAGGAAGGTGGTCTTGACCTCGGCGGCCTGCTCGGCACGCTCCTTGGCCTCGCGCAGGGCCTTCTCCATCTCGCGCCGCTGGCTCAGGTCGGTGGCGAACTTGATCACCTTGAACGGTTTGCCGTCGGCATCGAAGATCGGATTGTAGGAGGCCTGGATCCACACCTCGCGCCCGCCCTTGGCGATGAGCGGGTATTCGCCGCTGTCCAGCTCGCCGTGGGCCAGGCGCGCCCAGAACTGGGCGTAGGCTTCGCTCTCGGCATAGGCCGGCGCGCAGAACATGCTGTGGTGCTGGCCGCGGATCTCCTCCAGGCTGTAGCCCATCAGGTCGAGGTAGTTCTGGTTGGCGGTGAGCACATAGCCCAGCAGGTCGAACTCGACCATCGCCAGGGCGCGGCCGATGGCGGTCACGGTGCTCTCGAACTCGGCGTTGCGCAGCTTGCTCTCGGTGATGTCCAGCAGCACGCCGTCGATCCAGTGCGGCACGCCCTGCTCATCGGCTACCGCACCGCCGCCCTCCCACACCCAGACTTCCTTGCCGTCGCGCCGCCGCAGGCGATACTCGACCTGATAGCCCTGCCCCGCTGAAACGGCCTCGCGCACCAGGGCGTCGATCCGCGCCTGGTCGTCGGCATGAATCAGCTCGGTGAAATAGCGGCGCCCCTCGAGAAAGTCGCGAGCCGGCCAGCCGGAGAGCTTCTCCACCGCGTCGCTGATGAACAGCATGCTCCACTTCTCGTCCAGCAGGCAGCGGAAGGCCACTCCGGGGATGTTGCCGATCAGCGAGCGGTACTGCTGCTCGCGCTCGCGCAGGGCCTTCTCCATCGCCTTGCGCTCGCTGATGTCGCTGATGAAGCCGACGTAGAGCGTCTGCCCTGGCAGCTCGGCCTTGCCAATGGCCAGGCGGATCGGCAATACGCTGCCATCCTTGCGCCGCCCCTCGACCTCGCGGCCGACGCCGATGATGCGCGCCTGGCCGGTGCTGCGGTAGTTGGCAAGGTAGTCGTCGTGCTGCGAGCGGTAGGGCTCGGGCATCAACATGCTGATATTCCGCCCGACCAGCTCCTCGGCGCTCCAGCCGAACAGTTGCTCCACCGAGGGATTGACGTCCTGTATCACGCCGCACTCGTCGATGGTGATGATGCCATCCACCGTGGTGTTCAGCGTGGTGCTCAAGCGCAGGGCGTTGCTCTGCAGCTTGCTCACCAACTGGCGATAGCGCAGCAGGCCGTTGGCGGCGGCGACGAAGATGGCCAGGGAGACGGTGATCAGCGCCACCGCCAGGGCCAGGTACAGGCTCGACTCGTTGCCGGCATCCGCTTCGGGCACGCCGACGAAGCGCGCCGCGGCCATGCCGGTGTAGTGCATGCCGCTGATGGCCAGGCCCATGACCAGGCCGCCGAGCGCCACCGTCCAGACGCCCAGGTCACGCCCGCGCAGGCCGAAACGTACCCACAGGGCGAGCATCGCCAGCGCCACCGCCACCAGGATCGACAGGGCGAACCACCAGGGGTCGTAGCGCAGCAACGGCGCCATCTGCATGGCCGCCATGCCGCTGTAGTGCATGGCACCGATGCCGGCTCCCACCAGCACGCCGCTGCTGATCAGCTGCGGCGCCGTCACCCGGTTCTGGGCCAGCAGCTGCAGGGCGACCCAGGAGGCGCCCAGGCTGGGCAGCATGGAGAGCAGGGTCAGGCCGGGGGCGTAAGTCACCTTGGCGCATAGCTCGAAGGCCAGCATACCGATGAAGTGCATGGCCCAGACCCCGCCGCCGAGTGACAGGGAGCCGGTGACTATGGCCACCTGGCGAGTCGCCAGGCTCTGGCTGACCCGGGCCATGCCGGCCACCTGCAGGGCCATGGCCGAGGTGAAGGCGGCGACCAACACCGAGAGCAGCACCAGCCAGGGGTTGTAGCTGCCAAGCAGCAACAGGCTGGGATCGGCATCGAGAAGGAATAACTGGGTCAAATACGACATGCGGGGCGACGGACCGGTAAAGGGACTAGGGCAAGTAAAGCAGGCCGGCGCAGCCTCTGGCGAATCCGGGCCGGGCCATTAGATAGCCATCGCCTGGCAAGCTCCAGTGCTAATTCACACTTGGTAAACGCTGTCACGAAAAACGCCGTGCCTGGCAGAGCAGGCACGGCGTTTCCTGGAACGAACAGAGTCTAGCGATCAGGCCGACAGCTCGACCAGCAGCTTGTTCAGACGCTGCACATAGGCGGCCGGGTCCTTCAGGCTGTCGCCGGCGGCCAGGGCGGCCTGGTCGAAGAGGATGTGCGACAGGTCGGCGAAGCGATCCTCGTCCGGCTCGGCGTCCAGCTTCTCGATCAGCGGGTGCTGCGGGTTGATCTCGAAGATCGGCTTGGACTCCGGCACCTTCTGCCCGCTGGCCTCGAGGATCTGGCGCATCTGCAGGCCCAGATCCTGCTCGCCGATGGCGAGGATCGCCGGCGAATCGGTCAGGCGATGCGACACCCGCACTTCCTTGACCTGCTCGCCCAGCGCGCCCTTGAGGCGCTCGACCAGCCCTTCCTTGGCCTTGGCCACTTCTTCCTGGGCCTTCTTGTCCTCTTCCGAGTCCAGCTTGCCCAGGTCCAGGTCGCCGCGCGCCACATCGACGAACTGCTTGCCGTCGAACTCGGTCAGGTAGCTCATCAGCCACTCGTCGATGCGGTCGGTCAGCAGCAGCACCTCGATGCCCTTCTTGCGGAAGACTTCCAGGTGCGGGCTGTTCTTGATCTGGGCATGGGTCTCGCCGGTGAGGAAGTAGATCTTGTCCTGGCCTTCCTTGAGGCGGCCGAGATAGTCGGCCAGGGCCACGCTCTGCTCGCCGGACGCTTCATGGGTGGAGGCGAAGCGCAGCAGCCCGGCGATCTTCTCCTTGTTGGCGAAGTCCTCCGCCGGGCCTTCCTTGAGCACCTGGCCGAAGGCCTTCCAGAAGGTCTTGTATTCCTCGGGCTTGTCCTTGGCCAGCTTCTCCAGCATGTCCAGCACGCGCTTGGTCAGCGCCGACTTCATCGAGTCGATCACCGGGCCGGACTGCAGGATTTCGCGCGAGACGTTCAGCGACAGGTCGTTGGAGTCGACCACGCCCTTGATGAAGCGCAGGTACAGCGGCAGGAACTGGTCGGCCTGATCCATGATGAATACGCGCTGCACGTAGAGCTTGAGGCCCTTGGGCGCTTCGCGGTGGTACAGGTCGAACGGCGCGCGGCCCGGCACGTAGAGCAGCGAGGTGTATTCCAGCTTGCCTTCGACCTTGTTGTGGCTCCAGGACAGCGGGTTCTCGAAGTCGTGACCGACGTGCTTGTAGAACTCCTGATACTCCTCGTCCTTGATCTCGGTGCGCGGACGGGTCCACAGCGCGCTGGCGCGGTTGACGGTCTCCCACTCCGGCTCGGCCGGCTTGTCCTTCTCCTCGCCGTAATGTTCCTTCGGCAGCTCGATCGGCAGGGCGATATGGTCGGAGTACTTCTTGACGATGTTGCGCAGGCGCCAGCCATCGGCGAATTCCTCTTCGCCGCTCTTCAGGTGCAGGACGATGCGGGTGCCGCGCTCGGCCTTGTCGATGGTGGCGACCTCGAACTCGCCCTCGCCCCTGCTCGACCAGTGCACGCCTTCGCTGGCGGCCACGCCGGCCCGGCGAGTGAAGACGTCGACCTTGTCGGCGACGATAAAGGCCGAGTAGAAGCCCACGCCGAACTGACCGATCAGGTGCGAGTCCTTCTTCTGGTCGCCGGAGAGGTTCTTCAGGAAGTCGGCGGTGCCGGACTTGGCGATGGTGCCGAGGTGGGCGATCACTTCCTCGCGGCTCATGCCGATGCCGTTGTCTTCGAGGGTGACGGTCTTGGCATCCTTGTCGAAGCTCAGGCGGATTTTCAACTCGGCGCCGCCTTCGAGCAGCTCGGGCTTGGCCAGGGCCTCGAAACGCAGCTTGTCGGCCGCATCGGAGGCGTTGGAAATCAGCTCGCGAAGGAAGATTTCCTTATTGGAATACAGCGAATGGATCATCAGGTGCAGCAGCTGCTTCACCTCGGTCTGGAAGCCCAGGGTCTCTTTTTGAGTTTCCACACTCATGGTCGTCGAACTCCACATGCAGGACAGAAGGCCGCGATTGCGGCGGTTGTCCTGCAGATGGGGACTTCCCGATGGATTTCAAGGCCTTGCCGAAATCAGGGGTCGAGCAGTTCGAGCCTGCCGATCTCCTCGGGGCGGAAGCTGAAGCTGGCCTGGCCGCCGCCGCTGCCGAGTTGCTGATTGAGGCGCACGCTGCCATCGGCATCCAGGCCGACGAAGCGCCCCTCCACCGTACCGCCGCCGGCCTTGCTCAGGCGCATGCTCAGGTTGCGATACTGCTGCGGATTGCGCTGCAGGCGCGCCAGGGAGAAACGCTTGCGACGATCCAGCGCCGGACGCGGCTCCGCAGTTTGCGGCGCCTCGACACTGGCCTGGGGCTCCGCAGGGCGCGCCTCCTCCAGCGGCGGGTAGTGATCGCCGCTGACCCGCCAGCCGCCCGCGCCCTTCTCCATCAGCAGTTCGAGCTGCCTAGCCTCGCCATCGATGCGTGCGTCCAGCGCCAACGGCAGCTGCGTGGCCGGGAAACTCAACTCGGGCAGCGCCCCCAGCTGCACCAGGCGCGTGGCGAAACGCCTCTGCAGATAGTCCTCGATCACCCTGGCCAGGGTCTCGGGTGAGTCGAAGTGAGTGTCCAGGCGTCCGTCCTTGTAGCGCAGGCGGTCGCTGAACAGCTCAACGCTACCGCTCAGGCTGGTGCGGAACGCGGGCGGCAGCACCAGGTGGAATTCGCCCTGCAGCTTGTTCGGCGGCAGGGCCTGCAGGTCCAGATGCAGGGTGTAGCCCTTGCTCAGATGACGCGCCTCGGGCAGGTCCTGCTCGGGCAGCAGCCAACTGATCTCCACCTCGGGCAACGGGCCCGAATCGTCCGGCAGCACGTCCAGGCGCAGCGGCGCCTTCTGCGCCTCGGGCAGGCGAATCTTCACTTCGCGCCTGGCGAAGAAGTCCTCGCCTTCGCGCAGGGTCAGCACGCCGTCGATCAGCTCGCCATACTGCGGGGCGAACGACTGGCCGTTGAGCTCGCCGCGCAAGTCGATCTGCAGCTCGGCCGGCGCCCCCGCCGGCTGCTGCAGCCAGCGCAGACTGAGGATGGCCTCCAGGCGCGCCGCGTCGTGATTGGCCAGCAGCACCAGGCCGATCACCAGGGGAATGCAGCCCAACCCCAGGAGCATCACCGCCTTGCGCGCGGTGCGCCAGTGACGCACCAGGTATGCCAGGGTGACCGGCGGAAGCAGACTGCCCCAGCCCCACAGCAGGCTGGTGGAAAAGGCCAGCATCACCAGCCAGACCAGGCCGGCCAGGATCAGCAGCAAGCCGCCGAGTATCAGCAGGGCATCCATTGGGTGTTCCTTGTTGTGGGTGCCCGAATCAGGGCTCGTCGACCTTGAAGTGCGCCCGGGCCGTGGCGATGGGTTCGCTCTGGCTGGTCTGCCAGGCCGTGATGGCGACGTTGGCCACCCGTCGGCCCTGGCGCCAGACCTGGCACTGGACGTAGGTGTCACGATAATGACCGGCGCGCAGGTAATCTATCGAGAAGTCGATGATTTTCGGCAAATGTGGGATGCCCATGAACATCAGCAGATGGAGCATCGCGGCGTGCTCCATGAAACCGGCGATCACCCCGCCGTGCAGCGCCGGCAGTATCGGGTTGCCGATGTTGTCCTTGTTCGCCGGCAGGCGGAACACCATGTCGTCGCCCAGGCGCAGGCACTCGATGCCGATCAGCCTGGCGTAGGGAATCAGGCTGATCAGCGCATCGTAGTCGTTCTTCTCGTGGGCCTCGCGTACCAGGGTGTTGAGGTTCAGAGCGGCCATCAGGCACCTCCCTGGATAGTGCGCTTGAGTTCCTTGTCGCCCTGGGCGGCCTTGCCCATGCGCATGAAGGCGCCGACCGCGTGGGCGATGGGCTCGGCCGGGTCGTCCTGATAGGCATAGCCGCGGGTGAAGATGATGTTCTCGGTCACCCGGTAGCACTCGGCGAAGCCATAGACGTCCTTGTGCGGCGCGGCCGGGCGCATGTAGTCGATGCGCAGGTCGAGGGTCGGACAGATCTCGAACTCCGGCAGCACGCAGACGGTGGAGATGCCGCAGGTGGTGTCCATCAGGGTGGTGATGGCGCCACCGTGAATCACCCCGGTCTCGGGGTTGCCGATGATCTGGGTGCTGTAGGGCAGGTGCAGGGTCAACCCCTCGGGCCCGACACGGTGCACGCTCAGGCCCAGCACCTGGCAATGGCGCAGGGCCGCCAGAAAGCGCTGGGCACGCTCTAGAACAGGGTTATCGCTCATGACTGCATTCCCGGGCGACGTTATGAAAAAGGCGCGCATCATACCCGCTCGCTGTCGTCGCCAGGATGAAGTGTGGCGCAGGCTTGGCCGAATGCGGCGGAACTTTGGCCGGAGCACCGCCCTCTCATGTCGGGATCGAGGATAGTGCCGCCGCCAATGGAGAGCGACCATGAGCAAGACCTTTACCTACGCCAGCCTGCTGGCCGCCATGCTGGCCCTGAGCGCCTGCGAGAAGAAGCCCGAAGACAAGATGGAGTCGGCCAAGGAGAACGTCTCCGAAGCCATGGAGTCCCTCGGCGAGGCCGCCAAGGACACCGGGGAAGCCCTAGAACAGAAAGCCGACGAGGCACTGGACAGGGAGCCCAGCGCGGGCGAGAAGCTGGAGCAGGCCGCCGAGGATGCGGCCGACACCATCGAGGAAGCCGGCGACGAGGCCAGGGACGCCCTCGACGGTCAGTGACAACAGAGGCCCACAGATGCGTATGCTGTTCAATTAAGAAAACGCCGCGATTTCTTTACAGAGTCGCGGCGTTTTTCTGGCTTGGGCCCGCAGCGAGGGACACTGCCCAATACCATGACCTGGATGTCGCGGTGTCTTGAGAGCGCTCCCCTCTCCCGCCGGGAGAGGGGCTGGGGGTGAGGGACTATCGTCTATTCGCGCCCGGCCCTCACCCCGGCCCCCTCCCATAGGGAGAGGGAGAACAACAGCCGCGGCGCCGACTCAATCAAAGCTCGGCCGAGCGCGATATCGCTAAGTGGACAGCATTACTGCAGATGCGGGACTTCTGCATTTCAGGCCAGCGCCGGGCTGAGCATCAGCAGCAGGCTGCTGAGCAGCCCCACCACCCACACCAGGCTGCGCTGCCAGGCCAGATCGGCCCAATACAGAATCAGGTAGAGCACGCGGGCGATCACGAACGACAGCGCCAACCCATCCACCAACACACCGTGGCTCTGGGTCACGTGAGCCACCAGCACGCCGGCGGCGAATAACGGAAAAGCCTCGAAACTATTCTGATGCGCCGCCAGGGCCCGCGCACCGAAGCCCGTCAGGCGCGCCTGCTGGGCACGCGGATGATGATTGTCGTAGTGCCCGCCACCCTCCTCGGCCATCGCCTTGGCCACCGGGGCCTTGGCCAGGAAGATCAGCACGGCGCTGATGAACAGGCACCACAGAGGTAGCGTCATCGTCTTCTCCTCGGTCGGAGACACCGAAATGGCGTCCGAGGCGAGAGCATGCAGACATGCCGATTGCCATTCAAGCGATAGGGGCAAACGACCGAGGGGAGCGCCGCCCGAGACGAGCGAGAGGGGTACAACAAGATGGTGCCCGAAGCCGGACTCGAACCGGCACGCCATTGCTGGCGAGAGATTTTAAGTCTCCTGCGTCTACCGATTTCGCCATTCGGGCGGTAGCGCTGTGAAGCGAGGGCTGGACTATATACAGCCCCTGGGGTGCCGACAAGCCACATCGGCTTATAAAGAAAAAGCCCCGTAGATCAATGATCTACGGGGCTTTCCTATAGTGGAGGCCGAGGTCGGAATCGAACCGGCGTACACGGATTTGCAATCCGCTGCATGACCACTCTGCCACCCGGCCTCAAACGAAGACGCCGCTTACCGCGGCGTCAACGTCAACAAACTGGAGCGGGAAACGAGACTCGAACTCGCGACCCCGACCTTGGCAAGGTCGTGCTCTACCAACTGAGCTATTCCCGCGTCGTGGTGACGGGCGCCATTCTATCGATTCGCGACGCGCCGTCAACCCCTTGATTCAAAAATACTTTATTTCTTTCCGCTGCCGGTGCTGAGGTGCGGCCAGGCGGCCATAAGGTACTGCAGCATGGACCACAGGGTGAGCCCGGCGGCGACTATCAGCAGCAGGTAGCCGAGCCCGACCCACAGGGTCAGTTGCGGCGGGTTGGCCAGCAGCATGATCAGCGCCACCATCTGCGCGGCAGTCTTCCACTTGCCCAGTTGCGACACCGCCACCTGCGCCCGCGCGCCCAACTCGGCCATCCACTCGCGCAGGGCCGACACCACTATCTCGCGACCGATGATGATCACCGCCGGCAGGGTCAGCCACAGGTTGGCGTGCTCCTCGACCAGCAGGACCAGGGCCACGGCCACCATCAGTTTGTCCGCCACCGGATCGAGGAAGGCACCGAAGGGGGTGCTCTGCTCCCAGAGTCGCGCCAGATAGCCGTCGAACCAGTCGGTCACCGCCGCCAGCGCGAATACCGCACTGGCCGCCCAGTAGCTCCAGGAAAAAGGCAGATAGAAGAACAGGATGAAGACCGGAATCAGGGCGACGCGCAGTACGGTGAGCAGGTTGGGGATGTTCATCGGGACCACTGACCAGCGAGATGAAAACGCATTCTACTCGCTGTGCAGGGCGGCATAAATCGACTCGGCGAGCTTTTTGCTGATGCCCGGCGCCTTGGCGATCTCCTCGACGCTGGCGCGGTTGAGCTCCTGCAGGCCGCCGAAGTGCTTGAGCAGCTCGCGCCGGCGCTTGGGTCCGACGCCGGCCACTTCCTCCAGGCTGGAGGTGCGCCGCGCCTTGCCGCGGCGCTCGCGGTGGCCGGTGATGGCGAAGCGGTGCGCCTCGTCGCGGATCTGCTGGATCAGGTGCAGGGCCGGCGAGTCGCCCGGCAGGATGAACTCGTGCTCGGCGTCGTTGAGATAGAGGGTCTCCAGCCCCGGCTTGCGGGTCACGCCCTTGGCCACGCCGAGCAGGATCAACTCGGGCACCGCCAGTTCCTGCAGCACCTCGCGCGCCATCGCCATCTGCCCCTTGCCGCCGTCGACCAGGAGAATGTCCGGCAGCTTGCCCTCGCCCTCCTTGAGCTTGCTGAAGCGCCGGGTCAGGGCCTGGTGCATGGCCGCATAGTCGTCGCCGGCGGTGACGCCCTCGATATTGAAACGCCGGTAATCGGACTTCAGCGGCCCCTCGGGGCCGAACACCACGCAGGAGGCGACCGTCGCCTCGCCGCTGGAATGGCTGATGTCGTAGCACTCCAGGCGCTGCGGCGGCTCGCCCAGATCGAGCGCCTCGGCCAGCGCCTCGAAGCGCGCGGCCACATGCTGGCGGTTGGCCAGGCGCGCGGCCAGGGCCTGCTCGGCGTTGGTCACCGCCAGCTGCTGCCAGCGCGCACGGGTGCCGCGCACCCGGTGGCTGATGCCGATCTCGCGGCCGCGCAGCTCGGCGATGGCGGCGACCAGGACCGGGAAGTCCTCGTGCATGGCGTTGACGATCAGCTCGCCCGGCAGGTCGCGCTCGTGGCTGGACAGGTAGTACTGGGCGAGGAAGGCCGCGAGCACGGCGCCACCCTCCTCCTCGATGCCGACCTGGGGAAAGAAGTTCTTGCTGCCCAGCACCCGCCCGCCGCGCACGCTGATCAGGTGCACGCAGGCGCCACCCGGGTTGACCATGGCCGCCACCACGTCCACATCGCCGCTGCCGCCCTCCATGCTCTGCTGGTCCTGCACCCGGCGCAGCACGGCGATCTGGTCGCGCAGCTCGGCGGCGCGCTCGAACTCCAGGCTCGCCGCCGCCTGCTCCATGGAGGCGGACAGCTCATCGGCCAGGGCATTGCTGCGCCCCTCGAGAAACATCACCGAGTGACGCACGTCCTCGGCGTACTCGTCCGGCTCGACCAGGCCGACGCAGGGCGCCTTGCAGCGCTTGATCTGGTACTGCAGGCAGGGCCGCGTGCGGTTCCTGAAGTAGCTGTCCTCGCACTGGCGCACCATGAAGGTCTTCTGCAACAGGTTGAGGCTCTCGCGAATGGCCCCGGCGCTGGGATAGGGGCCGAAGTAGCGGCCCTTGGCCTTCTTCGCCCCACGATGGATGCCCAGGCGCGGATAGTCGCCGTCGGACAGCAGCACATAGGGGTAGGACTTGTCGTCGCGCAGCAGGATGTTGTACGGCGGCCGCCACTCCTTGATCAGCGTCTGCTCCAGCAGCAGCGCCTCGGTCTCGTTGGCGACTATGGTGGTCTCGACCTGCGCGATGCGCGCCACCAGGGCGGCGGTCTTGGGCGCCAGGCCGGTCTGGCGGAAGTAGCTGGCCAGGCGCTTCTTCAGGTTCGACGCCTTGCCGACGTAGAGCAGCTTGCCCGCCTCGTCGAACATCCGGTACACGCCCGGCCGGCCGCTGCAGGTGGCGAGGAAGGCGCTGGGGTCGAAGGGAGCGGAAGTCATCGGAATCGCGAGGCCGAAAAAGCAAGAGGACGCAGTTTACGTCCTCTTTGCAGGCTTGCCTAAGGCTCTCAGCCTACCGCGTCGACCATGCCGTGGCGCACGGCCAGCAGGGCCAGCTCCACGTCGCTGGTGATCGAGAGCTTCTCGTAGATGCGGTAGCGGTAGGTGTTGACCGTCTTCGGCGACAGGCACAGCTTGTCGGAGATGGCCTGCACCTTCTGGCAGTTGGCGATCATCAGGGCGATCTGGATCTCGCGTTCGGACAACAGGTCGAAGGGCGAGCCGCCGCTGTTCGGCTGGAAGGACTTGAGCGCCAGCTGCTGGGCGATCTGCGGGCTGAGGTAACGCTGGCCGGCGAAGGCCATGCGGATGGCCTGGACCATCTCCTCCAGGGCGGCACCCTTGGTCAGGTAACCGGCGGCGCCGGCCTGCAGCAGACGGGTGGGGAAGAGATCGTCATCGCAGGCGGTGACCGCGACGACCTTCAGATCGGGATGGCTGCGCAGCAGCTTGCGGGTGGCTTCGAGGCCGCCGATGCCGGGCATCTTGACGTCCATCAGGACCACGTCCGGCTTCAGCTCGCGCACCTTCTTCAGCGCCTGCTCACCGGAGTCGGCCTGGCCTATCACCTGCAGCCCGTCGATATCGGCCAGCATGCGGGTGATGCCCGTTCGCACCAGATCGTGGTCGTCGACCACCAGCACCTTAATCAAGCCACACCTCGCTGCGCCATTACAGCCCCGATACGAACCTAGCTTGGCGCAAAACCGCCGGAAAGCAAGCGCCAGAAAGCCGTGCTTGGCGGATCGAGGGGAGAAGATGGCGGAGGCGGTGAGATTCGAACTCACGGATAGTTGCCCATCGGCGGTTTTCAAGACCGCTGCCTTAAACCACTCGGCCACACCTCCGCATTTGCGGGCCGCCATACTACCGGAACGCAACACACTGTCAAACACTGGACGTTGGCAGTTGGGAACGCTCTGTTATGATCGGCCTGACCACGGATTTATACCCTCAGGAGGGATGCCATGCACGAACAAGACTATGCACTCGCCCATGCGCAGGCGGACCAGCTGGAAACCAGTAAGGTCCTGCGCAACACCTACGGCCTGCTGGCCATGACCCTGGTGTTCAGCGCGCTCTGTGCCTTCGTCAGTGCTCAGCTGAGCCTGCCGCATCCCGGCTTCATCATCACCCTGGTCGGTTTCTACGGCCTGTTCTTCCTCACCGCCAAGCTGCGCAACAGCGGCTGGGGCCTGCTCAGCACCTTCGCCCTGACCGGCTTCATGGGCTATGTGCTGGGGCCGATCCTCAATATGTACATGGGCCTGGCCAACGGTGGCGAGCTGATCGCCAGCGCCATGGGCATGACCGCCCTAGTGTTCTTCGGCCTGTCCGCCTATGTGCTGACCACCCGCAAGGACATGAGCTTCCTCGGCGGCTTCATCACCGCCGGCTGCTTCGTCCTGCTCGGCGCCATGCTGGTCGGCTTCTTCTTCCAGATCAGCGGCCTGCAACTGGCCATCAGCGCCGGCTTCGTGCTGTTCGCCTCGGCCTGCATCCTCTACGAGACCAGCGCCATCATCCACGGCGGCGAGCGCAACTACGTGATGGCCACCATCGGCCTGTACGTGTCGATCTACAACCTGTTCGTCAGCCTGCTGCAGATCTTCGGCATCATGGGCGGCGACGACTGATCCACCCGGCCTCGAACGAGCCCGCTTCGGCGGGCTTTTTCATGCCTCGGCGTTTATCATGGGCGCATCGTCACGCCCTCGGAATCCCATGAAGTTCGCCATCGCCCTGTTCGCTCCCGCTCATGCGCCCTCCTCGCGCCGCGCCCTGCGCTTCGCCCAGGCGGCGCTGGACGGCGGCCACGAGATCATTCGCCTGTTCTTCTATCAGGACGGCGTGCACAGCGCGGCCGCCAACCCGGTGAGCCCGCAGGACGAACTCGACCTCGCCGGCGAATGGCGCGACTTCGTCCGCCAGCACGGCCTGGATGCCGTGGTCTGCATCGCCGCCGCCCTGCGCCGCGGCGTGCTGAACGCCGAGGAAGCGCAGCGCTACGGCAAGCCGGCCGCCAACCTGGAGGGGCCCTGGGAGCTGTCCGGCCTCGGCCAGTTGCACGAGGCGGCGCAGATGGCCGACCGCCTGGTCTGCTTCGGAGGCCACTGATGAGCAAGTCGATGCTGATCATCAGCCGCCAGGCACCCTGGGCCGGCCCCGGCGCCCGCGAGGCGCTGGACATCGCCCTGGCCGGCGGCGCCTTCGATCTGCCGCTGGCCATGCTGTTTCTCGACGACGGCGTGTTCCAGCTGGTCGCCGGCCAGCGCGCCGATGCCCTGCAGCAGAAGGACCTGGGCGCCAATCTGCAGGCGCTGCCGCTGTTCGGCGTGGAACAGCTGTTCGTCGCCAGCCGCAGCCTGGCCGAGCGCGGCCTGACCAACACGCCGCTGGCGGTGGCGGCCGAGGCACTGGACGACAGCGCCCTCGGCCCGCTTCTCGAACGTTTCGACCTGGTGGTGACGATCTGATGGCCACGCTGCACCTGCTCTCCCACTCCCCCTTCAGCGACAGCCGCCTGAGCAGCTGCCTGCGCCTGCTCGGCCCGCAGGACGGCCTGCTGCTGAGCGGCGACGCCGTCTACGCTCTGCAACCCGGCAGCGCCCAGCTGCAGGCCCTGGAGCTGATGCCGGATGGCGTCGCCCTCTACGCCCTGGACGAAGACCTGCGGGCCCGCGCCCTGAGCGCGCCGGCCCGCGCCCAGGCCATCGACTACCCGGCCTTCGTCGAACTGTGCGGCCGCTACGCCAAGGTCAACAGCTGGCTATGAGCACACTGCAGGTCGAGGGGCGCGAGATCGCCCTGGACAAGGACGGCTACCTGGTCGAGCTGGCCGACTGGTCGCCGGCCACCGCCGAGGCCCTGGCCGCGCGCGAGGAACTGCAGCTGTCCAGCGAGCACTGGGAAATTCTCGACCTGTTGCGCGGCTTCTATGCCGAGTTCCAGCTGTCGCCGGCCACCCGCCCGCTGATCAAGTACGTGGCCCTCAAGCTGGGCCCGGAGAAGGGCAACAGTCTGCACCTCAACCGCCTGTTCAAGGGTACGCCCGCCAAGCTGGCCGCCAAGCTGGCCGGCCTGCCCAAACCCACCAATTGCCTGTGAACATCCAGCCATGAACCTCGTCGCCCCAGCCGAACACCCCTTCGCCCAGTTCGTCCGCATTCTCGGCAAGGGCAAGCGCGGCGCGCGCAGCATGAGCCGTGAGGAGGCACGCGAGGCCATGGGCATGCTGCTCGACGGCCGGGTCGAGGACACCCAGCTCGGCGCCTTCCTCATGCTGCTACGGCACAAGGAGGAGAGCGCCGAGGAGCTGGCCGGCTTCACCGAGGCCATCCGCGCCCGCCTGCAGGCGCCGCGCATCGCCGTGGATATCGACTGGCCGACCTACGCCGGCAAGAAGCGCCACCTTCCCTGGTTCCTGCTGGCGATCAAGGCACTGGCGGCCGGCGGCGTGCGCGTGCTGATCCACGGTGGCGGCGCCCACACCGCCGGGCGCCTGTACAGCGAGCAGCTGCTGCAAACCCTGGAGATTCCCCTGTGCGGCAGCTGGGAGCAAGTGAGCGCAGCGCTGGATAGCCGCCATCTGGCCTTTATCCCGCTGGGCGCCTGGGCGCCGCAGCTGCAACGGATGATCGACCTGCGCAACACCCTGGGCCTGCGCTCGCCCATCCATTCCCTGGCGCGCATCCTCAACCCGCTGGGCGCCCGGGTCGGCCTGCAGAGCATCTTCCACCCCGGTTACCAGGCGGTGCACCGCGAGGCCAGCCAGTTGCTCGGCGACCACGCCATAGTGATCAAGGGCGAAGGCGGCGAGATCGAGGTCAACCCGGACGGCGCCTGCCACCTTTACGGCACCGAAGGCGGCAGCAACTGGGACGAGGAATGGCCCGCCCTCTCCGCCCAGCGCCACGTCAAGCCGCAGAGCCTGGAGCCGCAATGGCTGCTGGATTTCTGGAATGGCGAAGTGGAGGACAGCTACGGCCGCCTGGCCGTGCTCAGCACCCTGGCCCTGGCCCTGCGCGGCCTGGGCGAGCCCCGCGAAGCGGCCTTCTGCCGCGCCGAGGCGCTCTGGCAGGCACGCCATACTGGCTAGGCCGCTCTTACCAATCGTAGGCTGGGTAGAGGTGCGCAGCACCGAAACCCAGCTCTGGTAAGGGTCCGCTGGGTTTTGCTTCGCGCTACCCAGCCTACCGATCGAACCAGGCCAGCTTGTCGCGCAACTTCACTACCTCGCCGACTATCACCAGGGTCGGCGCGTGCACTTCGTGCTCGGCCACCAGCTGCGGCAGATTGGCCAGGGTGCCGGTGAACACCCGCTGGTTCTGCGTGGTGCCCTGCTGCACCAGGGCCGCCGGGGTGTCGGCGGCGCGACCGTGGGCGATCAGCTCCTGGCAGATGCTCGGCAGGCCAACCAGGCCCATGTAGAACACCAGGGTCTGCCCCGGCGCCACCAGCTCGGCCCAGGGCAGGTCGGTGCTGCCGTCCTTGAGGTGGCCGGTGACGAAGCGCACCGACTGCGCGTGCTCGCGGTGGGTCAGCGGAATGCCGGCATAGGCCGCGCAACCGGAAGCCGCGGTGATGCCCGGCACCACCTGGAACTGGATGCCCTCGGCGGCCAGTTGCTCGATCTCCTCGCCGCCGCGACCGAAGATGAAGGGGTCGCCGCCCTTCAGGCGCAGCACACGCTTGCCCTGCTTGGCCAGGTCCACTAGCAGCTGGTTGATCTCCTCCTGCGGCACCGCGTGCTCGGAACGGCGCTTGCCGACATAGATGCGTTCGGCGTCACGCCGGCACAGCTCGATGATGGCCGGCGCCACCAGGCGGTCGTAGAGCACCACGTCGGCCTGCTGCATCAGGCGCAGGGCGCGGAAGGTCAGCAGGTCGGGATCGCCCGGGCCGGCACCGACCAGGTACACCTCACCCAGGGCGCGCGGCGCGGCGCCGGCGACCTTGGCCTCGAGCAGGCGCTCGCCCTCGCTCAGCTTGCCGGCGAACACGCTCTCGGCGATCTGCCCCTGGAACACGTCCTCCCAGAACACCCGGCGCTGCTGCACGTCGGGGAACAGCTGCTTGACCCGCTCGCGGAAGCGCTTGGCCAGCCCCGCCAACTGCCCGTAGGTGGCGGGAATCCAGGTCTCGATCTTGGCGCGGATCAGCCGCGCCAGCACCGGCGCGTCGCCACCGCTGGTCACCGCCACTATCAGCGGCGAGCGATCGACTATGGCCGGGAAGATCACGCTGCACAGGGCCGGCGCGTCCACCACGTTGACCGGCACGCCCAGCGCCTGGGCCTCGGCCGAGATGCGCGCATTGAGCGGCTCGTCGTCGGTGGCGGCGATCACCAGGGCCACGCCCTGCAGGTCCGCCGACTCGTAGCCGCGCAGGAATACCCCTTGCGCGCCGGCCAGCTCGCGCAGCTCGCCGCGAATCTGCGGCGCCACCACGCGCAGGCTGGCGCCGGCATCGCTCAGCAGGCGCGCCTTGCGCAGCGCCACCTCGCCACCGCCGACGACCAGCACCGGGCGACCCTGAAGCTTGTGAAACAGCGGAAGGAAATCCATGAATGCAGCCTCAAGCAGCAAGCTTCAAGCGGCAAGAGAGCTGCTTTGTACTTGCAGCTTGAAGCTTGCCGCTTGCCGCTGTTTTAGATGACTTCGACTCCGCCCATATAGGGCTTGAGCACGTCCGGCACACGGATGCTGCCGTCGGCCTGCTGGTAGTTCTCCAGCACCGCCACCAGGGTGCGGCCCACCGCCAGGCCGGAGCCGTTGAGGGTGTGCACCAGCTCCGGCTTGCCGGTCTCCGGATTGCGGTAGCGCGCCTGCATGCGGCGCGCCTGGAAGTCGCCGCAGTTGGAGCAGGAGGAAATCTCGCGGTACTTGTCCTGGCTCGGCACCCAGACCTCCAGGTCGTAGGTCTTCACCGCGCTGAAACCCATGTCGCCGGTGCACAGGGCCAGCTTGCGGTACGGCAGCTCGAGCAGCTGCAGCACCCGCTCGGCGTTGGCGGTCATGCCTTCCAGGGCCTCGAAGGACTTGCCCGGCTCGACGATCTGCACCATCTCGACCTTGTCGAACTGGTGCTGACGGATCATGCCGCGAGTGTCGCGCCCGGAGGCGCCGGCCTCGCTGCGGAAGCACGGGGTGTGGGCGACGAACTTCAACGGCAGCTGCTTGGCGTCGAGGATCTCGCCGGCGACTATGTTGGTCAGCGACACCTCGGCGGTCGGGATCAGGTAGAAGTCGGCCTCGCCCTCGCGGGTGATCTTGAACAGGTCTTCCTCGAACTTGGGCAGCTGGCCGGTGCCCTGCAGGGCCGGGGCCTGCACCAGATAGGGGGTGTAGGCCTCCTCGTAACCGTGCTCGCCGGTGTGCAGGTTGATCATGAACTGGGCCAGGGCGCGATGCAGGCGGGCGATGGGGCCGCGCAGCAGGGCGAAGCGGGCGCCGGAGAGCTTGGCGGCGGTCTCGAAGTCCAGCCAGCCGTGCTGCTCGCCGAGGGCGACATGGTCCTTGATCTCGAAGTCGAAGCTGCGCGGAGTGCCCCAGCGCGATACCTCGACATTGGCCTCCTCGTCCTCGCCCAGCGGCACGGACTCATGCGGCAGGTTGGGAATGTTCAGCAGCAGGGCGTCCAGCTCGGTCTGGATGGCGTCAAGCTCGCGCTTGCCCTCTTCCAGGTCGCTGCCCATCTTGTCGACCTCAGCCAGCAGCGGGGCGATGTCCTCGCCGCGCGCCTTGGCCTGGCCGATGGACTTGGAGCGCGCGTTGCGCTCGGCCTGCAGCTGCTCGGTGCGGGTCTGCACCGCCTTGCGCTGGGCTTCGAGGGCTTCGAAGCGCGCGACATCCAGCTGAAAACCACGGGTGGCGAGGCGCTGCGCGACTTCCGCGAGCTGGCTGCGAACGAGTTTGGAATCGAGCATGGTGTAGGTCCCAACAAGCAAATGAACGCCGATCGGCGGTCGGTCGTGAATGTGGCGCAGTTTACGGGCTTCAAGGCGCCAAGCCGAGCCCTTTTGCCATCAACGCACCAGCGTCATGCCCAGCCAGGCGGCCAGCAGGCCACCGGCGACGCTGCCGAGCAGCAGGGCCAGGGCGGTGCCGGGCTGACCATGCTCAAGCAGGCGCAACACTTCCAGGCTGAAGCTGGAAAAAGTGGTCAGGCCGCCCAGCACACCCGCCAGCAGCCCGGTGCGCAGGGCCAGGGGCAGGTCGGTACGGGTCAGGAAGAACGCCGACAGCGCGCCGATGAGGAAACAACCGACCAGGTTCACCGCCAGGGTCGCCAGGTAGTAGTGACGCGGCCAGTGCGCCACCACCCAGGCACTGGTGAGAAAACGCAGCACCGAGCCTGCGGCGCCTCCGGCCGCCACGGCCAGCACCACCTTGATCATGGCCGCCGCCTCCGCGGGCTCTGCCGGTCCAGCTCGGCCAGGCGCTGCAGCTTCTCGCGGATCTTCAGCTCCAGGCCGCGCGGCACCGGGTCGTAGTAGCGCCGCGGCGCAAGCTCCTCGGGGAAATAGTCTTCACCGGCGGCATAGGCCTCCGGCTCGTCGTGGGCATAGCGGTATTCCTCGCCGTAGCCCAGCTCCTTCATCAGTTTGGTCGGCGCGTTGCGCAGGTGCAGCGGCACCTCCAGCGAGCCGTGCTCGGCGGCGTCGCGCAGGGCCGCCTTGAAGCCCATGTACACCGCGTTGCTCTTCGGCGCGCAGGCCAGGTAGACCACGGCCTGGGCCACGGCCAGCTCGCCCTCGGGACTGCCGAGGCGCTCCTGCACGTCCCAGGCGTTGAGGCACAGGGTCAGGGCGCGCGGGTCGGCGTTGCCGATGTCCTCGCTGGCCATGCGCACCACGCGCCGGGCCAGGTACAGCGGATCGCAGCCGCCGTCGATCATCCGCGCGTACCAGTACAGCGCGGCGTCGGGGTTGGAGCCGCGCACCGACTTGTGCAGCGCGGAAATCTGGTCGTAGAAGGCCTCGCCGCCCTTGTCGAAGCGCCGCCGGCTGTCGCCCAGCAGGTTGTGTAAAAGCTCGGGGCCGATCTCGTCGCCGTCCTCGGCCAGGTCGGCGGCGTTCTCCAGCAGGTTGAGCAGGCGCCGGCCATCGCCATCGGCGGCGGCCAGGAGAATCTGGAAGCTCTCCTCGGGCAGACTGAGCCCACGCGTGCCCAGGCCCCTGTCCTCGCCCAGGGCGCGCGCCACCAGCTTGCGCAGGGCGGCCTCGTCCAGGCTCTTCAGCACATAGACGCGGGCCCGCGAGAGCAGCGCGTTGTTCAGCTCGAACGAGGGATTCTCGGTGGTGGCGCCGATGAAGATCAGGGTGCCGTCTTCGACATAGGGCAGGAAGGCGTCCTGCTGGCTCTTGTTGAAACGGTGCACCTCGTCGACGAAGAGGATGGTGCGGCGGCCGTACTGGGCGGCCTGCTGCTTGGCCACCTCGACCGCCTGGCGAATCTCCTTGACGCCGGACAGCACGGCGGAAATCGTCTCGAAGTGGGCATCGGAGACCTGCGCCAGCAACCTGGCCAATGTGGTCTTGCCGACGCCGGGCGGGCCCCAGAAGATCATCGAGTGCAGCGCGCCCTGCTCTAGCGCCTCGCGCAGCGGCTTGCCGGCCCCCAATACGTGCTCCTGGCCGACGTACTCGTCCAGGCTGGTGGCGCGCAGACGCGCGGCCAGCGGCTGGGCGACGGGGGTGGCGCGGAACAGGTCCACCTGGGCCTCTTATTCCTGGATGACGTCGGCGCCTTCCGGCACCTGGAAGTCGAACAGGCCGGCGTCCAGCTTGTCGTTCATCTTCACGCCGAGGAACAGGATATTGGTGCGCTGGCCGATGCTGTCGATCAGCTGCATGTCGTTGATCGTGCCCTTGCGGAAGGACAGGCGCAGGTTGTCGAACAGGCTGTCCCGGGCCTTGGGCTTGAGGATGAAATCGACCACGTCGCCGCCTTCCTTGTAGGTGATGTCGAAGTTCTCACGGATCTTCGACACATCGCCGGACAGCAGCAGCGCCGGGGTGTGGGTCAGGCGCTGGTCGAGGCTCTGCACGGTCACCTGCATCAGGTCCGGGTCGTACAGCCAGACCTTCTGCCCGTTGGACACCAGCAGCTGCTCCTGCGGCGCATCGGTGTGCCAGCGGAACAGGCCGGGGCGCTTCAGCGCCATCTGCCCGGAGGTCTCCTGCAACTGGGTGCCGGAGCCATCCAGGGTCAGCTGGGAGAAACGCCCGCTCAGGGTCTGGGCCTGGTCGAGCAAGGCGGTCAGCCGCTTGACCGCGGCCTCGTCGTCGGCATGGGCAAGTACGGGGCTGCAGGCCAGGGTGGCCAGCAGCAGCATGCGAATCAGGCGCATGGAAATCCTCTTTCTTCAGTCTCGGGACGGCCCCGGCGCTATGACCTCGCGCGAGCCGTTGGTGTTCATCGGAGTGACCACGCCGGCCATCTCCATGGCCTCGATCATGCGCGCGGCGCGGTTGTAGCCGATCTTCAGCTTGCGCTGCACGGCGGAGATGGAGGCGCGGCGACTCTCCAGCACGAAGGCCACGGCCTCGTCGTACAAGGGGTCTTCCTCGCTGCCCTCGCCGCCCTCGCCGCTACCGCCGCCCTCGAAGCCGCTGCCGCTCTCCTCGACGCCGGCGAGGATGTCCTCGATGTAGTCCGGCGCGCCGCGCTGCTTCCAGGCCTCGACCACGCGATGCACCTCGTCGTCGGAAACGAAGGCGCCATGCACGCGGATCGGCAGGCCGGTGCCGGGCGGCAGGTAAAGCATGTCGCCGTGGCCCAGCAGCTGCTCGGCGCCGCCCTGGTCGAGGATGGTGCGCGAATCGATCTTGCTCGACACCTGGAAGGCCATGCGGGTCGGGATGTTGGCCTTGATCAGACCGGTGATCACGTCCACAGACGGGCGCTGGGTGGCCAGGATCAGGTGGATGCCGGCGGCACGGGCCTTCTGCGCGATGCGGGCGATCAGCTCTTCGACCTTCTTGCCGACGATCATCATCATGTCGGCGAACTCGTCGACCACCACGACGATGGTCGGCAGGGTCTTCAGGTAGGGCGGCTCGTCTTCCATCGACTCGCGCTTGTACAGCGGGTCATGCAGCGGCGTGCCGGCCTCCTCGGCGTCCTTCACCTTGCGGTTGAAGCCGGCCAGGTTGCGCACGCCCATGGCCGCCATCAGCTTGTAGCGGCGCTCCATCTCGGCCACCGACCAGCGCAGGGCGTTGGCGGCCTCCTTCATGTCGGTCACCACCGGGCACAGCAGGTGCGGAATGCCTTCGTAGATGGACAGCTCGAGCATCTTCGGGTCGATCATGATCATCCGCGCCTCTTCCGGCGTGGACTTGAACAGGATCGACAGGATCATGGCGTTGACCCCCACCGACTTACCGGAGCCGGTGGTACCGGCCACCAGCAGGTGCGGCATCTTGGCCAGGTCGGCGATCACCGGCTTGCCGCCGATATCGTGGCCCAGCGCAAGGGTCACCGGCGACTTGGCGTCGTCGTACTCGTTGGACGACAGCACCTCGGAGAAGCGCACGATCTGGCGGTCCTCGTTGGGAATCTCGATGCCGACCGTGGTCTTGCCCGGGATCACCTCGACCACCCGCACGCTGATCACCGCCAGCGAACGGGCCAGGTCCTTGGCCAGGTTGGAGATGCGGCTCACCTTGACGCCGATGCCCGGCTGGATTTCGAAGCGGGTGATCACCGGGCCCGGGTGCACGGACTCCACCACCACCTCGACGCCGAACTCCTTGAGCTTGATCTCGAGCAGGCGCGACATGGCCTCCAGCGACTCGGGGGAGAAGCTCTTCTGCTTCTTCTCGGCCACGTCGAGAATGGAGATCGGCGGCAGGCTGCCGGCCAGGGCCGCATCCTCGAACAGCGGCACCTGCTTCTCCTTGAGCACGCGCTTGCTCGGCTCGGCGGCCTTGGGCGCCGGTTGCGGCGCTATCACCGGCGCGGCGCGGGTCTCGCGCTCGACCATGTGCCTGGCCAGGGTCTCCTCGCGCTCGATCAGGCGCTCCTTGACCTTGGCCTGCTCGCGGCGATCCGGCACCACCGGCGCGGCCACCTCGGCGACACGCTCGTCCACCTCGCGCAGCTGAGCCACCAGTTGCTTGCGCTGCACACGCGCCTCCCACCAGCGGGTGATCAGGCTGTGCACCAGTTCGATCAGGTCGAGGGTGATCTTGCCGGTCAGGTCCATCAGCCTGAACCAGGACAGGTCGGTGAATACGGTCAGGCCGAACAGGAACAGGGCGAGGAACAGCAGGGTGCTGCCCTGCACGTTGAGCGCTTCGATAGCCAGCTGGCCCAGGCTCTCGCCCAGCGCGCCGCCGGCGGAGGCCGGCATGCCGGGCGCGGAATGAAAATGGATATAGGCCAGGGTGGAGCCGGCCAGAATTAGGAACACCAAACCGATCAGACGCCAGGAGAACATCCAGCCGTTCCACTGCCACGGCTCGTTGCGGGCACGGAACATCTGCCAGATGCGCACGGCAAGCAGCAGCGGGAACAGGTAGGCGAAGTAGCCGAGTGCCATGAACAATACGTCGGCGAACCAGGCACCGGCGCGACCGGCGGCGTTCTGCACCTGCTGGGCAGTGCTGGTGTGAGTCCAGCCCGGATCGTTCTGGTCGTAGGTCAGCAGCGCCATCCACAGGATCAGGCAAAGCGCGCCGAGCGCGATCAGGGCACCTTCCTTGAGGCGATGCTGCAATTGCTGGCGCCAGGCCGGCGCCTGGGCTGCTGTGCTGGGATTCTTCAAAACGCTGTCATTCCTGCGCGTGGAACGCGACTGGCGATCCTGGGAGCGGACTATTGTACAAATTTACAGGTATCGTGCCAGGCCGGGGCGCCGTTTTGCCGCCCTCTCCCGCTTCGGTGTAGGATACCCGGCTATCCCTTGCGTGCCGCCCAATTGGAGCACGCATTCTCTTTTGTGACAAAGGCTTATGGGGTCTTTTTATGAGCGAAGTCAAGCATTCACGCCTGATCATCCTGGGCTCCGGCCCGGCCGGCTACACCGCCGCCGTCTATGCCGCCCGCGCCAACCTCAAGCCCGTCGTCATCACCGGCATCCAGCCCGGCGGCCAGCTGACCACCACCACCGAAGTCGACAACTGGCCGGGTGACGTGCACGGCCTGACCGGCCCGGCGCTGATGCAGCGCATGCAGGAGCACGCCGAGCGCTTCGACACCGAGATCGTCTACGACCATATCCACACCGCCGAGTTGCAGAGCAAGCCGTTCGTTCTCAAGGGCGACAGCGGCACCTACAGCTGCGACGCACTGATCATCGCCACCGGCGCCAGTGCCCAGTACCTGGGCCTACCGTCCGAGGAAGCCTTCGCCGGCAAGGGCGTGTCCGCCTGCGCCACCTGCGACGGCTTCTTCTATCGCAACCAGGTCGTGTGCGTGGTCGGCGGCGGCAACACCGCCGTCGAGGAAGCCCTGTACCTGTCCAACATCGCCAAGGAAGTGCACCTGATCCATCGCCGCGACAAACTGCGCTCGGAGAAAATCCTGCAGGACAAGCTGTTCGACAAGGCCGCCAACGGCAACGTGCGCCTGCACTGGAATCACACCCTGGACGAAGTGCTGGGCGACAACACCGGCGTCACCGGCGTGCGCCTGAAAAGCACCGCCGACGGCAGCACTAAAGAGCTGCAGCTGGCCGGCGTGTTCATCGCCATCGGCCACAAGCCCAACACCGAGCTGTTCCAGGGCCAGCTGGAGATGCGTGACGGCTACCTGATCGTCCAGGGCGGCAGCGAAGGCAACGCCACCGCCACCAGCATCGAGGGCGTATTCGCCGCCGGCGACGTGGCCGACCATGTCTACCGCCAGGCCATCACCTCGGCCGGCGCCGGCTGCATGGCCGCGCTGGACGCCGAGAAATACCTCGACGCCTGAGCCCGGCTGCGGGTGCCAGCGCACCCGCCCTCCCCCGCATGTTGACCTGGCTGCAACGCGACTCACTGGACTTCCCCCCGCTGGAGAAGGCCATGCGCGAACCCAATGGCTTGCTGGCCGCCGGCGGCGACCTGTCCGCCGAGCGCCTGATCGCCGCCTACCGGCACGGCTGCTTCCCCTGGTTCAGCGAGGGCCAGCCACTGCTGTGGTGGTCGCCCGACCCACGCACCGTTCTGCTGCCCGAGGAGTTCCACCTGTCGCGCAGCCTGGCCAAGCTGATGCGCCAGCAGCGCCTGCGGGTGACCTTCGACCAGGACTTCGCCGCTGTCATCCGCGCCTGCGCCGAACCGCGCGACTACGCCGACGGCACCTGGATCACCGAGAGCATGCAGCAGGCCTATCTGCAGCTGCACCGCCGCGGCATCGCCCACTCGGTGGAAGTCTGGCAGGGCGAGCAGCTGGTCGGCGGCCTCTACGGCCTGGCCATGGGCCGACTGTTCTTCGGCGAATCCATGTTCAGCCGCATCGACAATGCCTCCAAGGTCGGCTTCGCCACCCTGGTCGGCAAGCTGCGCGAGTGGGGCTTCGCCCTGATCGACTGCCAGATGCCGACCCAGCACCTGCACAGCTTCGGCGCCCGTGCCATTCCACGACGGGAATTCGCCGCCTATCTGCGCGAGCATCTGGAGCAGGGCAGCGCTGCCGACTGGCGGGTATGACCGCCTCGTGTGGTAGGCACCCCCGGGCTGACATACACTTGTCCCAGGGTTTCCCCGAGGGTCGACCATGACCGAGCTGGCACGCCTCAAGTTCTACGCCACTCAGCCCCATCCATGCAGCTATCTGCCCGAGGAACAGGCCACCACGCTGTTTCTCGATCCCAGCCAGCCCATGGATGTGCAGGTCTATGCCGAACTCTCGGAGATGGGCTTTCGCCGCAGCGGCGACCACCTCTACCGCCCGCACTGCCAGCGCTGCACCGCCTGCGTGCCGGCACGCATTCCCGCCGACCAGTTCATCCCCAGTCGCCAGCAGAAGCGCATCCTCAAGCGCAACGCCGACCTGCAAGTGCGCCCCGTACGCCCCGCCTTCAGCGAGGAGTATTACGCCCTCTACGTGCGCTACATCGAGCAGCGCCATGCCGATGGCGACATGTACCCACCCAGCCGCGACCAGTTCAGCACCTTCCTGGTCCGCGACCTACCCTTCGCCCGCTTCTACGAGTTCCGCCTGGAAGGCCGCCTGGTCGCGGTGGCCGTCACCGACGTGCTGCCCAACGGCCTGTCGGCGGTCTACACCTTCTACGACCCGGACGAGGAACGCCGCAGCCTGGGCCGCTTCGCCATTCTCTGGCAGATCGGCGAGACCGCCCGTCTCGGCCTGCAGGCCGTCTATCTTGGCTACTGGATCAAGAATTGCCGGAAGATGAGCTACAAGACCCAGTACCGCCCCATCGAGCTGTTCGTCAACCAGCGCTGGGTCGTTCTGACCTGAGCCGACCATTTCCCGACTCCGCAGCCACTTGGCGTCCCTCCCCCTTTTCGGGCACAATGCACGCCGCTTTTGTCCGGGCACCCTTGCGCCGGGCCAATCTTTGGATACCGAGGGCTTTACTGCATGTCGAAAGAAGACAGCTTCGAAATGGAAGGTACTGTCGTCGACACCCTGCCCAACACCATGTTCCGTGTGGAGTTGGAAAACGGGCACGTCGTTACCGCGCACATCTCCGGCAAGATGCGCAAGAACTACATCCGCATTCTGACTGGCGACAAGGTCCGCGTCGAACTGACGCCCTACGACCTGAGCAAGGGCCGCATCACCTACCGCGCCCGCTGATTGCCACCTCGCGCAATCCGAATGCAAAAACGCCCGGCACTGCCGGGCGTTTTCGTTTGCCTGCCGATCAAGCCGGCTCGGCCGTGGTCTCGAACTCGAAATGCAGCTCGCCGTTTTCGAGGTCGACATGCACCAGGCCGCCGTGCTCGGCCAGCTCGCCGAACAGGATCTCCTCGGCCAGAGGCCGCTTGATCTTGTCCTGGATCAGCCGCGCCATCGGCCGCGCGCCCATCTGCACGTCGTAGCCACGCTCCGCCAGCCAGCCACGCGCCGCGTCGCTGACCTCCAGCTGCACGCGCTTGTCCTCCAGCTGCGCCTGCAGCTCGGTGAGGAACTTGTCGACGATGCTCTTGATGGTCTCGTGACTCAGGCGGCCGAACTGGATGATGGTATCCAGGCGGTTGCGGAACTCTGGCGTGAAGCTCTTCTTGATCACTTCCATGGCGTCGGACGAATGGTCCTGCTGGGTGAAGCCGATCGACGCCCGCGCCGCGGTTTCCGCCCCGGCGTTGGTGGTCATGATCAGGATCACGTTGCGGAAGTCCGCCTTGCGCCCGTTGTTGTCGGTCAGGGTGCCGTGGTCCATCACCTGCAACAGCAGATTAAAGACTTCCGGGTGGGCCTTCTCGATCTCGTCCAGCAGCAGCACGCAGTGCGGCTGCTTGGTGATGGCCTCGGTCAGCAAGCCGCCCTGGTCGAAACCGACATAACCGGGTGGCGCACCGATCAGGCGCGACACAGTGTGGCGCTCCATGTACTCGGACATGTCGAAACGCACCAGCTCGATGCCCATGGCCTTGGCCAGCTGACGAGCGGCCTCGGTCTTGCCGACGCCGGTCGGGCCGGCGAAGAGGAAAGAGCCGACCGGCTTGTCCGGCGCCTTGAGCCCGGCCCGGGACAGCTTGATCGCGGTGGACAGCGAATCGATCGCCGTATCCTGGCCGAACACGGTGAGCTTGAGGTCGCGCTCCAGGTTGCGCAGCAGCTCCTTGTCCGAGCTGCTGACGTGCTTCGGCGGAATCCGCGCGATCTTCGCCACTATGTCCTCGACCTGGGCCACCTCGATGCGCTTGGCGCGCTTCTCCTCCGGCTGCAGGCGCTGGTAGGCGCCGGCCTCGTCGATCACGTCGATGGCCTTGTCCGGCATGTGCCGGTCGTTGATGTAGCGCGCCGCCAGCTCGGCCGCCGCACGCAGGGCCTCGTCGCTGTACTCGATATGGTGGTGCTGCTCGAAGCGCGCCTTGAGCCCCTTGAGGATGCCCACGGTGTCCTCGACCGAGGGCTCGCTGACATCGACCTTCTGGAAGCGCCGCGCCAGGGCGCGATCCTTCTCGAAGATGCCGCGGAACTCCTGGAAGGTGGTCGAGCCGATGCAGCGAATCTCACCGGACGACAGCAGCGGCTTGAGCAGATTGGAGGCGTCCATCACCCCACCGGAGGCCGCGCCGGCGCCGATGATGGTGTGGATCTCGTCGATGAACAGGATGGCGTGCGGGCGCTTGCGCAGCTCGTTGAGCAGCGCCTTGAAGCGCTTCTCGAAGTCGCCGCGGTACTTGGTGCCCGCCAGCAGCGCGCCGAGATCGAGGGAGTAGACCACGCTGTCGGCCAGCAGGTCCGGCACCTGCTCGTCGACGATGCGCTTGGCCAGGCCCTCGGCGATGGCGGTCTTGCCGACACCGGCCTCGCCGACCAGCAGCGGGTTGTTCTTGCGTCGCCGGGCGAGGATCTGTGCCACCCGCTCGACCTCATGCTCACGCCCGACCAGCGGATCGATGCGACCCAGGCGCGCCAACTCGTTGAGGTTGCTGGCGTAGGCGTCGAGCGGATTGCCGGAGGGCGAGGAGTCGCCCCCCTCGTCGTCCTGCATCTCCTGCTCGCTCTCGTGATGCTCGGCATGCCCCGGCACCTTGGAGATGCCGTGGGCGATGTAGTTGACCACGTCGATGCGCGCCACGCTCTGCTGCTTGAGCAGGAACACGGCCTGGCTTTCCTGCTCGCTGAAGATGGCGACCAGCACGTTGGCGCCGGTCACCTCGCGCTTGCCGGAGCTCTGCACATGGAACACGGCGCGCTGCAGCACGCGCTGGAAACCCAGGGTCGGCTGGGTCTCGCGCTCTTCGTCGTGCTGCGGAATCAGGGGGGTCGTGGAGTCGATGAACTCCTGCAGATCATGTCGGAGCTTATCCAGGTTGGCGCCGCAGGCGCGCAGTACGGTCGCTGCAGCCTCGTTGTCCAGCAAAGCAAGAAGCAGGTGCTCGACCGTCATGAACTCATGGCGCTTGGCACGTGCCTCCTTGAAGGCCAGATTGAGGGTGACTTCCAGCTCTCGATTCAACATAGCTTCACCTCTTACCCAAGCGGGACGGCGTTAACCGTCCTTCTCTATCTCACAGAGTAGCGGATGCTGGCTCTCCCGAGCGTACTGGTTGACCTGCATCGCCTTGGTCTCTGCGATGTCGCGGGTGAACACCCCGCAGATCGCCTTGCCCTCTGTATGCACGGTGAGCATGACCTTGGTGGCCAGCTCCCGATTCATGCCGAAGAACAGCTCCAGCACCTCGACCACGAAATCCATCGGCGTGTAATCGTCGTTGAACATCAGCACCTTATACATGGGCGGTGCCTGCAACTTCGGCTTCGCTTCCTGCACTGCCAGGCCGGTGGAATCGTCCTCATGCTCGACGGGGCGATCCTGATTGAATGTTAGTCGAATCTGGCTGCGTGAATGCATGCTGAACTGATGGGATAGTGATAGGTGGGAGTTCGATGGCAGAGGGATTTTGACAGGCTTCTCAGCCTCCCGTCTGCGCACCTTGACTAAAGGCGAAACGGTGTTACAAACAGTGAATACCCTATCGGGTATCGGGGTTCCGCGGCTGCGCCCAAACGGCCGAAGTCGGACGTGGAGCTGAAGTGGATGATACTCCAGTGATGGAGTCCTTTGCAGAGGGATGTCAGCATGCTTAGCGGTAAGGTCAAGTGGTTCAACAACGCCAAGGGCTACGGCTTCATCGTCGCCGACGGCCGAGATGAGGACCTGTTCGCCCACTACTCGGCTATCCAGATGGACGGCTACAAGACTCTCAAGGCCGGCCAAGCGGTCAAATTCGATATTCTGCAGGGCCCCAAGGGCCTGCATGCGGTGAATATCAGTCCGATTCTGGTAACCAGTGAATCCCCGGCGGCCATCAGCTCGCCGCAAAACACTCCAGCGGAAGCCTGAAAAGAGCCAAAATGAAAAAGGCCGGTCAGATGACCGGCCTTTTCGTTTACCGCTCGTCGCCTTACATGTGAGCGATGATGGCATCACCGAACTGCGAGCAGGACAACAGCTTGGCACCGTCCATCAGACGCTCGAAGTCGTAGGTCACGGTCTTCGCGGCGATGGCACCGTTGGTGCCCTTGATGATCAGGTCGGCAGCTTCCAGCCAGCCCATGTGGCGCAGCATCATCTCGGCGGAGAGGATGACCGAGCCCGGGTTGACCTTGTCCTGGCCGGCGTACTTCGGCGCGGTGCCGTGAGTGGCCTCGAACATGGCCACGGTGTCGGACAGGTTGGCGCCCGGCGCGATGCCGATTCCGCCCACCTCGGCCGCCAGGGCGTCGGACAGATAGTCACCGTTCAGGTTCAGGGTGGCGATCACATCGTACTCGGCCGGACGCAGCAGGATCTGCTGCAGCATGGCGTCGGCGATGGCGTCCTTCACCACGATGGTCTTGCCGGTGTTCGGGTTCTTGAACTGCATCCACGGGCCGCCGTCCAGCAGCTCGGCGCCGAACTCGTCGCGCGCCACCTCGTAGCCCCACTCCTTGAAGGCACCTTCGGTGAACTTCATGATGTTGCCCTTGTGAACGATGGTCACCGAGCTGCGATCGTTGTCCACGGCGTACTGCAGGGCCTTGCGCACCAGGCGCTTGGTGCCGTCCAGGGAAACCGGCTTGACGCCGATGCCGCAGTTCTCGGTGAAGCGGATCTTCTTGACGCCCATTTCCTCGGTGAGGAACTTGATGACCTTCTCGGCCTCGGGCGAACCGGCCTTCCACTCGACGCCGGCGTAGATGTCCTCGGAGTTCTCGCGGAAGATGCACATGTCCACGTCACCCGGCTTCTTCACCGGGCTCGGCACGCCTTCGAACCAACGCACCGGACGCTGGCAGACATACAGATCCAGCTCCTGACGCAGGGCCACGTTGAGGGAGCGAATGCCGCCACCGACCGGAGTGGTCAGCGGGCCCTTGATGGACACGACGTAGTCGCGCACGGCTTCCAGGGTTTCCTTCGGCAGCCAGGTGTCCTGGTCGTAGACCTGGGTGGCTTTCTCGCCGGCATACACTTCCATCCAGGCGATCTTGCGCTGGCCGGCGTAGGCCTTCTCGACGGCAGCGTCGACGACCTTGATCATCACCGGGCTGATATCGACACCGATACCGTCACCCTCGATGAACGGAATGATCGGGTTGTTCGGTACATTCAGGGACATGTCGGCGTTGACAGTGATCTTCTCGCCGCTCGCAGGCACCTGGATCTTCTGGTATCCCATGCTGGACTCCGTTTGTTTTCGTGGTCTGACAATCCACCGCACGGGTAGCGCGGCAGACGATACATCTGGATCTCGGAAAGGTGTCGCATTCTTGTAGTTTTTCTACAGAAAGTCACGCACTTTTAACCGTTTACCGGCGCCTCTGCCCCGGCTTAGACTGCTCGAATCCTGGCCTCGGGCCATTCTTGTAGTCAAACTACAGGGCCGCTACAGAGCGGCACCGACCGGGCGCTTTCAAGCCTAGCAGCTCGCCCCGGGATTGCCCGAGCCCCGCCGCCATTTGCCTGCATGGAGCCCCCTATGCGCTTCACCCCACACGTTACCGTCGCCACCGTTGTCGAGGACCGCGGACGCTTCCTGCTGGTCGAGGAACTGGCCGGCGGCCAGGCGGTATTTAACCAGCCTGCCGGCCACTTGGAAGCCGACGAAAGTCTGATCGAGGCGGCCCTGCGCGAGACCCTGGAAGAAACCGGCTGGCAGGTGGAGCTGACCGCCGTCACCGGCATCTACCTGTACACCGCGCCGAGCAACGGCGTGACCTACCAGCGCGTGTGCTTCGCCGCCAAGCCGCTGCGCCACCTGCCGGAGTCGCCCCTGGACGAAGGCATCATCGGCCCACGCTGGCTGACCCGCGACGAGCTGGCCGCCCAGCCCGAGCGCTGGCGCAGCGAACTGGTGCTGCGCTGCATCGACGATTACCTGGCCGGGGCACGCCACGACCTCAGCCTGATCCGCACCCCGGCCGATCGCGGCCCGGCCTGATTCGCCGCGCGGGGCCCGCTCCTGATAGAATCGCCAGCTTTCCGCAGTCACCCTTCTCGAACTCCCATGCGCGAACCAGCCAATACCCGAGTGATCGTCGGCATGTCCGGCGGCGTCGACTCCTCCGTTTCCGCCCTGCTGCTGCTCGAGCAGGGCTACCAGGTGGAAGGCCTGTTCATGAAGAACTGGGAGGAGGACGACGGCACCGAATACTGCACCGCCATGGCCGACCTGGCCGACGCCCAGGCCGTGTGCGACCGCATCGGCATCAAGCTGCACACCGCCAACTTCGCCGCGGAATACTGGGACAACGTGTTCGAGCACTTCCTCGCCGAATACAAGGCCGGGCGCACGCCGAACCCCGACATCCTGTGCAACCGCGAGATCAAGTTCAAAGCCTTCCTCGACTACGCCCTCAGCCTCGGCGCCGATCTGATCGCCACCGGCCACTACGTGCGCCGCCGCGATATCGACGACCGCAGCGAACTGCTCAAGGGCCTCGACCCGAACAAGGACCAGAGCTACTTCCTGCACGCCGTCGGCGGCGAGCAGATCGGCCGCACCCTGTTCCCGGTCGGCGAGCTGGAGAAGCCGCAGGTACGCGCCATCGCCGAGAAGTACGCGCTGGCCACCGCCAAGAAGAAGGACTCGACCGGCATCTGCTTCATCGGCGAGCGCCGCTTCAGTGATTTCCTCAAGCAGTACCTGCCGGCCCAGCCGGGCAATATCGAGACCACCGAGGGCAAGGTGATCGGCCGGCACGTCGGCCTGATGTACCACACCATCGGCCAGCGCCAGGGCCTCGGCATCGGCGGTATGAAGGACGCCGGCGACGAGCCCTGGTACGTGCTGCACAAGGATCTCACCCGCAACGTGCTGATCGTCGGCCAGGGCAACGACCATCCCTGGCTGTTCTCCCGCGCCCTGCTCGCCTCGGACATCTACTGGGTCAACCCCGTCGATCTGTCCAGCCCGCGCCGTTTGACCGCCAAGGTGCGCTATCGCCAGGCCGACCAGGCCTGCACCCTGGAAAAGACCGCGAACGGCTACCGCGCCCTGTTCGACGAGCCGCAGCGCGCCGTCACCCCGGGCCAGTCCGTGGTGTTCTATGACGGCGAAATCTGCCTCGGCGGCGGCGTGATCGAGGTCGCCGAACCCTGCGCCGAAGGAGCACCGCGCGCATGAGCCCGACCCAGGAACAGCTGATCGCACTCTCTGCCGTATTCCAGGCCGCCAGCCTGGTGGACAAGCTGGCCCGCACCGGCCAGGTCGGCGACGCCCAGCTCGGCTGCCTGCTCGGCAGCCTGCTGGTACGCGACCCGAAGAGCACGCTGGAAGTCTACGGCGGCGACGACCTCAACCTGCGCGAGGGTTACAAGGCCCTGGTCGGCGCCCTGGAGCGCAGCCCGGCCAGCCTGCAGCGCGAACCGCTGCGCTACGCCCTGGCCCTGCTCGGCCTGGAGCGCCAGCTGGCCAAGCGCGACGACATGCTGCAAGTGATCGGCAGCCGCCTGGACCAGATCCAGAACCAGGTCGAGCACTTCGGCCCGACCCACGACAACGTGGTGGCCGCCTGCGGCAGCCTGTACCAGGACACCATCAGCACCTTCCGCCAGCGCATCCAGGTGCATGGCGACATGCGCTTCCTGCAGCAACCGGCCGTGGCTTCCAAGGTCCGCGCCCTGCTGCTCACCGGCATCCGCTCGGCTCGCCTGTGGCGCCAGCTCGGTGGCCACCGCTGGCAGCTGGTGTTCAGCCGCGGCAAGCTGCTCAAGGAACTCTACCCGCTGCTGCGGAGCTGACATGAACCCGCCCAGCCGCAGCGTCAGACCCGTGCAGGGCGCCCTGCTGCTGGCGCTCTCCGCCCTGCTCTTTTCCCTGATGGGCGTAGGCATCCGCGAGGTGTCCGGCGGCGTCAACAACGAGTCGGTGGTGTTCTTCCGCAACCTGGTCGGCGTGCTGTTCTTTCTACCGCTGGTCGCCCTCAAGGGCACCGGCCCGCTGAGGACAGGCCGGATAAAATCGCATCTGTGGCGCACCGGCTACGGCCTGGCGGCGATGTACTGCTTCTTCTACGCCATCGCCCACCTGCCGCTGGCCGACGCCATGCTCTTCACCTATTCGGCGCCGGTGTTCACCCCAGTACTAGCCTGGTGGCTGCTCAAGGAGCCGCTGACCCGGCGCATGCTGCTCACTACCGGCATCGGCCTGGTCGGTGTGCTGCTGGTGGCCAAGCCCAGCCAGGCGCTGTTCGACAGCCAGGCCCTGGTCGGCCTGGCGGCCAGCATCCTGGCGGCCTTCGCCTTCGTGTCCATTCGCGAGATGAGCGATACCGAGCCGGCCTTCCGCATCGTCTTCTACTTCTCGCTGTTCAGCGCACTGATTTCCGCCGTGCCGCTGACCTGGGCCTGGCAGCCACTGGACCAGCACCAGCTCGGCCTGCTGCTGGGCATCGGCCTGCTCGCCACGGTGAGCCAGATCGTCATGTCCAAGGCCTACGCCCTGGCGCCGCCCGGCCTGATCGGCCCCATCGCCTACCTGGCCATCGTCTTCGCCGGCCTTATCGCCTGGCTGCGCTGGGGCGAGATGCCGGACGTCACCTCGCTGATCGGCGCGGCGCTGATCTTCGCCGCCAGCCTGCTCGCAATCAGCCGCAAGCCCCAAGCTGCAAGCCGCAAGTAAGAGCAAAAGCACTCCTGCGCCGAGCCACGCTTCTACTTGAAGCTTGCAACTTGCGGCTTAAAGCTGCTCTTTCGTGTATGATGTGCGCCCTTTTCGTTGACCGACCTGCCCGAGAACGCCTCCATGCAGCTTTCCTCGCTCACCGCGGTGTCCCCCGTCGATGGCCGCTACGCCGGCAAAACCAGCGCCCTGCGCCCGATCTTCAGCGAATACGGCCTGATCCGCTTCCGCGTGATGGTCGAAGTACGCTGGCTGCAGCGCCTGGCCGCCCATGAAGGCGTCGCCGAAGTCGCGCCCTTCTCCGCCGAGGCCAACGCCCTGCTCAACGAGCTGGCCGAGAACTTCGCCGTCGAGCACGCCGAACGCGTGAAGGAAATCGAGCGCACCACCAACCACGACGTCAAAGCCGTGGAGTACCTGCTCAAGGAGCAGGCCGCCAAGCTGCCGGAACTGGCCGCGGTCAGCGAATTTATCCACTTCGCTTGCACATCCGAAGATATCAACAACCTGTCCCACGCCCTGATGCTGCGCGAGGGCCGCGACAGCGTTCTGCTGCCGCTGATGAAGCAGATCGCCGGCGCCATTCGCGAGCTGGCCGTCAAGTTCGCCGGCGTGCCGATGTTGTCGCGCACCCACGGCCAGCCGGCCTCGCCGACCACCCTCGGCAAGGAACTGGCCAACGTGGTCTACCGCCTGGAGCGCCAGATCGCCCAGGTCGCCGCCGTGCCGCTGCTGGGCAAGATCAACGGCGCCGTAGGCAACTACAACGCTCACCTGTCCGCCTACCCGCAGATCGACTGGGAGGCCAACGCCAAGCAGTTCATCGAAGGCGACCTGGGCCTCTCGTGGAACCCCTACACCACCCAGATCGAGCCGCACGACTATATCGCCGAGCTGTTCGACGCCATCGCCCGCTTCAACACCATCCTCATCGACTTCGACCGCGACGTGTGGGGCTACATCTCCCTCGGCTACTTCAAGCAGAAGACCGTGGCCGGCGAGATCGGCTCCTCGACCATGCCGCACAAGGTCAACCCGATCGACTTCGAGAACTCCGAAGGCAATCTGGGCATCGCCAACGCGATCTTCCAGCACCTGGCCAGCAAGCTGCCGATCTCGCGCTGGCAGCGTGACCTGACCGACTCCACCGTGCTGCGCAACCTCGGCGTCGGCTTCGCCCACAGCGTCATCGCCTACGAGGCCAGCCTCAAGGGCATCGGCAAGCTGGAACTGAACGAGGCGCGCATCGCCGAAGACCTGGACGCCTGCTGGGAAGTCCTGGCCGAGCCGATCCAGACCGTGATGCGCCGCTACGCCATCGAGAATCCCTACGAGAAGCTCAAGGAGCTGACCCGCGGCAAGGGCATCAGCCCCGAGGCCCTGCTCAGCTTCATCGACGGCCTGGACATGCCGGCAGCCGCCAAGGAGGAGCTCAAGCAGCTCACCCCGGCCCGCTACATCGGCAACGCCGTCGCCCAGGCCAAGCGCATCTGAGCGCCACCAGCCCCGCCAACGCCCGGCTGAGCCGGGCGTTTTTGTTTTAGCCATTTCATCTCTTTCAAGGGCTTAGCCATGAATCCTGATACTCCCCTGCAGCTGCTGGGCGGCCTGACTCCCCGCGAGTTCCTGCGCGACTACTGGCAGCAGAAGCCCCTGCTGATCCGCCAGGCCATTCCCGGCTTCGAGAGCCCGATCACCGCCGACGAGCTGGCCGGCCTGGCCTTGGAAGAGGAAGTCGAGTCGCGCCTGGTGCTGGAGCACGGCGCCCACCCCTGGGAACTGCGCCGCGGCCCCTTCGCCGAGGACACCTTCAGCCAGCTGCCGGAGCGCGACTGGACCCTGCTGGTACAGGCCGTCGACCAGTTCGTGCCGGAAGTGGCCGAGGTGCTCAAGGACTTCGGCTTCCTGCCCAGCTGGCGCATCGACGATCTGATGATCAGCTTCGCCGCGCCGGGCGGCAGCGTCGGCCCGCACTTCGACAACTACGACGTGTTCCTGCTGCAAGCCGAAGGCCAGCGCCGCTGGAAGATCGGCCAGATGTGCGACGCCGACAGCAAGCTGCTGGCGCACGCCGACCTGCGCATCCTTGCCGAGTTCGAGCAGACCGACGAATGGGTGCTGGAGCCCGGCGACATGCTCTACCTGCCGCCACGCCTGGCCCACCATGGCATCGCCGAGGACGACTGCATGACCTACTCGGTCGGCTTCCGCGCACCGAGCGCGGCCGAGGTGCTGACCCACTTCACCGACTTTCTCGCCCAGTTCCTGCCGGACGAGGAGCGCTACAGCGACGCCGGCATGGCGCCGAGCAGCGACCCGCACCAGATCCAGCAGGACGCCCTCGACCGCCTCAAGGCGCTGCTGACCGAGCACATGAGCGACGAACGCCTGCTGCTCACCTGGTTCGGCCAGTTCATGACCGAGCCGCGCTACCCCGAGCTGGTCAACGGCCCCGAAATAGCCGAAGACGAGTTCCTCGGCGCCCTGCAAGACGGCGCCGTGCTGGTACGCAACCCCAGCGCCCGCCTGGCCTGGAGCGAGGTGGACGTCGGCCTGGTGCTGTTCGCCAGCGGCCAGAGCCGCCTGCTGCCGGCGCACCTCAAGGAGCTGCTGCGCCTGATCTGCGCCGCCGAGGCTCTGCACGGCGATAACCTGGCGCCTTGGTTGGCCGACGAAGACGGGCGTACACTGGTGCGTGAACTGGTCCAGCAAGGAAGTTTGGAGTTTGCTGATGAGTGAGATTCACGTCCGCCTCGCCCACTGGCAGAAGGACAATGCCGACCTGCGGCGCATCCGCGAGGCGGTGTTCATCGCCGAACAGGCGGTGCCCGCCGAACTCGAATGGGATGACGAGGACATCGATGCCGTGCATTTCCTCGCCTGCGAGGGCGACTACCCGATCGGCACCGCGCGCCTGCTGGCCGACGGCCAGATCGGCCGGGTCTCGGTGCTCAAGGACTGGCGCGGCCTGAAGGTCGGTGAGGCGCTGATGCGCGCCGCCATCGAGGCCGCCGAGCAACGTGGCCAGCGCGAGCAGAGGCTCAGCGCCCAGGTGCACGCCAGCGCCTTCTACGAGCGACTGGGCTTCCGCATCGAGGGCGACGAGTACCTCGAGGCCGGCATCCCCCACGTGATGATGGTGCGGCATAGCGATTAGGACGGCAGCATGAGCGACGAAAACGCCCCGCACGACGAGAACCAACCGGAACTGCCGGCCATCGAATTCCAGTCGCCGGGGCGTTTTTCCGTGCACAACCCCGACAACCAGCCAGCCGTCACCAGCGAACCGCGCGAACCCGCCCCCTTCGCCCTTGGCGGCCATTCGCACCTGGAGCGCTTCGGCCGCCCGGACGAGGCCCAGGCCCACGCCCTGGCCCTGCTGCAACAGGCTCACAACAACCTGTGCCTGTACAGCCCCGACCTGGAAGCCTGGCTGTACAACCACAGCAGCGTGCAGGACGCCTGTACGCGCCTGCTCCTAGCCAGCCCGAAGAACCGCATGCGCATCCTGCTGCGCGACGTCGGCACGCCGCTGCGCCAGGGCCACCGCCTGCTCAACCTGGCCAAGCGCATCACCAGCAACCTGCAGGTGCGCAAGATCAACCCGGACCACCCCGGCGAGACCGGCGCCTATCTGCTGGTCGACGACCGCGGCCTGCTGCTGCGCGAAACGCCCGAGCTGTACGCCGGCTACGCCCTGTACAACGACCCCGGACGGGTTCGCCAACGCCAGGCGCAGTTCGACGAGGCCTGGGACCTGAGCCTGACCGACCCCGACCTACGGAGCTTCCTGCTATGACCCTGCGCGCCTGCCTGCTCGCCCTCTCGCTCGGCCTCAGCCTGCCGCTGCAGGCGGCCACCGAGCTGATCCAGCTCAACTACCGCATGGCCGACGATGTGCTGCCGCTGGTGCAGACCGCGCTGGACGGCCAGGGCAAGGCCAGCGCCTACGGCAACCAGCTGCTGATCAATGCCGCGCCCGACAAGATCGCCGAGATCCGCGACCTGCTCGGCCAACTGGACCGGGCGCCGCGGCGCCTGCTGATCAGCGTCGACACCCGCGAAAACAGCCTGGACGACGGCAGCGGCTACCGAGTCGACGGCAGCATCAGCGCCGGCGACGTCGAGGTGATCGCCGGGCGCGGCGAGATCCAGGGTCGAGATCAGGTGCGCATCATCCGCCGTTCCACCGACAGCCGCAGCGGCGGCACCCAGCAGGTGCAGGCCACCGAGGGCTACCCGGCGCTGATCCAGGTCGGCCAGAGCGTGCCGCTGACCAGCACCAGCGTCGGCCCCTACGGCCAGGTCTACCAGAACACCCAGTACCGCAACGTCAACCAGGGCTTCTACGTCACCGCCACCCTGGCCGGCGACCGGGTCAACCTCAGCATCAGCACCAGCAACGACCGGGTGAACCAGTACCAGCCCGGCGTCATCGACACCCAGAGCACCGACACCCGCGTCAGCGGCCGCCTGGGCGAATGGATTCCGCTGGGCGGCGTCAGCGAGCAGAGCCAGCGCAACGACTCCGGCTTCGCCCGCCACTACTCCACCCAGGGCAGCAGCGACATGAGCATGCGCATCAGGGTCGAGGCTCTCGACTGAAGCCGCACGACCATGTAGTCGCACAAAAAAAGCACTACAAAACGATTGACGAACGCTCGTTTGAAAGTGCATGATGACCCCGCTCCCGCTAGCCTGGGGTCCTGATTCAGGGCCTCCGGATCGCACCGACCCACCGTCGGGACGATCAGTGTCCTACCAGCCCAAAAGGCAGTTCGACGAGGTTGCGACTGGAACGAAGTTGTCCTGAGGGACGGGGAAGCGTTTAGCCGTATCAGCCGGATCGATAGACCCAGACAGCGTCACCCATGGCATCCACGAGCCAGCCGGTGACATCCCTGCTCGGCCTAATCCCACTGTTCGTCTCGTCACCCCTCCTCGCGGTACATCCTCGCCTCGGTCGAATCCTCGACGTCCCAGCGGTAGCCTCCCATACAGCGACCTCATCGCAGGTTCCCGTGGGAAGTCGGTGCTCAACACACACTTTTTGAAGGATTGACCATGTCCGTTTACCAGACCGAGATCAAGGCCGTTGCCGCCCTGAAAGAGAAGTACGGCAGCAGCTGGGGCGCCATCAACCCCGAGTACGCCGCTCGCATGCGCGTTCAGAACCGCTTCAAGACCGGCCTGGACATCGCCAAGTACACCGCGGCCATCATGCGCAAAGACATGGCCGAGTACGACGCCGACTCCTCCAAGTACACCCAGTCCCTGGGTTGCTGGCACGGCTTCATCGGTCAGCAGAAGCTGATCGCCATCAAGAAGCACCTGAAGACCACCGACAAGCGCTACCTGTACCTGTCCGGCTGGATGGTCGCCGCCCTGCGTTCCGACTTCGGCCCGCTGCCGGACCAGTCCATGCACGAGAAGACTTCCGTTGCCGCGCTGATCGAAGAGCTGTACACCTTCCTGCGTCAGGCCGACGCCCGTGAGCTGGACCTGCTGTTCACCGCCCTGGACAACGCTCGCGCCGAAGGCAACAGCGCCAAGGCCGCCGAGATCCAGGCTCAGATCGACAACTTCGAAACCCACGTCGTACCGATCATCGCCGACATCGACGCCGGTTTCGGCAACGCCGAAGCCACCTACCTGCTGGCCAAGAAGATGATCGAAGCCGGTGCCTGCTGCATCCAGATCGAGAACCAGGTTTCCGACGAGAAGCAGTGCGGCCACCAGGACGGCAAAGTCACCGTTCCGCACGCCGACTTCCTCGCCAAGATCAACGCCGTTCGCTACGCCTTCCTGGAACTGGGCATCGACGACGGCGTGATCGTCGCGCGTACCGACTCCCTGGGCGCCGGCCTGACCAAGCAGATCGCCGTGACCAACGAGCCGGGTGACCTGGGCGACCAGTACAACTCCTTCCTGGACTGCGAAGAAATCAGCCCGGCCGACATGAAGAACGGCGACGTCGTGCTGAACCGTGAAGGCAAGCTGCTGCGCCCGAAGCGTCTGCCGTCCAACCTGTTCCAGTTCCGCAAGGGCACCGGCGAAGCTCGCTGCGTCCTGGACTGCATCACCTCGCTGCAGAACGGCGCCGACCTGCTGTGGATCGAGACCGAGAAGCCGCACGTTGGCCAGATCAAAGGCATGGTTGACGAGATCCGCAAGGTGATCCCGAACGCCAAGCTGGTCTACAACAACAGCCCGTCCTTCAACTGGACCCTGAACTTCCGTCAGCAGGTGTTCGACGCTTTCGTTGCCGAAGGCAAGGACGTCTCCGCCTACGACCGCGCCAACCTGATGAGCGTCGAGTACGACGAGACCGAACTGGCCCAGGTTGCCGACGAGAAGATCCGCACCTTCCAGCGCGACGGTTCCGCTCAGGCTGGCATCTTCCACCACCTGATCACCCTGCCGACCTACCACACCGCCGCTCTGTCGACCGACAACCTGGCCAAGGGCTACTTCGCCGACCAGGGCATGCTGGCCTACGTGAAGGGCGTGCAGCGTCAGGAACTGCGCCAGGGCATCGCCTGCGTCAAGCACCAGAACATGGCTGGTTCCGACATCGGCGACAACCACAAAGAGTACTTCGCCGGCGAAGCTGCTCTGAAGGCCAGCGGTAAAGACAACACCATGAACCAGTTCCACTAATAGGAACCGGCTCTGCGGCTCGCCGCAGGTGTTATCAGGGGAAGCCCCGGCAGCGATGCCGGGGCTTCTTCGTTTTCACCCGAAAAGTATTCGGTAAGCGGGTTCTCAGAGCAGCCTGCGCCACCGAACGCCGATCGATATCCGCAACAGTCCGCTGCGCTCATGGATCAATGAGACGCCAGCGCGAGCGACACCCGGGCACGCCATTAGACCAAAGCCACAGACACCGCCACATGTCGTGAGATGCGGCACTTCTCCGACATAAAAGGTCGCTTTAAGCGTTCATTTTTTTATTCGAAAAATTTACTTACCTCTGCCCGCAGGCATAAAATTGCCGCACTACTCTGCAGGGCAACCCGAAGAGGTTGCTCTACCATTATTAAAAAGCCGCCCCTTTATCCAAGGAGATCCGGCATGCCTGATGCGGTATCGACCATGTCCCATAACTGGGCCTTCGCTGTATTCCTGCTCGGAGTCTTCGGGCTGATCGCCTTCATGCTCGGTCTGTCCAGCCTGCTGGGCAGCAAGGCCTGGGGCCGCAGCAAGAACGACCCGTTCGAGTCGGGCATGCTGCCGGTCGGCAGTGCGCGCCTGCGCCTCTCTGCGAAGTTCTATCTGGTCGCGATGCTGTTCGTGATCTTCGACGTCGAAGCCCTCTTTCTCTTCGCTTGGGCGGTCTCGGTACGCGAAAGCGGCTGGGCCGGCCTGATCGAAGCTACAGTTTTCATAGCAATTCTGTTGGCTGGTCTTGTCTATCTTTGGCGTATAGGCGCGCTCGACTGGGCGCCCGAAGGCCGTCGCAATCGGCAGGCGAAGCTAAAACAATGAGGCTTTGGCGATGCAATACAAACTTACACGGATCGATCCGGATGCTCCGAACGAGCAGTATCCGATCGGCTCGCGGGAGACCGTAGCCGACCCGCTGCTGGAGGATCAGGTCCACAAGAACATCTTCATGGGCAAGCTCGAAGATGTTCTCAACGGCGCGGTGAACTGGGGGCGCAAGAACTCCCTGTGGCCGTACAACTTCGGCCTGTCCTGCTGTTACGTGGAGATGACCACCGCCTTCACCGCGCCGCACGACATCGCGCGCTTCGGCGCCGAAGTCATTCGTGCGTCACCGCGCCAGGCCGACTTCATGGTCATCGCCGGCACCTGCTTCATCAAGATGGCGCCGATCATCCAGCGCCTCTACGAGCAGATGCTGGAACCCAAGTGGGTGATCTCCATGGGTTCGTGCGCCAACTCCGGCGGCATGTACGACATCTATTCTGTGGTCCAGGGGGTCGACAAGTTCCTTCCGGTGGACGTCTACATTCCCGGCTGCCCGCCGCGCCCCGAAGCCTTCCTGCAGGGCCTGATGCTGCTGCAGGAGTCCATCGGCCAGGAGCGCCGCCCGCTGTCCTGGGTCGTCGGCGACCAAGGCGTCTACCGCGCCGAAATGCCGTCGCAGAAGGAACAGCGCCGCGCCGAGCGCATCGCCGTGACCAACCTGCGCAGCCCCGACGAAGTGTGAGCCGGCCCACCCGCCCGCTCACTGATGCCGCATACCGCCGATAGCGATCGAGACCATGACTGCAGACAGCATTCTGTCCGTTCCACCGTACAAGGCCGACGACCAGGATGTGGTCGTCGAGCTGAACTCCCGTTTCGGTGCCGAGACCTTCACCGTCCAGAGCACCCGCACCGGCATGCCGGTGCTGTGGGTCGCCCGCGATCGCCTGATCAACGTGCTGACCTTTCTGCGCAACCTGCCGCGCCCCTACGTCATGCTGTACGACCTGCACGGCGTCGACGAGCGCCTGCGCACCCAGCGCCGAGGCCTGCCGGGCGCCGACTTCAGCGTGTTCTACCACCTGATGTCGATCGAGCGTAACAGCGACATCATGATCAAGGTCGCCCTGAAAGAGAGCGACCTCAACGTGCCCACCGTCACCGGCATCTGGCCCAACGCCAACTGGTACGAGCGCGAGGTCTGGGACCTGTACGGCATCAACTTCCAGGGCCACCCGCACCTGACCCGCATCATGATGCCGCCAACCTGGGAAGGTCACCCGCTGCGCAAGGACTACCCGGCGCGCGCCACCGAGTTCGACCCGTTCAGCCTGACCCTGGCCAAGCAGCAGCTGGAGGAAGAAGCCGCGCGCTTCAGGCCGGAAGACTGGGGCATGCGTCGCCACGGCGAGCACGAGGACTACATGTTCCTCAACCTCGGCCCCAACCACCCGTCCGCCCACGGCGCCTTCCGCATCATCCTGCAGCTCGATGGCGAAGAGATCATCGACTGCGTGCCGGACATCGGCTACCACCACCGTGGCGCCGAGAAGATGGCCGAGCGCCAGTCCTGGCACAGTTTCATCCCCTATACCGACCGCATCGACTACCTCGGCGGGGTGATGAACAACCTGCCCTACGTGCTGGCCGTGGAGAAGCTGGCCGGCATCAAGGTGCCGGACCGCGTCGACTTCATCCGCGTGATGCTCGCCGAGTTCTTCCGCATCACCAGCCACCTGCTGTTCCTGGGCACCTATATCCAGGACGTCGGCGCCATGACCCCGGTGTTCTTCACCTTCACCGACCGCCAGCGCGCCTACAAGGTGATCGAGGCGATCACCGGCTTCCGCCTGCACCCGGCCTGGTACCGCATCGGCGGCGTCGCCCACGACCTGCCGCGCGGCTGGGACAAGCTGGTCAAGGAATTCGTCGACTGGCTGCCCAAGCGCCTCGACGAGTACGAGAAGGCGGCGCTGAAGAACAGCATCCTGATCGGCCGTACCAAGGGCGTCGCCCAGTACAACACCAAGGAAGCGCTGGAATGGGGCGTCACCGGCGCCGGCCTGCGCTCCACCGGCCTGGACTTCGACCTGCGCAAAGCGCGCCCCTACTCCGGCTACCAGAACTTCGAGTTCGAGGTGCCGCTGGCCCATAACGGCGATGCCTACGACCGCTGCATGGTGCGCGTCGAGGAGATGCGCCAGAGCATCCGCATCATCGACCAGTGCCTGCGCAACATGCCGGAAGGCCCGTACAAGGCGGACCATCCGCTGACCACTCCGCCGCCGAAAGAGCGCACCCTGCAGCACATCGAGACCCTGATCACCCACTTCCTGCAAGTTTCCTGGGGCCCGGTCATGCCGGCCAACGAAAGCTTCCAGATGATCGAGGCGACCAAGGGCATCAACAGCTACTACCTGACCAGCGACGGCAGCACCATGAGCTACCGCACGCGCATCCGCACGCCCAGCTTCGCCCACCTGCAGCAGATCCCCTCGGTGATCCGCGGCAGCATGATCGCGGACCTGATCGCCTACCTGGGTAGCATCGATTTCGTTATGGCCGACGTGGACCGTTAAGCACATGAGCCAGAGCACTATTTCTTCTCAAGACGTGATCCAGACCGACCGCTTCGAGCTCAGCCAGGCAGAGGCTGAGGCCATCGAACACGAAATGCACCACTACGAGGACCCGCGCGCCGCAAGCATCGAGGCCCTGAAGATCGTGCAGAAGCAGCGTGGCTGGGTGCCGGACGGCGCCATTTACGCCATCGCCGACATCCTCGGCATCCCCGCCAGCGACGTCGAGGGCGTGGCCACCTTCTACAGCCAGATCTTCCGCGTGCCGGTGGGCCGCCACATCATTCGCGTGTGCGACAGCATGACCTGCTTCATCGGCGGCCACGAGGACCTGCTCGGCAGCCTCAAGGACAAGCTCGGCATAGTCCCCGGGCAAACCACCACCGACGGCCGCTTCACCCTGCTGCCGGTGTGCTGCCTGGGCAACTGCGACAAGGCCCCGGCGGTGATGATCGACGACGACACCTACGGCAACCTCGATGCCGATGGCATCGCCCAGCTGCTGGAGTCCTACGCATGATGAAGACGCTCACCTCCATCGGCCCGATCAACAGCGTCGCCCGCAGCGAAGAGACTCATCCGCTGACCTGGCGCCTGCGTGACGACGCCCAGCCGGTATGGCTGGAGGAGTACCAGGCGAAGAACGGCTATGGCGCCGCGCGCAAGGCCCTGAGCGAAATGGCCCAGGCCGACATCGTGCAGACGGTCAAGGACTCCGGCCTCAAGGGCCGCGGCGGTGCGGGCTTTCCCACCGGCGTGAAGTGGGGCCTGATGCCGGCCGACGAATCCATGAACATCCGCTACCTGCTGTGCAACGCGGACGAAATGGAGCCCAACACCTGGAAGGATCGCCTGCTCATGGAGCAGCTGCCGCACCTGCTGGTCGAAGGCATGCTGATCTCCGCGCGCGCGCTCAAGGCCTACCGTGGCTACATCTTCCTGCGCGGCGAGTATGTCGACGCCGCCGCCAACCTCAACCGCGCCATCGCCGAAGCCAAGGCCGCCGGCCTGCTGGGCAAGAACATCCTAGGCAGCGGCTTCGACTTCGAGCTGTTCGTCCACACCGGCGCCGGTCGCTATATCTGCGGCGAAGAGACCGCGCTGATCAACTCGCTGGAAGGTCGCCGCGCCAACCCGCGCTCCAAGCCGCCCTTCCCCGCCGCCGTCGGCGTGTGGGGCAAGCCGACCTGCGTGAACAACGTCGAGACCCTGTGCAACGTACCGGCCATCGTCGCCAACGGCGTCGACTGGTACAAGACCCTGGCCCGCCCGGGCAGCGAAGACATGGGCACCAAGCTGATGGGCTTCTCCGGCAAGGTGAAGAACCCCGGCCTGTGGGAACTGCCGTTCGGCATCCCGGCCCGCGAGCTGTTCGAGGACTACGCCGGCGGCATGCGCGACGGCTACAAGCTGAAATGCTGGCAGCCCGGCGGCGCCGGCACCGGCTTCCTGCTGCCCGAGCACCTGGACGCGGCCATGTTCGCCGGCGGCATCGCCAAGGTCGGCACCCGCATGGGCACCGGCCTGGCCCTGGCGGTGGACGACTCGGTCAACATGGTCTCGCTGCTGCGCAACATGGAAGAGTTCTTCGCCCGCGAATCCTGCGGCTGGTGCACACCGTGCCGCGACGGCCTGCCCTGGAGCGTGAAGATCCTTCGCGCCCTGGAACACAAGCAAGGCACTCAGCAGGACATCGACACCCTGCTCGGCCTGGTCAACTTCCTCGGCCCCGGCAAGACCTTCTGCGCCCACGCACCGGGCGCCGTCGAACCGCTGGGCAGTGCCATCAAGTACTTCCGTCCGGAGTTCGAGGCTGGCGTGGCCAGCACTGCCGCTCCGGTCGGCCGAGCTGAAACCGTGAGTCTATAAAGAACGCACCCTCTCCCTCCGGGAGAGGGTCGGGGTGAGGGACGTTGGCCACACGCCATTTCCCCTCGCCCCGCCCCTCTCCCGAGGGTGGAGGGAAATAAAGCTTTCCATTAGCCAAGCCCGTTTCGGCGGGTAACGAAGAAACCAAGAAACCATGGCCACTATCCACGTAGACGGCAAAGATTTCGAAGTCGATGGGGCGGACAACCTGCTGCAGGCCTGTCTGTCCCTCGGGCTCGACATCCCCTACTTCTGCTGGCACCCGGCGCTCGGCAGCGTCGGCGCCTGTCGCCAGTGCGCGGTGAAGCAGTACACCGACGAGAACGACACCCGCGGTCGCATCGTCATGTCCTGCATGACCCCGGCCAGCGACAACACCTGGATCAGCATCGACGACGAGGAGTCCAAGGCCTTTCGCGCCAGCGTCGTCGAATGGCTGATGACCAACCACCCGCACGACTGCCCGGTGTGCGAGGAAGGCGGTCACTGCCACCTGCAGGATATGACGGTGATGACCGGCCACAGCCAGCGCCGTTACCGCTTCACCAAGCGCACCCACCAGAACCAGCAGCTCGGCCCGTTCATCTCCCACGAGATGAACCGCTGCATCGCCTGCTACCGCTGCGTGCGCTACTACAAGGACTACGCCGGCGGCACCGACCTGGGCGTCTATGGCGCGCACGACAACGTGTACTTCGGCCGCGTCGAGGACGGCGTGCTGGAAAGCGAGTTCTCCGGCAACCTCACCGAGGTCTGCCCGACCGGCGTGTTCACCGACAAGACCCACTCCGAGCGTTACACCCGCAAGTGGGACATGCAGTTCGCCCCGAGCATCTGCCACGGTTGCTCCAGCGGCTGCAACATCAGCCCCGGCGAGCGTTACGGCGAAGTGCGGCGCATCGAGAACCGCTTCAACGGCTCGGTGAACCACTACTTCCTGTGCGACCGCGGCCGCTTCGGCTACGGCTACACCAATCGCGCCGACCGCCCGCGCCAGCCCCTGCTGCTCAACAGCGGCAGCCACTCCACGCTGGGCATCGACGCCGCGCTGGACACCGCCGCCGAGCTGCTCAAGGGCAAGCGGGTGATCGGCATTGGCTCGCCGCGCGCCAGCCTGGAGAGCAACTTCGCCCTGCGCGAGCTGGTCGGCGCGGCCAACTTCTACAGCGGCATCGGCGCGGCCGAGCTGGACAACATCCGCCTGATCCGCGACGTGCTGCAGCACGGCCCGCTGCCGGTGCCGTCGATCCGCGAGATCGAGGACCACGACGCCGTGTTCGTCCTCGGCGAGGACCTGACCCAGACCGCCGCGCGCATCGCCCTGGCCCTGCGCCAGTCGGTCAAGGGCAAGGCCACCGAGATCGCCGCCTCGATGAAGATCCAGGACTGGCACATGGCCGCCGTGCAGAACGTGGCCCAGGACGCGCTCAACCCGCTGTTTATCGCCAGCGTCGACGCCACCCGCCTGGACGACGTGGCCGAGGCCTGCGTGCATGCGGCCCCGGCGGATCTCGCGCGCATCGGCTTCGCCGTGGCCCACGCCATCGACCCGAGCGCCCCGGCCGTCACCGGCCTGGACGCCGAGGCCGCCGAGCTCGTTCAGCTGATCGCCGACGCCCTGCTGGCCGGCAAGCGCCCGCTGATCGTCAGCGGCGCCTCGCTGGGCGAGAAGAGCATCATCGAGGCCGCGGCGAATATCGCCCAGGCCCTGAAGAACCGCGAGAAGAACGCCTCCATCAGCCTGGTGGTACCGGAAGCCAACAGCATGGGCCTGGCGCTGCTTCTGGGTGACGAGCTCGGCGGGAAGTCGGTCGACGCCGCGCTGGAAGCCCTGACCTCCGGCCAGGCCGATGCCGTGGTGGTGCTGGAAAACGACCTGTACCGCCGCGCCGACGCCGCCAAGGTCGATGCCGCCCTGGCCGCCGCCAAGGCGGTGATAGTCGCCGACCACCAGCAGACTGCGACCACCGCCAAGGCCCACCTGGTGCTGTCCGCCGCCAGCTTCGCCGAGGGCGACGGCACCCTGGTCAGCCAGGAAGGTCGCGCCCAGCGCTTCTTCCAGGTGTTCGAGCCGAGCTACTACGACAGCAGTATCCTCGTGCGCGAGGGCTGGCGCTGGATGCACGCGCTGCACTGCACCCTGCAGGGCAAGGCCGTGGACTGGACCCAGCTGGACCAGGTCACCGCCGCCGTCGCGGCCAGCAGCTCCATGCTGGCGGCGATCAAGGACGCGGCGCCGACCGCCTCGTTCCGCATCAAGGGCCTCAAGCTGGCGCGCGAGCCGCACCGCTACAGCGGCCGCACCGCCATGCGCGCCAATATCAGCGTGCACGAGCCACGCCAGCCGCAGGATGCGGACTCCGCGTTCGCCTTCTCCATGGAAGGCTATGCCGGCAGCACCGAGCCGCGCCAGCAGGTGCCGTTCGCCTGGTCGCCGGGCTGGAACTCGCCGCAGGCCTGGAACAAGTTCCAGGACGAGGTCGGTGGCCACCTGCGCGCCGGCGACCCGGGCGTGCGCCTGATCGAATCGCAGGGCAAGGCCCTGGCCTGGTTCGCCGTGCCAAACGCCTTCGCCCCGGCCCAGGGCACCTGGCAGGTGGTGCCGATGCACCATCTGTTCGGCAGCGAGGAGAACTCCTCGCGCGCGGCACCGGTGCAGGAGCGCATCCAGCCCGCCTACGTCGCCATCGCCACGGCCGAGGCCGAGCGCCTGGGCGCCACGGACGGCGCGCTGCTCAGCCTGAGTGTCGCCGGCCAGGCCCTGCGCCTGCCGGTGAAAGTCAGCGAAGACCTGGCCCCGGGCCTGGTCGGTCTGCCGGCCGGCTTCGCCGGCATCCCGGCCGCCATCGCCGGCGCCACGGCCACCGCGCTTGGTGTTGCAGGAACCCAGGAGGCCGCGCAATGAGCTGGCTGACGCCCGAACTCATGGACATGCTGATCGCCGTCCTCAAGGCCATCGTCATCCTGCTGGTGGTGGTGGTCTGCGGCGCGCTGCTGAGCTTCGTCGAACGCCGCCTGCTCGGCTGGTGGCAGGACCGCCACGGCCCCAACCGCGTAGGCCCGTTCGGCATGTTTCAGATCGCCGCCGACATGATCAAGATGTTCTTCAAGGAGGACTGGACGCCGCCGTTCGCCGACAAGTTCATCTTCATGATCGCGCCGATGATCGCCTTCGCCGCCATGCTGATGGCCTTCGCGATCATCCCGATCACCCCGACCTGGGGCGTGGCGGACCTGAACATCGGCATCCTGTTCTTCTTCGCCATGGCCGGCCTGTCGGTCTACGCCGTGCTGTTCGCCGGCTGGGCCAGCGCCAACAAGTACGCCCTGCTCGGCGCCCTGCGCGCTTCGGCGCAGACCGTCTCCTACGAGGTGTTCCTGGCCCTGGCGTTGATGGGCGTGGTGGCGCAGGTCGGCTCGTTCAACATGCGCGACATCGTCGATTATCAGGCCGAGAACCTGTGGTTCATCATTCCGCAGTTCTTCGGCTTCTGTACCTTCTTCATCGCTGGTGTCGCGGTCACGCACCGTCACCCGTTCGACCAGCCGGAAGCGGAGCAGGAGCTGGCCGACGGTTACCACATCGAATATGCCGGCATGAAATGGGGCATGTTCTTCGTCGGCGAGTACATCGGCATCGTGACCATCTCGGCGCTGCTGGTGACCCTGTTCTTCGGCGGCTGGCACGGCCCGTTCGGCCTGCTGCCGCAGATTCCCTTCATCTGGTTCGCCCTGAAGACCTGCTTCTTCATCATGATCTTCATCCTGCTGCGCGCATCGATCCCGCGCCCGCGCTATGACCAGGTCATGGCGTTCAGCTGGAAGTTCTGCCTGCCGCTGACCCTGATCAACCTGCTGGTGACCGGCGCGCTCGTGCTGGCCGCGGCCCAGTAAGGAGAGACACACATGTTCAAGTACATCTGGGATGTGGTGCACGGCACCTGGACCCAATTGCGCAGCCTGGTGATGATCTTCGGCCATGGCTTTCGCAAGCGTGACACCCTGCAGTACCCGGAAGAGCCGGTGTACCTGCCGCCGCGCTACCGCGGCCGCATCGTGCTGACCCGCGACCCCGACGGCGAAGAGCGCTGCGTGGCCTGCAACCTGTGCGCCGTGGCCTGCCCGGTCGGCTGCATCTCGCTGCAGAAGGCCGAGACCGAGGACGGCCGCTGGTACCCCGAGTTCTTCCGCATCAACTTCTCGCGCTGCATCTTCTGCGGCCTGTGCGAGGAAGCCTGCCCGACCACCGCGATCCAGCTCACCCCGGACTTCGAGATGGGCGAGTTCAAGCGCCAGGACCTGGTGTACGAGAAGGAAGACCTGCTGATCAGTGGCCCCGGCAAGAACCCGGACTACAACTTCTACCGCGTGGCGGGCATGGCCATCGCTGGCAAGCCGAAAGGCGCCGCGCAGAACGAGGCCGAGCCGATCAACGTCAAGGGCCTGCTGCCATGATCGCCGCTCCTTACCGCCTCCGACATTCCCCTCTCCCCCCGGGAGAGGGGCCAGGGGTGAGGGCCGTTGCTCCCTGCCCGCTGGAACCCCTCACCCCAGCCCTCTCCCGACGGGAGAGGGAGCAGTTCGCGCATGACTTGAGGTTCTGCTGATGGAATTCGCCTTCTACCTCGCCGCGGGCGTCGCCGTGGCCTCCACAGTGCGGGTCATCACCGGGAGCAATCCGGTGCATGCCCTGCTCTACCTGATCGTCTCGCTGCTGGCCGTGGCCATGACCTTCTTCGCCCTCGGCGCGCCCTTCGCCGGCGCCCTGGAGATCATCGTCTACGCCGGCGCCATCATGGTGCTGTTCGTTTTCGTGGTGATGATGCTCAACCTCGGCCCGGCCGCCGCCGAGCAGGAGCGGCAGTGGCTGACCCCGGGCATCTGGACCGGCCCGGCCATCCTCTCCACCCTGCTCCTGGCGCAGCTGCTGTACGCCCTGTTCGCCAGCCCGAGCAATGCCGCCATCGGCCTGCAGACGGTGGACGCCAAGACCGTCGGCATCGCCCTGTACGGCCCCTACCTGCTGGCCGTGGAGCTGGCCTCCATGCTGCTGCTCGCCGCCCTGGTCGCCGCCTATCACCTGGGCCGCCACGAAGCCAAGGAGCCCACCGCATGAATCCCATTCCCATGGAACACGGCCTGGCCCTGGCCGCCGTGCTGTTCAGCCTGGGCCTGATCGGCCTGATGGTACGGCGCAACATCCTCTTCGTGCTGATGAGCCTGGAAGTGATGATGAACGCCACTGCCCTGGCCTTCGTCGTCGCCGGCAGCCGCTGGGTGCAGGCCGACGGCCAGGTGATGTTCATTCTGGTGATCACCCTGGCAGCCGCCGAGGCCAGCATCGGCCTGGCGATCCTGCTGCAGCTGTATCGCCGCTTCCACACCCTCGATGTCGACGCTGCCAGCGAGATGCGCGGATGAACCTTCTATTCCTTACCCTGCTCTTCCCGCTGCTCGGCTGGTTCCTGCTGGCCTTCTCGCGCGGGCGACTCTCGGAAAACACCGCCGCAGCCATCGGCGTCGGCTCGGTCGGCCTGTCGGCGCTGTGCGCCGCCTGGGTCATGCTGCAGTTCAACCTGAACCCGCCGCAGAACGGCGTATTCACCCAGGTGCTGTGGCAGTGGATGTCGGTTGGCGCATTCCAACCGAGCTTTACCCTGTACCTGGACGGCCTGTCGCTGACCATGCTCGGCGTGGTCACCGGCGTCGGCTTTCTGATCCACCTGTTCGCCAGCTGGTACATGCGCGGCGAAGAGGGCTACTCGCGCTTCTTCGCCTACACCAACCTGTTCATCTTCAGCATGCTGATGCTGGTGCTGGGCGACAACCTGCTGGTGCTGTACTTCGGCTGGGAAGGCGTGGGCCTGTGCTCCTACCTGCTGATCGGCTTCTACTTCAAGCACGTGCCCAACGGCAATGCGGCGCTCAAGGCCTTCATCGTCACCCGCGTCGGCGACGTGTTCATGGCCATCGGCCTGTTCATTCTGTTCCTGCACCTCGGCACCCTGAACATCCAGGAGCTGATGGCGCTGGCGCCGCAGAAGTACGTGGCCGGCGACGCCTGGCTGTGGATCGCCACCCTGATGCTGCTCGGCGGCGCGGTCGGCAAGTCCGCCCAGCTGCCGCTGCAGACCTGGCTGGCCGACGCCATGGCCGGTCCGACGCCGGTCTCGGCGCTGATCCACGCGGCGACCATGGTCACCGCGGGCGTGTACCTGATCGCGCGTACCCACGGCCTGTTCCTGCTGACTCCGGACATCCTCGAACTGGTCGGCATCGTCGGCGGCGTGACCCTGGTGCTGGCCGGCTTCGCCGCCCTGGTGCAGACCGACATCAAGCGCATCCTCGCCTATTCGACCATGAGCCAGATCGGCTACATGTTCCTCGCCCTCGGCGTGCAGGCCTGGGACGCGGCGATCTTCCACCTGATGACCCACGCCTTCTTCAAGGCCCTGCTGTTCCTCGCCTCCGGCGCGGTGATCAACGCCTGCCACCACGAGCAGAACATCTTCAAGATGGGCGGCCTGTGGAAGAAGCTGCCGCTGGCCTATGCCAGTTTCATCGTCGGCGGCGCCGCCCTGGCCGCCCTGCCGCTGCTGACCGCCGGCTTCTACTCCAAGGACGAGATCCTCTGGGAGGCCTTCGCCAGTGGCCACAGCGGCCTGCTCTACGCGGGTCTGGCCGGTGCCTTCCTGACCTCGATCTACACCTTCCGCTTGATCTTCATCGCCTTCCATGGTGAAGCGAAAACTGAAGCTCATGCGGGCCATGGCGTGGCCCACTGGCTGCCGCTGGCGACCCTTATCGTGCTGTCCACCTTCGTCGGTGCGCTGATCACCCCGCCGCTGGCCGGCGTGCTGCCGCAGAGCATCGGCCATGCCGGCGGTGCGGCCAAGCACAGCCTGGAGATCGCCTCGGGCGCCATCGCCCTGGCCGGCATCCTGCTGGCCGCCCTGCTGTTCCTCGGTAAGCGCACTTTCGCCACCGCGGTGGCCCAGAGCGGCCCGGGCCGTCTGCTGTCGGCCTGGTGGTTCGTCGCCTGGGGCTTCGACTGGCTGTACGACCTGCTGTTCGTCAAACCGTACCTGCTGATCTGCCGCCTGCTCGGCCGCGACCCCATCGACCAGGGCATCTACCTGGCCCCGCGCCTGGTGCGCGGCGGCAACGCCGTGCTGGTGCGCAGCCAGACCGGCCAGGTGCGCTGGTACGCCGCCTCGATCGCCGGGGGCGCCGTGCTGGTGCTCGCCGTACTCCTCTTTCTGAGTTAAGGAAAACAGCCTGATGATCCTCCCCTGGCTAATCCTGATTCCCTTTATCGGCGGCCTGCTGTGCTGGCAGGGCGAGCGCTTCGGCAACGTCCTGCCGCGCTGGATCGCCCTGCTCACCATGGGCCTGCTGTTCGCCCTCGGCCTGTGGCTGTGGGCCAGCGCCGACTTCAGCCTGGCCCCGGCGCCGGGTGCCGCCCCGGTCTGGGCCGCCGAGTTCAAGCTGCAGTGGATCGAGCGTCTGGGCATCAGCATCCACCTCGGCCTCGATGGCCTGTCGGTGCTGATGATCGCCCTCACCGGCCTGCTCGGCGTGCTGTCCGTGCTCTGTTCGTGGAACGAGATCCAGAACCGCGTCGGTTTCTTCCACCTCAACCTGATGTGGATCCTCGGCGGCGTGGTCGGCGTGTTCCTCGCCATCGACCTGTTCCTGTTCTTCTTCTTCTGGGAAATGATGCTGGTGCCGATGTACTTCCTCATCGCGCTCTGGGGTCACAGCGGCAGCAAGGGCCACTCGCGGATCAACGCCGCCACCAAGTTCTTCATCTTCACCCAGGCCAGCGGCCTGATCATGCTGGTGGCGATCCTCGCCCTGGTGCTGGTCAACTACGACGCCACCGGCGTGCTGACCTTCAACTACGCCGACCTGCTGAAGGCCGAGCTGCCGGCCGGTACCGAGTACCTGCTGATGCTCGGCTTCTTCGCCGCCTTCGCCGTGAAGTTCCCGGTGGTGCCGGTGCACTCCTGGCTGCCGGACGCCCACGCCCAGGCGCCGACCGCCGGTTCCGTGGATCTGGCCGGCATCCTGCTGAAGACCGCCGCCTACGGCCTGATGCGCTTCGCCCTGCCGCTGTTCCCCAACGCCTCGGCCGAGTTCGCGCCGATCGCCATGGGCCTCGGCGTGTTCGCCGTCGCCTACGGCGCCTTCCTGTCGTTCGCGCAGACCGACATCAAGCGCCTGGTGGCCTACTCCAGCGTGTCGCACATGGGCTTCGTGCTGATCGCCATCTACTCCGGCAGCCACATCGCCCTGCAGGGCGCGGTGGTGCAGATGATGGCCCACGGCCTGTCCGCCGCCGCCCTGTTCATCCTCTGCGGTCAGCTCTACGAGCGCCTGCACAGCCGCGACTTCCGCGACATGGGCGGCATCTGGGCGCGCATGCCCTGGCTGCCGGGCGTCAGCCTGTTCTTCGCCGCCGCCGCCCTCGGCCTGCCGGGCACCGGCAACTTCGTCGGCGAATTCCTGATCCTGGTCGGCAGCTTCCCGGCCGCGCCCTGGGTAGTGGTGCTGGCCGCCACCGGCCTGGTGTTCGGTTCGGTCTATGCCCTGGCGATGATCCACCGCGCCTACTTCGGCCCGGCTAAGTCGGACGAGCCGCTGCAGGGCCTCAAGGCCCGCGAGCTGTCCATGGTGCTGGGCCTGGCCGTGCTGCTGATCCTCCTCGGCGTCTACCCACAGCCGGTGCTCGACACCTCGGCCGCCAGCATGCACGGCGTGCAGCAGTGGTTCAGCGGCGCCCTCACTCAACTCGCTTCGGTCCGGTAATCACGCGCCATGGAACTGACGACTCAACACTTCATCGCGCTGCTGCCGCTGCTGGTCACCAGCGCCACCATCATCCTGGTGATGCTCGCCGTCGCCTGGAAGCGCAACCACGACCTGACTTTCGTCCTCTCGGTGCTGGGCCTCAACCTGGCGCTGCTGTCGGTGATTCCGGCCCTGGAAGTGACGCCGATCCAGGTCACCCCGCTGCTGCTGGTGGACAAGTTCGCCTGCTACTACATGGCCCTGGTGCTGGCCGCCACCCTGGCCTGCACCACCCTGATCCACGCCTACCTGGGCGGTGAGTCGGGCCGCCAGGGTTATCCGGGCAACCGCGAAGAGCTGTATCTGCTGATGCTGCTGTCGGCCGCCGGCGGCCTGGTGCTGGTCAGCTCCCAGCATCTGGCCGGCCTGTTCATCGGCCTGGAACTGCTGTCGGTGCCGACCTACGGCATGATCGCCTACGCCTTCTTCAACAAGCGCTCGCTGGAGGCCGGCATCAAGTACATGGTGCTGTCGGCCGCCGGCAGCGCCTTCCTGCTGTTCGGCATGGCCCTGCTCTACGCCGAGTCCGGCAGCCTGAGCTTCGCCGGCATCGGCGCCAAGCTGGCGGCCGACGGACTGCCCAGCCTGATCGCGCAGATCGGCATCGGCATGATGCTGATCGGCCTGGCCTTCAAGCTGTCGCTAGTGCCCTTCCACCTGTGGACGCCGGATGTCTACGAGGGCGCCCCGGCGCCGGTCGCCGCCTTCCTGGCCACCGCCAGCAAGGTCGCGGTGTTCGCCGTGCTGCTGCGCCTGTACCAGATATCCCCGGTCACCGCCGGCGGCTGGCTGGAGGGCCTGCTCAGCGCGCTGGCCATCGCCTCGATCCTGTTCGGCAACCTGCTGGCGCTGCTGCAGAACAACCTCAAGCGCCTGCTCGGCTACTCGTCCATCGCCCACTTCGGCTACCTGCTGATCGCCCTGATCGCCAGCAAGGGCCTGGCGGTGGAGGCCATCGGCGTGTACCTGGCCACCTATGTGCTGACCAGCCTGGGCGCGTTCGGCGTGATCACTCTGATGTCCACGCCCTACAGCGGCCGCGATGCCGACGCCCTGTACGAGTACCGCGGCCTGTTCTGGCACCGTCCGTACCTGACCGCCGTGCTCACCGTGATGATGCTGTCGCTGGCCGGCATTCCCCTCACGGCGGGCTTTATCGGCAAGTTCTACGTGGTCGCCGCCGGCGTGCAGGCGCAGCAGTGGTGGCTGCTCGGCGCCCTGGTGCTGGGCAGCGCCATCGGCGTGTTCTACTACCTGCGGGTCATGGTCACCCTGTTCCTGGTCGAGCCCAACCTCAAGCGCCACGACGCGCCGTTCAACTGGGGCCAGCGCGCCGGCGGCATGATGCTGCTGTTCGTCGCCCTGCTCGCCTTCTTCCTCGGCGTCTACCCGCAGCCGCTGCTGGAGCTGGTACAGCAGGCCGGGCTGGTGGCCGTCGCCCACTGAGCGGCCGGCCCGATACAAAAAACGCCACGACTCGGCAAACGAGTCGTGGCGTTTTTGCTTATATGAACTTAAGCGGCTCTGCAGCATGCCGCGCGGGGCAAGGTATCGGCCTAGGCCAAGCCGGAGCGGATCGCTCGGCGCGGACACAGGCAACCCGTGCGAAATTCCGAACCCCATGTGCATGATTCTTGCCTAGGGGCTCATGAGCGGCTCAATATGCTCGCAAACAGTCAAGTATCCGCCGCTCGCTCCGATACATGACGTAGCAGTCTGAACTCATAAGGACCCGCCCATGCTGTCGCGCCTGTCCATCCAGTGGAAAATCACCCTGCTCGCCGGCCTCTGCCTGCTGGCCATAGTGACCTTGCTGGTGGGCGCCTCGCTCTACCAGTCCACCCACAGCGCCGCCCTGGTCAAAGCCTCCAGCTCGGCCATGCTGGAGGAGTCGGCGCGCCTGCGCATGGCCGCTCGTGGCGAGCTGCAGGGCATCCGCATCCAGCGCTACTTCATGGATGCCTACCAGTACGGCAAGGGCTTCTCGCGCCAGGTGCTGTTCCTCAAGGAGCAGGCGGAAAAGCGCTTCCTCGACGCCTTCGACCTGCGCGAGGACATGACCCGTCAGGTGCGCTCCGCGCTGGAGGCCAACCCCAACCTGCTCGGCCTCTACCTGGTGTTCGAGGCCAATGCGCTGGACGGCAAGGACGAGCTGTTCGCCGGCATGCCCGAGCTGGGCAGCAACGACAAGGGGCGCTTCTCGCTCTACTGGTCGCAGGGCACCCCGGGCACCCTGGAGTCCGAGTCGATGGACGAGGAGATGCTCGGCGACACCACCGCCGGCCCCAGCGGCACCCCCTACAACGCCTGGTACACCTGCCCCCGCGACAGCCGCATGGCCTGCGTGCTGGACCCCTACTTCGACGAGGTCAACGGCGAACAGGTGCTGATGACCAGCATCGCCTTCCCCCTCGAGCAGGGCGGCAAGGTCATCGGCGTGCTCGGCGTCGATATCAGCCTGGAGAGCCTGCAGCAGATCGCCGAGCAGGCCAACCGCGAGCTGTACGATGGTCAGGGCCATGTGAGCATACTCAGCCCGGCCGGCCTGTTGGCCGGGCATAGCCGCGACAGCAGCCAGCTGAGCAAGCCCCTGAAAAGCGTCTTCGTCGACCAGGGGGCCGAGATCACCGCCCTGCTGGCCGCCGGCAAGGCCGCATTCCTCGAGCACGAGGACGAACTGCGCGTGTTCGAGCCGCTGCTGCCGATCCCCGAGTCCAAGCCCTGGGGCGTGCTGCTGGAGGCTCCGCAGCAGGCCCTGCTCGGCCCGGCACTCAAACTGGAACGGCAGCTGGACGAGCGCCGTACCGGCGACACGGCCTTCTCCATCGGCCTCGCCCTGCTGGCCACATTCGCCGGCCTGCTGCTGATGTGGCTGACCGCGCGCGGCGTGACCCGGCCGATCCTGGGCGTGGCCGCCATGCTGCAGAACATCGCCAGCGGCGAGGGCGACCTGACTCGCCGCCTGGAGTACGCCAAGCACGACGAACTGGGTGAGCTGGCCGGCTGGTTCAACCGTTTCCTCGACAAGCTGCAACCGATCATCGCCGACGTGAAGCGCACGGTGCAGGACGCCCGCAGTACCGCCGACCAGTCCGCCGCCATCGCCAGCCAGACCAGCGATGGCATGCAGCAGCAGTTCCGCGAGGTGGAGCAGGTGGCCACCGCCTCCCAGGAAATGAGCGCCACGGCCCACGACGTGGCCAACAATGCCGCACAGGCCGCCGAGGCCGCCCGCGGTGCCGACGCCGCGACCCGCGAGGGCCTGGCGGTGATCGACCGCACTACCCTGTCCATCGAGCAGCTGGCCAGCGAACTGAACGCGGCCATGCACGAGGTGGAGAGCCTGGCCAGCAGCAGCGAGCAGATCGGTTCGGTGCTGGAGGTGATCCGCGCCATCGCCGAGCAGACCAACCTGCTGGCCCTCAACGCCGCCATCGAGGCGGCCCGCGCCGGCGAGGCCGGGCGCGGCTTCGCCGTGGTCGCCGACGAGGTGCGCAACCTGGCCAAGCGCACCCAGGACTCGGTGGAGGAAATCCGCCAGGTGATCGAGAACCTGCAGAGCGGAACCCGCGACGTGGTCGGTTCCATGCACAGCAGCCACAAGCAGGCGCAGGGCAGCGTCGAGCTGGTCGAGCAGGCGGTGGCGGCACTGCGCCGCATCGGCGACGCGGTGGGCGTGATCAACGACATGAACCTGCAGATCGCCTCGGCCGCCGAGGAACAGAGCGCGGTGGCCGAGGAGGTCAACCGCAACGTGGCCAGTATCCGCGATGTCACCGAGGCGCTGTCCGGCCAGGCCGACGAGTCGGCGCGGGTCAGCCAGAGCCTGAACAGCCTGGCCAACCACCAGCAGGGGCTGATGGATCAGTTCCGCGTCTGATCGCTCATCCAGCGCCCCGCTCGGGGCGCTGGCGTCATCCGTCCGCGCCCCTGGCGCCTCGTCCCTTGCCCCGTTGCAGAGCGGCCGCTAGGCTGCGCGCAGTTATCTGCAAGAGACTTCGCCCATGTTCAATATCGCCCTCATCGCCGGCTCCAGCCGCACCGGCAGCCAGTCCGCCAAGGTCGCCCGCTATCTCCGCCAACGCCTGATCGAACTGGGCCTGACCAGCACCGAGCAGAGCAGCCTGCTCGATCTCGGCGAGCGCGCCCTGCCGCTGTGGCCGGCCGACGACAAGGGCCCCTGGGCCGAGTACCGCCAGCAGTTGGCGGCCGCCGACGCGCTGGTGGTGATAGCCCCGGAATGGAACGGCATGGCCTGCCCGGCGGTGAAGAACTTCTTCCTCTACGCCAGCAAGGCCGAACTGGCGCACAAGCCGGCGCTGCTGGTGGGGGTGTCCTCCGGCATCGGCGGCGCCTACCCGATCAGCGAGCTGCGCGCCTCCGGTTACAAGAACTGCCGCATCGCCTACCTGCCGGAGCACCTGATCGTGCGCCAGGTCGAGGCGGTGCTGAACGAGGGCGAGGCCAGCGGCGAGGACGACCTGCGCATCCGCAGGCGCGCCGACTATGCCCTGGACATCCTCGGCAAGTACGCCGAAGCGCTGAAGCCGGTGCGCGCGGCCATCGACCTGAACAACCCGGCCTTTACCAACGGCATGTGATCAGCAGCGTCCGGATAGGCCCCGCAACTGCCAGGGCATTCAGCGCCTGAAGCCGCTTGGCCAGACAGGCCAGGCCACTATAATCGCGCGCTGGCAACATGGAGCCGAGCATGAGCGCCATTCATATCAAGTCCCCCGCCCTCAGCCTGCGCGCCGGCAAGCGCGCCCTCGCGCGCATCCGCGAACGCGGCCTGCAGCCGGCCGACGTCGGCATTCTGCCGGGCGCCGCCGGTGGCCCCAAGGGCCTCGGCATCCAGGGGCTGGATCTGGCGCTGTTCGGCGACTGGCTGCCGCGGGCACCGCGCGAACGCAGCCTGATCGGCGCCTCCATCGGCTCCTGGCGCTTCGCCAGCGCCTGCCTGCCGGATGCCTGCGTCGGCATCCGCCGCCTGGGCGAGCTGTATACCGGCCAGCGCTACGCCAAGGGCGTGAGCATGGCCGAGGTCTCGCGCAGCTGCGTGCGCCTGCTGGACGACCTGCTGGAGGGCCAGGACGCCGCCGTGCTGAACAACCCACTGTACCGCCTGAACGTGATGGTGGTGCGCAGCCACGGCCTGCTGCGCCACGACCACCGTGGCAAGCTCGGCCTGGGCCTGTCCTCGGTGATCGGCAACAACCTGCTCGGCCGCAGCCGCCTGGGTCGCCACTTCGACCGGGTGATACTGCACGACGCCCGCCAGGCCCCGCCGCTGGCCGCGCTGAACGACTTCCGCTCGCACTTCCACACCCTGGCCGAGAGCAACCTGCGCCAGGCCCTGCTGGCCTCCGGCTCGATTCCCATGGTGATGGAAGCGATCCGCGACATCCCCGGCCTCGAAGCCGGCGCCTATCGCGACGGCGGCCTGCTCGACTATCACCTCGATCTGCCCTACCGGAGCGATGGCGTGGTGCTCTACCCGCACTTCACCGACAAGGTGATTCCGGGTTGGTTCGACAAGAGCCTGCCCTGGCGCCGTGGCGACGGCGAGCGCCTGCAGGACGTACTGTTGCTGGCGCCGTCGCGCGAGTACCTGGCGCGCCTGCCCCACGGCAAGCTGCCGGACCGCAGCGACTTCAAGCGCTACCTGGGCGACGACGAGGGCCGCGAGCGCTACTGGCGCAAGGCGATGGCCGAGAGCCAGCGCCTCGGCGACGAATTCCTCGAACTGGCCGATAGCGGCAGCCTCGGCGAGCGCCTGCAACCCCTCTGACCGCTCACCGCAAGGAAACCATCATGTCCCTCAGCAGAGCCCTGGCCCTCTCCACCCTGCTCCTCTGCGGCCCGGCCCAGGCGGGTCTGGATGCCCAGGGCCGCCAGGAGGTCGATGCCCTGCTCGCCTTCGTCGAGCACAGCGGCTGCCTGTTCATCCGCAACGGCAGCGAGCATCAACCCGCCGACGCGCGCCGGCATCTGCAGAAGAAGCTCGACTACCTGCAGGACAAGGGCCTGATCGACTCGCCCGAGGACTTCATCGCCCGCGCCGCGAGCGAGAGCAGCATGAGCGGCGAGCCCTACCGGGTGAACTGCCAGGGCCGCCTGCAACCCTCGGCCGGCTGGCTCAATGCCGAGCTCAATCGCCTGCGGCAGGCTCGCTAAGCCCTCGAACTGGTAAACTGAGCGGCGAGCCTCACGCCGCGCAGCGGCCTATCCAGCAGAGCGTTTACCTTGGAACTGTTCAAAGAATTCACCTTCGAGTCCGCCCACCTGCTGCCCCATGTGCCAGCCGGCCACAAGTGCGGCCGCCTGCACGGGCACTCCTTCCGCGTCGCCGTCTACATCGAGGGCGAGGTCGACGCCCATACCGGCTGGATTCGCGACTTCGCCGAGATCAAGGCGATCTTCAAGCCGATCTACGAGCGCCTCGACCACAATTACCTCAACGAAATCCCCGGCCTGGAGAACCCCACCAGCGAAAACCTGGCCAAGTGGATCTGGCAGGAGCTCAAGCCGCTGCTGCCGGAACTCTCGCGCATCCGCGTGCACGAGACCTGCACCAGCGGCTGCGAGTACCGCGGCGACTGAGCGGCCCCGGCCGCAGCAACGAAAAAGCCCCTGGTCGCTCGCGCGCCAGGGGCTTTTTGCTGTGGGGCGAGGCCGAGGGGTCAGGCCTTGGGCAAGGTCACGCCGGTCTGGCCCTGGTACTTGCCGCCGCGGTCCTTGTACGACACCTCGCAGGCCTCGTCGGACTGCAGGAACAGCATCTGCGCCACGCCTTCGTGGGCGTAGATCTTCGCCGGCAGGTTGGTGGTGTTGGAGAACTCCAGGGTCACGTGGCCTTCCCACTCCGGCTCCAGCGGGGTGACGTTGACGATGATGCCGCAGCGCGCGTAGGTGCTCTTGCCCAGGCAGATGGTCAGCACGTCGCGCGGGATGCGGAAGTACTCGACGGTGCGGGCCAGGGCGAAGGAGTTCGGCGGGATGATGCAGACGTCGCTGTTGATGTCGACGAAGCTCTTCTCGTCGAAGTTCTTCGGGTCGACCACCGCCGAATGGATGTTGGTGAACACCTTGAATTCGGCCGCGCAGCGCACGTCGTAGCCGTAGCTGGAGACGCCGTAGGAAATCACCCGGCTGTCGTCGGCGCCGCGAATCTGGCGCTCGACGAAGGGCTCGATCATCCCGTGTTCGAGGGCCATGCGGCGAATCCACTTGTCCGATTTGATGCTCATGGCGGGCGTCCTGAAGCTGTTGGCTGAAAAATGATCGCGCATATTACCGGGAGGCGCGGCACGGTTCAAAGGTCCCCGTAGGTGCGTAATGCTGTTCACTTAGCAGCATCACGGCCACGGTCGGACTTTTCTTGGTTCAGGTCTGCGGCTGTTGTGCTCCCTCTCCCCCTGGGAGAGGGCCGGGGTGAGGGACTCGCCGAAACGGCCGCACCCCCAGCCCCTCTCCCGACGGGAGAGGGGAGCACTTAGGCGGGAGAATATCCAAGCGAGGGCATTGCGCAGTATGCCCTCAGGCAGACACAAGCCAGAAAAACGCCACGGTTCTATAAAGAAGTCGCGGCGTTTTCTTAAGTGAACAGCATTACCCATAGGAGCGAGTTCTGCTCGCGAACCTGTCACCATAAGAGCTTCGCGAGCAAATGACGCGGCGTCCCCCCGTTCCACAATGCGCCCTCAGTCGTCGGATATCTCGATGCTAGGCATCGCCTGCGCGCCAAGTCCGGCCTGGGCGATACGCGCACCGACGCTGCGCGCCATTTCCTGATAGATCATCGCCAGCTGGCTCTCGGTGTCGGCCACCACGGTCGGCTTGCCGCCGTCGGCCTGCATGCGGATGGCCATGGACAGCGGCAAGGAGGCCAGCAGGTCGACGCCGTACTGGGCGGCCAGCTTCTCGCCGCCGCCCTCGCCGAACAGGTGCTCGCTATGGCCGCAGTTGCTGCAGATATGCACGGCCATGTTCTCCACCACGCCCAGCACCGGGATATTGACCTTGCGGAACATCTCCACGCCCTTCCTGGCGTCCAGCAGGGCCAGGTCCTGCGGGGTGGTGACGATCACGCTGCCGGCCACCGGCACCTTCTGCGCCAGGGTCAGCTGGATATCGCCGGTGCCCGGCGGCATGTCGATCACCAGGTAGTCGAGGTCGTCCCAGGCGGTCTGGGTCACCAGCTGCAGCAGCGCGCCGGAGACCATCGGCCCGCGCCACACCACCGGGGTGTTGTCGTCGGTGAGGAAAGCCATGGACATCACCTGTACGCCATGCGCCTCCAGCGGCACGAAGTACTTCTGCTCGCGCACCTGGGGTCGGGTGCCTTCGGCGATGCCGAACATGATGCCCTGGCTGGGGCCGTAGATATCGGCGTCGAGCATGCCGACCCGGGCGCCTTCGCGGGCCAGGGCCAGGGCCAGGTTGGCGGCCGTGGTGGACTTGCCCACGCCGCCCTTGCCGGAAGCCACGGCGATGATGTTCTTCACATTGGCCAGGGCAGGCACCTGATCCTGGGCCTTGTGCGGCGCGATGGACACGTCCACCTGCACCTTGGCCGATTCCACGCCGTCCAGGCCTTCCAGGGCCATCTGCAGCATCTGCGCCCAGCCGTTCTTGAACAGCCCGGCGGCGTAACCCAGTTCCAGACGCACGACGACCCTGCCGCCCTGGATATCGACCTCGCGCAGGCAGCCGGCGCTGACCGGGTCCTGGTTCAGGTGGGGATCGGTGAACTGGCGCAGGCGGGCTTCGACGGCTTCGCGGGTGACAGTGCTCATGGCAACTCCAACGGCAGGGCAAATCAGGCCGGCATCATACCAGCAGCCACGAGCTTCAAGCCGCAAGCAAACGGCGCTTTTGCTTGCCGCTTGTAGCTTGAGGCTTGCAGCTTCCCTTATAGTTGCCGACTTCCCTCGTAACACCCGATGGCCCGATCACCATGTCCGAAGCCCGCAAGATTCTCGTCACCAGCGCCCTGCCCTACGCCAACGGCTCGATCCACCTCGGCCATATGCTCGAGTACATCCAGACCGACATGTGGGTGCGCTTCCAGAAGCTGCGCGGCCACCAGGCCATCTATGTGTGCGCCGACGACGCCCACGGCTCGGCCATCATGCTGCGCGCCGAGAAGGAAGGCATCACCTCCGAGCAGCTGATCGCCAATGTACAGGCCGAGCATATGGCCGACTTCGCCGATTTCGGGGTGAACTTCGACAACTACCACTCGACCCACTCGCAAGAGAACCGCGAGCTGTCCGCCGCCATCTACCTCAAGCTGCGCGATGCCGGGCATATCGCCACCCGTTCGGTGACCCAGTACTTCGACCCCGAGAAGGGCATGTTCCTCGCCGACCGCTTCATCAAGGGCACCTGCCCCAAGTGCGCGGCCGAGGACCAATACGGCGACAACTGCGAGAAGTGCGGCGCCACCTATGCGCCGACCGAGCTGAAAAACCCGAAGTCCGCCATCTCCGGCGCCACCCCGGTGCTCAAGGACTCCAAGCACTTCTTCTTCAAGCTGCCGGACTTCGAGGCCATGCTCAAGCAGTGGACCCGCTCCGGCACCCTGCAGGAAGCGGTGGCCAACAAGATCGCCGAATGGCTGGATGCTGGCCTGCAGGAGTGGGACATCTCCCGCGATGCGCCCTACTTCGGCTTCGAGATCCCGGACGAGCCAGGCAAGTACTTCTACGTCTGGCTGGACGCGCCGATCGGCTATATGGCCAGCTTCAAGAACCTCTGCGCCAAGCGCCCGGAGCTGGACTTCGACGCGTTCTGGAGCAAGGACTCCAGCGCCGAGCTGTACCACTTCATCGGCAAGGACATCGTCAACTTCCACGCCCTGTTCTGGCCGGCCATGCTCGAAGGCGCCGGCTACCGCAAGCCGACCGCGGTGAACGTGCACGGCTACCTGACCGTCAACGGCCAGAAGATGTCCAAGTCGCGCGGCACCTTCGTCAAGGCACGCACCTACCTGGACCACCTGAACCCGGAATACCTGCGCTACTACTACGCCAGCAAGCTGAGCCGTGGCGTGGATGACCTCGACCTCAACCTCGAGGACTTCGTGCAGAAGGTCAACTCCGACCTGGTCGGCAAGGTGGTCAATATCGCCAGCCGCTGCGCCGGCTTTATCCACAAGGGCAACAACGGCGTGCTGGTCGCCGCCAACCCCGAGCCGGAGCTGTGGGCCGCCTTCCAGGCCGCCGCGCCGAGCATCGCCGACGCTTACGAGGCCCGCGATTTCTCCCGTGCCATGCGCGAGATCATGGCCCTGGCCGACCGTGCCAACGCCTGGATCGCCGACAAGGCGCCCTGGGCGCTGAACAAGGCCCCCGGCAAGCAGGCCGAGGTGCAGGAAATATGCGCCCTGGGCATCAACCTGTTCCGCCAGCTGGTGATCATGCTCAAGCCGGTGCTGCCGAAGCTGGCCGCCGATGCCGAGGCCTTCCTCAACGTCGCGCCGCTGACCTGGAATGATCTGGCCGCGCCGCTGGCCAACCACCCGCTCAACCCGTTCAACCCGCTGCTGACCCGTATCGAACCCGCGAAGATCGAAGCCATGACCGAAGCCTCCAAGGAAGACCTCGCCGCCGAATCCAGCAAGCCTGCTGGCAATGGCGAACTGACCAAGGACCCACTGGCCGCCGAGATCAACTTCGACGCTTTTGCAGCAGTAGACCTGCGTATCGCCCTGATCGAGAAGTGCGAGTTCGTCGAGGGTGCCGACAAGCTGCTGCGCCTGACCCTGGACATCGGCGACGAGAAGCGCAACGTGTTCTCCGGCATCAAGTCCGCCTACCCGGACCCGAGCCAGCTGGAAGGCCGCCTGACCCTGTACGTGGCCAACCTGGCCCCGCGCAAGATGAAGTTCGGCGTTTCCGAAGGCATGGTCCTGGCTGCCGGCCCCGGCGGCGAGGAGATCTACCTGCTCAGCCCGGACAGCGGCGCCAGGCCGGGACAGCGGGTGAAGTGACGCGGGCCACGCCTACTCCCCCCTTCCGGAGGAAGGCCAGCTATCAGGAGCCCGTTGGGCAACTCCCTGCACTGGTCTTCTTCACTCGCGTGCGGCCTGTGGCAGAAACGGACACCTCGCGCTCCTGACTACCGACTGGCGATGCCCGACACACCAACAGTGTCGTTTGTGTGGAACCGAACCCACTGGGCTGGAAGGACAGCGCAGTAACGGCCGAGCTCATCTGATAGCCCGAGGCGGTCGCCTGACGATGGCGCAGCACGCTGCTGCCACTCAGCACAATCCAGCCCTGCGCCCAATTAGTCGAATTAGCGCAGCTGCTGCCATTAGAGGAAGGACAGAGAGTCACCACGGCATTGCGCTTCTTCGCCTCGCCGCGCGCCAATTGCACGCTGGCGGCGAAATCATTGGCGTAAGTGCGCAGCCGTGTAGACAGGATGAAATTGTCGAACGCCGGTATCGCCAGCCCCACGAGTATCGCCAGGACGGCTAACGCCGTCATCAGCTCCACCAGGGAGAAGCCATCTGCGTCGAGGCCAGCAAGCCGTCTTGCCATGACCTACCCTCCTAGTCCTCGACGTTCCAGTAGACCCGCGCCGTAGGCTGCAGCACAGACAGCGGCTGCACGGGCGGGCTGCCCTCGAGCGGCGAATTGGGGTTGGCGCCGATGACGAAAGGCACCGTACGGCCATCATCCAACGTCACCATGCCCGCGACCGGCGAAGGTGGCAGGCCATCACCGGCCAGGTCCAGGTAGCGCTGGCCGTTATTGCCCTCGGCATTCAGATAACTGATGTTGTATACCCGCGCCTCCCCGAGGCTGCTGCACACACCGGGCGTCGCCACTGCCGGCTGGTGGGTGCTGAAGGTCACCACACCGAACACGGTTATCGCCGAGGTCACGACTTGCTCGGTCGAGCTCAAACCCAGGTACCAACCCTTCTTCGTTGCCAGCGTGCTCGCGCTGGGCGTGGCCGAACTGGTGATCGGCAGCAGGGAGCTCAGGCACAGTTGAGCGGCCCCGCAATTTGCGACTTCGCTCGTCAACCAGGCCGAGTCGTTTGGCCTATCGCGCAGCATGAAGAAGTAATTGGTGGCACTGGAAGCAGCCGTGTAGCTGAGCAAGGGCTTCTCCCGGTCACCCGAACCGAGCAGGAGGACATAGTCCGAGCCGTCCTGAACGACATCCGGCGCAAACATGAACTTGCGGTTCGGCCCCAGCGCGGCAATCTTGACCATGCTCCAGGATGCCGGTGCAGCGGTGCCCATGGTGATGCGGTAGACGTTTCCACCCAGGTCCGCCACGTAACCGTAGATGCCCAGGCCGCTACTGTCCGGCACTACGAATATCTCGGACACGACACTGCGATCCGTGTCGAACGTGCGCAGCAGACTTCCCGTATCTGCGTCGAGCACATAGACCTTGTTGCCCTTGGTGGAACTGGTGCAACTGTGCGGGTCGGCGTCTTCGCAAGTATCGTATCCCCCGCCCATGATCAGCATGGGCGAGGCGCCCGAACCATAGCCAGCCGTCTTGATGACCTTGGGCGCCGACCAGGTCTGGCCAATGCCGCTGAACCCCGAACTGCAGTCGACATCGCTCACCGCGCCTGAAGCCGGGAAGTTGTTCGGGCAGCCTCGCTTCCACTTCAGGGTGGGCGCTCCCCTTGCCGACACGTCGAACGCGTAGAGCACACGCCCACCACGGCGCATGGTGGAATACAACCAGGCATTGCTGCCTTGCTTGTAGGCAGTCACGGCACCGTCCATGCCATAGGATTTCGGCGTACCACTGCTACTGCCCGGGAAACTGATGGTGCTGGTGTTGTCGTACAGCCGCTTGATGTTGCCGAAGAACTCCGGCGGCATGAATGACCACAGCTCACTGCCCGCAGTGAAACCGATCTGGCTGTCAGTCCTATTGCCGTTTATTGCGCGCAGCACACCGTCGTTGCCGCCGTAGAACACCACAACCTCCGGCGATGCATCGGTACCGTAGTTGATCGCCACTGGCCGTGAATGCACCACATCGCCATGCACGGATGGTCGTACTTCGGTGGTGTTGCCGTTGCCATTTTCCTCCAGCAGATCCTGGCCACGGGCCCAAGTGATCAGGTCGCTTCGTGCGGTGGCGTCGGCTGCGCCGAGGCTCGCCTGGGTAATGTCGGCATTGGTGGTACTGAAGGACGTCAGCGAAGTGCAACTGCCGAAGGTCCGCGAACAGGTGTACACCGTGCGCGTGGCCGCGTTGCGCAGGCGATGTCCCTGGGCCCCTTTCTCCACCACGTTTCCATCCGGATAGTTGGAGACGTCGGAACCGGCCACCGCGAGGCATTCGCCACGGGGACTGAACGTCCAGTAGTTGTCGACCGCCGAAGGCGTCCAGAAACTACGCGCACATTCGGTGATGAATCCCGTTGCGCTGTTGATCGCGCTCGTATCGTTGGCATCCAGCAAGCGCAGATCATTGTTGATCAGGCCGAGCTTGTATTGCTTGAGATTGCCGAACCAACGCGGAAAGGAATCCTGGTCCGGGCGGAACATGCCGACATACACCTGATTGAGAAAGGTACCCTGGGTATTCACGCTGATCGGCAGGCTGACCGAAGCAAAGACACTGTTCACCGCCTGGATCTCGGAGAAGATCGCATTCAAGGCGTTGACGATTTGCGAACCGCCCGAGCCGCTGCTGACATCGAAGTATTTACCGCCGCTGACGCGGGCCATGCTTTGCAGCAACGCGGTCCAGCCCGGTCCCTGACCGGTGGTGATCTTGTCGATATCCACCGTATAGGTCGTCACGCCCAAACTGTGCTTCTTCATGAAGCGAGTCCATTCGTCGGCGACGTTGCTCTGGGAGCCGCTGGGAGTGATCGGGATAGTAGTGGTGGAGCCGCCGGCCGCCGCCAAGGCGTTGGTGGACTGCACGGTATCGGCATTATTGTCCTGGGCGGCGCCGTTGCTGATGTAGATGATGAAGTTCTTGGCACAGCCGGCGACAATCGGCGAGAGATAGGTGCTGCTGCCCTTGCTGGCCAGGGCATTCCCGGCCACGGCATAGATGGCATCGGAGGCGGCATTTACCCCAGTGTTGCCGGTGAAGTCGGTCTTCGCCTTGTTATTGCCGGCGTGTGGCGTGCCTGCAGAGAAGTAGAGATAGGCCTCCTGCATGGCCTTGCCGACCTTGCCGCCGTTCGACTTGTCGTCGTTCTGGTGCAGGCTGTTGACCAGGGCCTGCATGCGCGTCTTGTGCGCGGCTGTCAGCGGGCGGATGGCCGCCCTCACATAGGCGCCATCATTGCCGGAATTGCCGCCGCCACTTTCGGTGAACATCATCACACCGACACGGAACTTGTCCGGCGGCAGTGCGTTGATCACAGACACCAGGGCCGCCTTCTCGTTGGCGAATGGCTGGTTCCAGTTGGCGGTATTGTCCAGAACGATCAAGACGTTGGGCGCTTCCGTGACGCTGCTGGGATTGCCAACGAACAGGTCGATGTCCTCGGCGTACGACCGCTCGGCCATCACCATGGCGCTCATCGCGAGCAGGAGAGCCTTGCAGATGATCGATTTCATAACGCATACCTCATGACAGCTAGCTCAAGGACAGATCGCGTTCTTGACCGACTCGGAAAGCAAGACACGCACTCCGGAACGCACCCGCACCGAAGCCCCACTGACCGGATCCTGCACCGCGGCGACAATTTCCCAGATGGTGTTCCAGGTATTGTTCGACATCCCTTGCAAGCCCATGCTGCTCGGCGGGGCCACGCTGGCTACCCGCGCCCTGACACATACGGGTTGGGATACCTGCACCACATAGTCGGCCGAGCCGTTCTGGTTCATATCCACACTGATGGATTGAGCCGCCGGGGCGGTCGTGAAGGACGAACCGATGACCTGCTCAATGGCCGTGTCGGCTGCCGCCAGCGCTTCGCTGCGCCACTGCTGGCTGCCTACGCCCTCCAGGTTCGTTGTACTGAGGGTGAAGCTCGACGAGACCATCAAGGTCATGAGCAACAGCATGATCAGGGTGATGACCAGAGCCATTCCCTGCTGCCGCCGGGGCAAGCTGTTCATGGAGTTTCCCTCCTGCCAGACACATTGGTCAGGCGAACGGTGGTCGAATAGACGTGGCGCTGAAAGTTGTCATTGAAGGGGCCGTAGGTCTGCCCGGCGAGTGTGTACTGTTGGCTGGAGACGTACCCCGGCGTAGGTTCGAGATTGCGCACCAGGAGGTAGACCTTCACCACCACGCTGTCGACCATGTTGCACAGCGCGGGCTTGGTCGGGTCCATATCGCATGCCGGCGTGATGGCTGAGGAGCAGGTAGTCGAGGTGCAACTACGATCCGCCGCGCCATCGCCTCGATTGGTCGGAGACGAGCGACTCTGCGGGTTGGCCCAGGTGATTGCCTGGGTGTGGCTGACCGCCTGATTGGCGTCGCTGCGGTCATCCACGCCAAACTCGAAACGCATGGCCTCGACGCCTTCCACCATGGCCACGGCGGGTTGCTGCACCAGACTCCCAGCCTGCAAGTCGAAGGAGGACTGCATGAGGGTGGGAATACCGTCGCCAGGATCCAGGGCGTAGTTGCGCAGGTAATAGATGTTGTTGACGAACTTGCGGATCTCGGCAGTTGTGGTGCAGTCCCGCCGAGTCAATGTGAGCCCCGCGTCAGACAGTTGATAACGCGCCTCGGCCTCGCAGAAGGAGGTCTGCCAGTACAGTTTTCCGGCGGTGAGCGCCTCGCAATTGGCCGCGCCAGCGACGCAGTTCTGCACATGCCGCACTACCAATACGTCGCTATTGGGTTGCTTGTCGGGCAGTTGGCTCGAGCAGCCAGACGGGACATCGGCATACAACGCCACCGGGACGCCAATCAGGTTTTCCCGGTGCTGACTGGTCCAAGATGCATAGGCCAGGCATGGCGACGGTATATCCCGGGGATAGTCGGCGGGCGCCCCGGTGAGCGTCATGTCGTCGAAATTCGGGATGTAACCGTTCCAGAACCCCGCGTGCATCAGGTCGTCACGCAGTAACTGTATGGCCAGGCGACCGTTTTCGATTTGGGTATTGGTCTTGGCCAGCTCGTTATTGCTGCGGCTCATATCCACATAGAGCGTGAGGGTAGCGGCAGTGATGACAAGACCGATCGCCATCGCCACCATCAACTCGATGAGACCGAAGCCTCCGGTCGACCGCTGCGGATGCATGAGGGCAGGCGAGTTCTTCATAGCGGTGCGATCCGTACCAGAGTGGTCACCACGCGGCGGCAGCGGTCGCCGGTGCACGAGCTGCCCGCGCTGTCGTAGCTATTGCGCCCGCAGGCTGCGCCGGCGGGAGGCGCCGTCAACGGCGCCAGGCCCTGCCAGGCCACCGTGATCAGATACTGATTGCTCCCCAGCGACTCCACGCAACCCCGCCCGCCCAGCATGGCGCCGACACGTGAACCACTGGCACCTAGGGTTTCGGCGGCACCCTGCAGCTCCTCGCACCATTCCTTGAGGTCGCGATCCCGCTGAGTCGTGGTCGTAGACTGGCAGCTCATCCCGGCGCCGACAGGATTGGCGCCACCCGTCACGTAGCTGGCAGCCGCATTCCGGTTGGCCGCCAGTCGCTGCGCCATATCCTCGAGCAGGATCAGCGCCTGGGAGCGTTGGTAGGTTTCCATCTCCGATTCCTGTAAGCGCGCTTGGAGCCCCATCACGCCCAGTAGACCGATGGCCAGGATGACCATGGTGACCAGCACCTCGACCAAACTGACTCCACGCTGCGAGAAGATCGACTGACGCATGGGCTCACCACTTACCCGCCGGGGTTTTCACCCCCTGGCTGTTGAGCGTGAGGGCACCGTCACTGGCCTGCGCCCCCTGGGGAGTGAAGGTGAGGGTGAAGCTGGGAGCAGATCCGGCGCCTAGGGTGACGGTATAGGTGTAGGCCGCGCTGACATCCGCCGGCAGCGTGTAACCGCTGTTCTCCAGGGTCGTCTTGTCGGCATAGGCGCGGTTGGCCAGCAGAAACTGTTTCTGCCGGTTGGCGATGTCCATCATCGCCGCCTGAGCGGCGGAACGCTTGCCGCGGATGACATGCTGCTGATAGCTCGGCCAGGCGATGGCCGCGAGAATGCCGATGATCGCTATGACGATCATCAACTCGATCAGGGTAAAGCCGCGCAACTGTCGAGACACACAAGGACTCCTTCTGCGAACTTCAAGCCCGCCATGCGGGCAATCGCGGCACTCCTTGCACGGTTGAACTCGTTCCCTCGACTTGAGCCTAGAGCAGGTTTCGTAAACGTATTCCTGATAGCGCGATGAATGGTCGAAGCGTTGGCTCAAAGGTTCTTTTTAATGACTGAGCGGTTATTATCGGAACACTAAGTCCATTTGGCAATATGCGTACCTCCTCTATATCCGTCAGCGAAATATTCGAATCCGTCCACAGGGCAAATGTTCGCCACGCATCCTCGATGCACCTGCAGCGAGGCATCCCGTGCCTTGCCAAGCCAGCGCTGGCAGCCGCGCCGCACAAGCGGAACGCCCAATCGCCTGCTGCGGATACCGCCCTCACGACAAGCAGCAGTGAGGGCGGTGCGGCACTTGTATGCCCTCGGGGCCTTCCCGATAATGACTGCCCCTTTCCCTGACCCTGCGTACAACGGCAATCCCATGACCGACCTCCTCCTGATCATGGTCAGCGCCATCCTGGTCAACAATTTCGTGCTGGTGCAGTTCCTCGGCCTCTGTCCGTTCATGGGTGTGTCGAAGAAGATCGAGACCGCCATCGGCCTGTCCCTGGCCACCACTTTCGTCCTCACCCTGGCCGCCATGTGCAGCTACCTGGTGCAGGAGTACGTGCTGGAGCCGCTGGGCCTGGAGTTCCTGCGCACCATCAGTTTTATCCTGGTGATCGCCGTCACCGTGCAGTTCACCGAGATGGTGGTGCACAAGACCAGCCCCCTGCTCTACCGCGTGCTGGGCATTTTCCTGCCGCTGATCACCACCAACTGCATCGTCCTCGGCGTGGCCCTGGTCAATGCCAACAAGGCCGAGTTCACCTTTATCAGCGCCACCGCCAACGGCTTCGCCGCCGGCATCGGCTTCTCCCTGGTGCTGGTGCTGTTCGCCGCCATGCGTGAGCGCATCGCCATCGCCGACGTGCCCAAGCCGTTCCAGGGCGCTTCCATCGGCATGATCACCGCCGGGCTGATGTCCCTGGCGTTCATGGGCTTCGCCGGGCTGATCAAACTATGAGCCTGGTCCTGATTGCCGTTCTCGCCCTGCTCGGCCTGTGCCTGCTCGGCGGCGCCATCCTTGGCTTCGCCGCCGTGCGCTTCAAGGTCGAGGGCGATCCCATCGCCGAGCAGATCAACGCCCTGCTGCCGCAGACCCAGTGCGGCCAGTGCGGCTACCCAGGCTGCAAGCCCTACGCCGAGGCCATCGCCAGCGGCGACAAGATCAACAAGTGCCCCCCCGGCGGCGAGGCCACCATCGCCGCCCTGGCCGACCTGCTCGACGTCGAGCCGGAACCGCTGGACGCCGTCGAGGGCGAGAAACCGCAGATGGTCGCGGTGATCCGCGAGGCCGAGTGCATCGGCTGCACCAAGTGCATCCAGGCCTGCCCGGTGGACGCCATCGTCGGTGCGGCCAAGCAGATGCACACGGTGATCGCCAGCGAGTGCACCGGCTGCGACCTGTGCGTCGAGCCCTGCCCGGTGGACTGCATCGACATGGTGGAAGTCGGCGGCAGCGTGCAGAGCTGGAAATGGCAGCTGCCGCTGGCCCCCGGCCGGCTGATCGCCAGTGACCGGGAGCAGGCCGCATGAGCGCCCACGAACGCATCTGGGACATTCCCGGCGGCATCCACCCGGCCGAACGCAAAGAACTGTCCAACCGCACGCCGATCCAGCGCGCGCCGCTGCCCAAGCGCCTGATCCTGCCGCTGGGCCAGCATATCGGCGCCGCCGCCGAGCCCTGCGTGGCGGTGGGCGAGCGCGTGCTCAAGGGCCAGAAGATCGCCGCGGCCAACGGTTTCGTCAGCGCCGCCGTGCATGCGCCGACCTCCGGCACCGTGAGCTTCATCGGCCCGCAGCCCTACCCGCATGTCTCCGGCATGCTGGCGCCGGCCATCGTCATCGACAGCGACGGCCTGGAGCAGTGGATCGAGCTGACGCCCCAGCCCGACTACCGCCATATGGATTCGACCGAGCTGCTGGAGCTGATCCGCGAGGCCGGCATCAACGGCCTCGGCGGCGCCGGCTTCCCCACGGCGGTCAAGCTCACCGCGCGGCCGACGCAGAAGATCCACACCCTGATCATCAACGGCACCGAGTGCGAGCCCTATATCACCGCCGACGATCTGCTGATGCGCGAACGCGCCGTCGAGCTGGTGTCCGGCATCGATATCCTGGTGCAGTTGATCCAGCCCGAGGAAGTGCTGATCGGCATCGAGGACAACAAGCCCGAGGCCATCGCCGCCGTGCGCGGCGCCCTGAGCGAGCGCAGCTACCGGCTCAAGGTGTTCCCCACCAAGTACCCGTCCGGCGGCGAGAAGCAGCTGATCCAGATTCTCACCGGCGTGGAGGTGCCTTCCGGCGGCCTGCCGGCCGATATCGGCATGCTCTGCCAGAACGTCGGTACCTGCGTGGCGATTCACGATGCCGTGCTGCTGGGCAAGCCGCTGATCTCGCGGATCACCACCCTGACCGGCGAAGCCCTGGCGCGGCCGGGCAATGTCGAGGCACTGCTCGGCACTCCGGTGGAAGAGTTGCTGGCCTTCGCCGGGCTCGACCATGGCAAGCTCCATCGCCTGGTGATGGGCGGGCCGATGATGGGCTTCACCCTGCCCGAGCTCGGCGTGCCGCTGGTCAAGACCGCCAACTGCCTGCTGGCCGGCACCGCCAGCGAGCTGCCCACACCGCCGCCGGCCATGCCCTGCATCCGCTGCGGCGAATGCGCCGAGGCCTGCCCGGCCAGCCTGCTGCCGCAGCAGCTGCATTTCTTCGCACTCGGCCAGCAGCACGAGCAGCTCAAGGCGCACAACCTGTTCGACTGCATCGAATGCGGCGCCTGCGCCTATGTCTGCCCCTCCAGCATCCCGCTGGTGCAGTACTACCGCGCCGCCAAGGGCGAGATCCGCGAGCTGGAGCAGAAGCAACAGAAGGCCGAGCACTCCAAGCAGCGCTTCGAACTGCGCCAGGAACGCCTGCGCCGTGAGGAAGAACGCAAGGAGGCCGAACGCCAGGCCCGCGCCGAACGCGCCGCCAAGGCCAAGGCGGCGCAAGCCGAGGCCGCTGCAGCGGCACCCGCCAGCGCCGCGCCGAGCGCCGCCGACGAGCAGCTCAAACGCCTGAAGATCGAGGCCAGCATGGCCCAGGTCGCGCTGAAGAAGGCCGAGAAGCAGCTGGCCCTGCACGACACCGACGAGCTCAAGACCCAGGTCGCCGAACTGCGCAGCGCCGCCGAGGCCGCGCAGAAAGCCTTGGAAGCCGCCCAGGCCAGCGCAGCGCCCCCAACTGCCACCGCACCGGCCAACGACGAGGCGCTGAAGAAGGCCAAGATCGAAGCCGCCATGCTCAAGGCCCAGCTGCGCAAGCTGGAAAAGCTCGAAGCCCCGACGCCTGAGCAACAGGCCGAACTGGAGCAGGCTCGCAGCAAGCTGGCCCAGGCCGAGAAAGCGCTGGAGCAACTGCAATCCGCAGCGCCTGCACCATCCGCCGCCGCACCGGCCAACGACGAGGCGCTGAAGAAGGCCAAGATCGAAGCCGCCATGCTCAAGGCCCAGCTACGCAAGCTGGAAAAGCTCGAAGCGCCCAGCGCCGAGCAGCAGGCCGAACTGGAACAGACTCGCGCCAAGCTGGCCGAAGCCGAGAAGGAGCTGGAGCAGCTGCAATCCGCAGCACCTGCCCCCGCCAAGTCCGTCGACGACAGCGAACTGAAAAAGGCCAAGATCGAGCTGGCGATGAAACGCGCCGAGCTGAAGAAAGCCGAAAAAGCTGGGGCCGACGAGAGCGAGCTGGAGCGACTGCGCCAGGCCCTGACTGCAGCGGAACAGGCCCTGCATGCCGCCGAGGGCGCCTCCGGCAAACCGGCGCCCGAGCTGGTGCGCACCGAGAAGCCCGGCGTCGATACCGCGCTCAAGGCGCTGAAGACCGAAGTGGCCTTCGCCCGCGCCGACCTGCGCAAGCTGGAGCGCGACGAAAGCGCCGCAGCCGAAGCCCTCGACGCCGCACGGACACGGCTCAACGCAGCCGAACAGAAACTGGCGGAACACCAAAGCCCGTAGCCCGGATGCAATCCGGGTGAATGGCCCAGCAACACCCCGGATTGCATCCGGGCTACAGAACATGAGCATGCCGCTCTGACGGCACAAGGCAATACAACGACGGAGCGCCGATGGCCCTGCCCCGCATCACCTCGCCCCACGCCAAGGGCAGCAACAAGACCCAGCGCGTCATGCTGCTGGTCGCGGCCGCCTGCGCGCCGGGCACCCTGGTGCTGACCTGGCTGTTCGGCGTCGGCACCCTGGTCAACCTGCTCTGGGCCTGCCTGGTGGCCATCGCCTGCGAGGCGGCCATCCTCGCCGTGCGCAAGCGCCCGCTGGCATTCTTCCTCAAGGACGGCAGTGCCCTGGTCACCGCCGTGCTGCTGGCCTTGGCCTTGCCGCCTTATGCGCCCTGGTGGTTGACCCTGGTCGCCGTCGGTTTTGCCATAGTCTTCGGCAAACAGCTGTATGGCGGCCTGGGGCAGAACCCGTTCAACCCGGCCATGCTCGGTTACGTGGTGGTGCTGATCTCCTTCCCCATTCCCATGACCAGCTGGCCGGCGCCGCACAGCGTCGGCATCGGCGAGGGCATCCAGCAGATCCTCGGCCTGGCCGCCCTGCCGGATGGCTGGAGCCAGGCCACCGCGCTGGATACGCTGAAAATCAACAAGAGCCTGACCCTCGACGAACTGTGGGCACAGAGCCCGGCCTTCGGCAGCTTCGGCGGCAAGGCCGTGGAATGGGTCAACCTGGCCTTCCTGCTCGGCGGCCTGTTCCTGCTGTACAAGAAAGTCATCGCCTGGCACGCACCGGCCGGTATGCTCGGCGCCCTGTTCGTCATGAGCCTGCTGTTCTGGAACGGCTCGGGCTCGGACTCCAACGGCTCGCCGTTGTTCCACCTGCTGACCGGCGCCACCATGCTCGGCGCCTTCTTCATCGTCACCGACCCGGTCAGCGGCGCCACCAGCAACCTGGGGCGGATCATCTTCGGCGCCGGCGTCGGCGTGCTGGTCTACGTCATCCGCGCCTGGGGCGGCTATCCGGATGGCGTGGCCTTCGCCGTCCTGCTGATGAACCTGGCCGCGCCAACCATCGACTACTACACCCGCCCGCGCACCTACGGCCACCGCAAGGCCGAGCGCGGCTTCAAGCTGGGAGAATGAGCGTGCTGCCGGAAGTCTCCCGCTCCATGCTGAAGAACGCCGCCGTGCTGGGCCTGTTCGCCGTCGCCACGGTCGGCGTGGTCGCCGCCATCCAGCAGGGCACCGCCCCGCGCATCGCCGCCGCCGAGCGCGAAGCCCAGGTGCAGGCACTGGCGCAGATCCTGCCGGCCGGCAGCTACGACAATCACCTGCTCGACAGCAGCCGTCTGGTGCAGGACGAACTGCTCGGCAACAGAAACCCGGCCCCCGCCTACCTGGCCACTCTGGGCGGCCAGCCCAGCGCGGTGATCCTGCAGGTCACCGCGCCGGACGGCTACAGCGGCTCGATCAAACTGCTCGTGGGCATTCTTGCCGACGGCCGCCTGGCCGGCGTGCGCGCCCTGCAGCATCGCGAGACCCCAGGCCTGGGCGACAAGATCGAGCTGGCCAAGAGCCGCTGGATTCTCGGCTTCGACGGCCAGTCGCTGAGCCAGCCCGACGAAGCCGGCTGGGCGGTGAAGAAGGACGGCGGCCAGTTCGACCAGCTCGCCGGCGCCACCATCACCCCGCGCGCAGTGATCAAGGCCGTGCACAAGGCGCTGCAATACTTCGACAAGCACAAGGCCGAGTTGCTGACCCCGGAGGCCGCCCATGGCTAGTTTCCGCGAAATCGCCGTCAACGGCCTGTGGAAGAACAACCCCGGCCTGGTGCAGCTGCTCGGCTTGTGCCCACTGCTGGGAGTGAGCAACTCAGTGGTCAACGCCCTCGGCATGGCCATCGCCACCGCCGTGGTGCTGACCTGCTCCAACGCTGCCGTGGCGCTGATCCGCCGCCAGGTCACCGACGCCGTGCGCCTGCCGGCCTTCGTCATGATCATCGCCGCGCTGACCACCTGCATCGAACTGCTGATGCAGGCCTTCACCTACGAGCTGTACCAGATCCTCGGCATCTTCATCCCGCTGATCACCACCAACTGCGTGATCCTCGGCCGCGCCGAGGCCTTCGCGGCGAAGAACGGCGTGGCCCACGCCAGCTTCGACGGCCTGATGATGGGCATCGGCTTCGGCGGCGTGCTGCTGGCCATCGGCGCGGCGCGCGAGCTGCTAGGCACCGGCATGCTGTTCGCCAACATGCAGCTGCTGTTCGGCCCGATCGCCGCAGACTGGAAACTGACCCTGCTGCCCGGCTACCAGGGCTTCCTGCTGGCCATCCTGCCGCCGGGCGCATTCCTCGTGCTGGGCCTGCTGATCGCCCTGAAGAACCGCATCGACGAGCGCCTGGCCGAACGCGCCAAAGCCGAGGAGCCGGCCGCACCGGCCGTCAGCCGCCGCGTGCGAGTCACCGGAGTCATCGAATGAACGCCGCCAAGCGCCTGGAGATCTTCCGCCGCCTGCACGAGGACAACCCGGAGCCGAAGACCGAGCTGGCCTACAGCACGCCCTTCGAGCTGCTGGTGGCGGTGACCCTGTCGGCCCAGGCCACCGACGTCAGCGTCAACAAGGCCACCGCCAAGCTGTTCCCGCTGGCCAACACCCCGGAAGCCATCTACGCCCTGGGCGTCGAGGGCCTGTCCGAGTACATCAAGACCATCGGCCTGTACAACAGCAAGGCGAAGAACGTCATCGAGGCCTGCCGCATCCTCATCGAGAAGCATGGCAGCCAGGTGCCGGACAACCGCGAGGACCTCGAAGCCCTGCCCGGTGTCGGCCGCAAGACCGCCAACGTGGTGCTCAACACGGCCTTCCGCCAACCGGCCATGGCGGTGGATACGCATATCTTCCGCGTCAGCAATCGCACCGGCCTCGCTCCCGGCAAGAACGTGCTGGAGGTGGAGAAGAAGCTGCTCAAGTTCGTGCCCAAGGACTATCTGCTGGACGCCCACCACTGGCTGATCCTGCATGGCCGCTACGTCTGCACCGCGCGCAAGCCGCGCTGTGGCGCCTGCCGCATCGAGGATCTGTGCGAGTACAAGGCCAAGACCTCGGACGATTGAGCCGCCTTTTCGAGCGCATTACTCCGATTGAAAAAATCTTTTTTACCGCCTCTGTCTTTGCCGCTATAAGGTGCGCCATCAGCATTCCGAAATCTGGAGTGGACCCATGAGCAGTGACAAAGAAGAACTCGAACTGGACGATGACTTCGTCGCCGAGGACAGCGAAGAAGGCGGCGAACGCGTGGTCGAAGTGGCCAAGACCAACCTGACCAAGCGCCGCATCATCGACAATCTGCTGGAAGAGCGTCGGCTGCAGAGACAGCTGAACGACTACGACTTCGACTTCTAGAATCGAACGCATGAAAAAGCCCCGCTTCCGCGTAATGCTGTTCACTTAAGTGGCGCAGCCTTCCGATCTACTGGGTAGCGGGTCTTTGAAACCTTCACCGTCCTTGGCCTTGCTGGCCTTGGACGGTGATCCAGAAACAGCCCGCTGATTCCCGCCCTCAACTCCGACAATAAGCGCCCAGTCGCAGAAATCGGGCTGACCGCCGCCATCACGATCAATTACACGGCGATATATTGGGCGCCCGGCTTGAGGCGTATGTCAGATGGAGAGTGACCAAAGGCCACCGCCGCCTGAATCGCTCCGGATTTTCTAGATACTCTCCAAGCTCTGGAAATAGCGCTTTTCAAACTCTACTGGCGATAGCTGCATAGCCCTGCTGTACCGGCGTTTGGAGTTATAAAACATCTCGATGTAATCGAACACATCACTACGGGCTTCTTCGCGGGTGCCGTAGGTTTTCCGTCGGATGCGCTCCCGCTTCAGTAACTGGAAAAGCTTTCCGAAACCGCGTTGTCGTGGCAGTTGCCGCGTCGACTCATGCTGCTGATTAGGTTGTTGGCCTTGAGGAAGTTCTGCCAGTCCGAGTTGCTGAACTGGCAGAACTTCACCGCCTGCTTTGGCTTACGCCGCCAGATCGCCATCAGCAACGCATCGATGGCCAGGTCGCTGCACACCCGTGGCTTCATCGACCAGCCAATTACCTGGCGCGAAAACAGATCCAGCACCACTGCCAAGTACAACCAGCCTTCAGAGGTGCGAATGTAAGTGATGTCGGTGACCCAGACATTGTTCGGCTCGCTGACGTTGAACTGCCGTTCCAGGCGGTTGGGCGAGGCCTCCATCAGCTTGCCTCCGTAATACCCAGGCCGCCGACGATAGCCGGTCTGCGAGCACAGCCCCTCCACGCGCATCAGGCGAGCCACGCGGTGCCGGCCACAGGACTCCCCCAGTTCACGCAGGTCGTCGTGAATCTTGCGGTATCCGTAAACTCCGCCGCTCCCCAACCAGGCATGCTTGATCAATCCAAGTAGGCACAGAGCTTCCTTGGCGCGCGCGGATTCCGGTTCGGCCAGCCAGGCGTAGTGAATCGCCCCAATTTATTTTCTCCGTTCGATCCGTTTCGGTTTACATTACATATGGAAAACCATATATTCGAAAAACCATATCTATTGCAGCGGAGGTTTCCTCCATGACCCCGACCAGTCTGTTCAAGTGCCTGGCGGACGAGACCCGCGCCCGCCTGATGCTGCTGATCGCCCGCGAGCAGGAGCTGTGCGTGTGCGAGCTGACCTGCGCGCTGGGCGAGAGCCAGCCCAAGATATCCCGCCACCTGGCGCAGTTACGCACCTGCGGCCTGCTGGCGGATCGCCGCCAGGGCCAGTGGGTCTACTACCGCCTGCACCCCGAGTTGCCCGAGTGGGTCGGCCAGACCCTGGCCACGGTGCTGCAGGCCAACCAGCACTGGCTCGACCCCGACGCCGAGCGCCTCGACGCCATGGGCAATCGCCCGCAGCGGCAGGCGAGCTGCTGCTGAAAGACCGATATTTCCCACCTCACCCGAAGGCAATCAATATGACCCTCAAAGTCGGCATCAACGGATTCGGCCGCATCGGTCGCCTGGCCCTGCGCGCCGCATGGAACTGGCCGGAGCTGGAGTTCGTGCGGATCAACGACCCGGCCGGCGACGCCGCCACCCACGCCCACCTGCTCAGCTTCGACTCGGTGCACGGCCGCTGGCAGCACGAGGCCGGCAGCGACGGCGACTACGTGCTGATCGACGGCAAGCGCATCCGCGTGACCACCAACAAGGCCATCGCCGATACCGACTGGAGCGACTGCGATCTGGTGCTCGAGGCCAGCGGCAAGATGAAGTCGGTGGAAGTGCTGCAGGCCTACCTGGAGCAAGGCGTGAAGCGCGTGGTGGTCTGTGCGCCGGTCAAGGAAAAGGGCGCACTGAATGTGGTGATGGGGGTCAACGACCATCTGTTCGACCCTGCCCAGCATCGCATCGTCACCGCCGCCTCCTGCACCACCAACTGCCTGGCCCCGGTGGTCAAGGTGATCCACGAGGCACTGGGCATCCGCCACGGCTCGATCACCACCATCCACGACCTGACCAACACCCAGAGCATCCTCGACACGCCGCACAAGGACCTGCGCCGGGCGCGGGCCAGCGGCATGAGCCTGATCCCCACCACCACCGGTTCGGCCACGGCGATTGCCGAGATCTTCCCCGAGCTGCGCGGCAAGCTGAACGGCCATGCGGTGCGCGTGCCGCTGGCCAACGCCTCGCTGACCGACTGCGTGTTCGAGGTCGAGCGGGCGACCACGGCCGAGCAGGTCAACGCCCTGCTCAAGGCCGCCGCAGAGGGCCCGCTCAAAGGCATTCTCGGCTATGAGGAGCGTCCGCTGGTGTCCATCGACTACCGCACCGACCCGCGTTCCTCCATCGTCGATGCGCTGTCGACCCTGGTGGTAGGCGGCACCCAGGTGAAGATCTACGCCTGGTACGACAACGAGTGGGGCTACGCCAACCGCACGGTGGAACTGGCGCGGTTGGTTGGCGCGGCGGGTTGAGTGCAGGGGCGCCCGAGTCCCGGATTGCATCCGGGCTACCGTAACGCAGCCCCTCTCCCCCAGCCCCTCTCCCGCATGCGGGAGAGGGGAGCACAGCCAGAGCAACTCTTAAGCCTCGCACTTAACCCCCTCTCCCCTGCGGGGAGAGGGCTGGGGAGAGGGGCGCAAGCGGCGCAAATGCGCCAAGCAACACCTGCACACCGGCTCTCGCAGCCCTGTAGCCGGATGCCATCCGGGAAAAGGAAGCCGTAATGTCTCGACTCTCGCAGCTGCCCAGCGAAGTGCGCCAGTACCTGCTGGTCACCGGCAACTACTGGGCCTTCACCCTCACCGACGGCGCGCTGCGCATGCTGGTGGTGCTGCACTTCCACGGCCTGGGCTACACGCCGCTGCAGATCGCCGCGCTGTTCCTGTTCTACGAGATCTTCGGCGTGGTCACCAACCTGGTCGGCGGCTACCTGGGTGCCCGCCTCGGCCTCAATCGCACCATGAACCTCGGCCTCGGCCTGCAGGTGCTGGCCCTGCTAATGCTCACCATGCCGGCCGCCTGGCTGACGGTGCCCTGGGTGATGGGCGCGCAGGCGCTGTCGGGTATCGCCAAGGACCTGAACAAGATGAGCGCCAAGAGCTCGATCAAGCTTCTGGTGCCGGACAGCCAGCAGGGCACGCTGTACCAGTGGGTGGCCCTGCTCACCGGCTCGAAGAATGCGCTCAAGGGCGTCGGTTTCTTCCTCGGCGGCGCGCTGCTGGCCCTGCTCGGCTTCGCCGGCGCCGTGCTGGCCATGGCCGGCGTGCTGGCGCTGATCTGGGTCGGCAGCCTGATGCTGTTGAAGAAGGACCTGGGGCGCGCCCGCGCCAAGCCCAAGTTCCGCGACCTGCTGTCCAAGAGCCGGGCGATCAATATCCTCTCCGCCGCCCGCCTGTTCCTGTTCGGCGCCCGCGACGTGTGGTTCGTGGTGGCCTTGCCGGTGTACCTGAGCAGCGTGTTCGGCTGGGACTTCTGGTGGGTCGGCGGCTTCCTGGCGCTGTGGATCATCGGCTACGGCATGGTGCAGTCCTTCGCCCCGCGCATCACCGGGCGCAACGGCGGCCAGGTGCCGGACGGCCGCGCCGCCTTCGCCTGGGCGCTGGCGCTGGCCGGGCTGCCGGCGCTAATCGCCCTGGGGCTGAGCGCCGCCTGGTCGCCGCAGCTGGTGCTGCTCGGCGGCCTGTTGCTGTTCGGCGCGCTGTTCGCGGTCAACTCCTCGCTGCACAGCTACCTGATCGTCAGCTACGCCAAGGAGGACGGCGTGTCGCTGGACGTCGGCTTCTACTATATGTCCAACGCACTGGGCCGGCTGATCGGCACCCTGCTCTCCGGCTGGGTGTTCCAGGCCTATGGGCTGGCGGCCTGCCTGTGGGTATCCAGCGCCTTCGTGCTGAGCGCCGCGCTGATCTCCCTGGCACTGCCCCGCCACGACGCGCCGAACTAAGCGTTCAACGCCTGGCGCAGGGCAGGCGCCGCCGGCAGACGGCAGTCGACCCGCACCTGCGCCAGTCCCAGCCAGCGAGCCAGGGCATGCAGCTCGCCGGCCAAGGCCGACAGCGCCTCGGCGTCCAGCAAGCCGTGCTCCGGGTGCACGGCATGTACCGCCAGGCACTCCCGGGCCCGCTCGCTGCGCAGGTCCAGGCGCGCCAGCAGGAGCCCGCGGTAGAGGACCGGCAGCACGTAGTAGCCATATACCCGTTTGGCCGGCGGCGTGTAGATCTCCAGGCGATAGCGGAAGCCGAACAGCCGCTCGGTACGCTGGCGCTCCCAGATCAGCGAGTCGAAGGGCGACAGCAGCGCGCAGGCTTCGCTGCGCCGCGGGATGCGCGGCTCGCCCCGGCAGTAGGCCGGCTGCCGCCAACCCTCGACCGCCACCCGGCTCAGCTCGCCCGCCTCCACCAGCTCGGCGATGCGCGCTTTGGTGGTACCGGCATCCAGGCGATAGTAGTCGCGCAAGTCCGCCTCCGTGGCCACGCCGAGGGCATCGGCCGAATGCAGCAGCAGCCGACGCTGGGCCTCCTCCTCGGCTACATCGGCCTCCAGCAGCGCCGCGGGAATCACCCGCTCCGGCAGGTCGTAGAGCCGCTCGAAGCCACGCCTTGCAGCCACGGTCACCGCGCCGGCGGCGAACAGCCACTCCAGCGCATGCTTTTCCTCGCTCCAGTCCCACCAGGGGCCGGCCTTGCCGACACGAGTGCCGAGGCTGCCGGCCCCCAGCGCGCCCTGCTCGCGCACCGCCTGCAGCACCCGCTCGATGACGGTGCGGCGCTCGCGACCGAACTCGGTCAGTTGCCGATAGATGCCCTGGCCCTGCGCGGCTCTGCGCATGCGCCAGCGCAGCAGCGGGTAAAGCTCCAGCGGCAGCAGCGAGGCCTCGTGCCCCCAGTACTCGAATAGGGCACGCTGCCGGGGCTTGCCCCAGGCCAGCTGGTCGAGCAGGGCCGGGTCGTAGTGGCCGAGACGGGAGAAGGCCGGCAGGTAGTGGGCACGTACCAGCGCGTTGACCGAGTCGATCTGCAGCACGCCAAGCCGTTCGACCTGGCTGCGCAGCTGGCGTAGGCCGACTCCGCCGCGCGGCGCACGGCCGAAGCCCTGGGCGACCAGAGCCAGGCGCCGGGCCTCGGCGAGCGATAGCGACAGACGCATGGGCAGTCGACCTAGCAGGGCTGGACGAGCGCCTCCTCCGGCGCGGCGAAGGCATGGCGAAAGACAAAGGCATGCGCGCTCGGACCGTGCTCGCGCAGATGCGCCAGGCGCTCGGCCGCCTCGCCCGGGCTCGGCCGATGCCCGGTCGGCACCCACCAGAGCACCATGTGCGCCTGCCCGGCCTTGTCGAACCATTCGCGGCGGCGCTTGAGCATCTCGGCATGCGCCGACTTGTACACGTAGTCGCTGAGCGACTGCACATCGGCCCACACCGACATGTTCACCAGCACATCCTCGCCGAAGGGGCGCAGCGCCGTGGCATCGCCCGCCTCGTCCTGCAGACGCCAGACGAAGCCGGGCGAGGTCTCGGCCAGGGCGTTGATGCGCTCCAGGTTGGCGACGAAGTCGGCCATGCCGGGCGCCTCCAGCGGTTCGCGCAGGGTGACGATATTGAGCTGGGCCAGTTGATGACGGGACATTGCACGCTCCTTGTTGGGATAGGGTACAGGCTAGTGGCCTGTGCGGTTAATTCGTGCATTCAAGTTCGAGTGCCAGGGTTTGCCAGACTAGGCGCCGCGACGAGTCGTAGCAGAGCTACGGCGAGGAGCGGCAACGACGTATGGCGAAGCCTGGCGCCGAAATTGGATATTTGAATTAGCCAAACAGGCCACTAGACCGGGTCCATGGCGCCCCGCGCCCGGGCCACGCGCCGGCGCAGCCAGTCCGCGCCGCTGACCAGAGCTATGCCCAGCAGCACCAGCGACGCACCGATCAGGAAATTCAGGCTCAGCGGCTCGTCCAGCAGCAGCACGCCGAAGCTCACCCCGAACATGGGGGTCATAAAGGAAAACACCGTCATGTTCGACGCCAGATAGCGCCGCAGCAGCCAGAACCAGGCCAGGTAACTGAGGAAGGACACTACCACGCCCTGCAGCAGCACGCTGCCGATGGCCAGCGCCGTCCAGCGCGGCGCGGGCAGGTCGACGAACAGCAGCGCATAGCCCAGCAGCAGGACGAAGGACACCGCCAGCTGGTACCACAGGGTCAGCGCCGACGGCGCCTCGGACAGCCGCGAGCCACGCACCACCACGGTGGTCAGCCCCCAGGCCAGGCCGGCGCACAGGCCGAGCAGGTCGCCCAGCAGCATGCCGGCATCCAGCTCGCTCCAGCCCTGCCCCGCGCCAAACGCCAGCACCACGCCGCCGAAGCACAGGGCGATGCCCAGCCACTGCAACGGCTGCAGGCGCTCGCCGGGCAGCAGCAGGTGCAGGCCGAGGGCCGAGAAGATCGGCGCCGTGTAGAGGAACACCGCCATGTGCGAGGCCGTGGTATGGCGCAGGCCCTCGGCGATGAAGAAGAATTCCAGGGCGAACAGCACGCCGGCCAGCAGGCCGCCGCGCCAGGTGGCCGCCAGCCAGCCGCCGGCAACGCCCCGCCAGAGCAGCAACAGGCTGACCAGCACAGCGGCGATCCCCGAGCGCAGCGCCACCTGCAGCAGCGGAGCGATATCCTCGGCGGCCAGCTTGATCGCCACCTGCTGGCTGCCCCAGATCGCGCAGAGCAACAGCATCAGTTGCAACAGAAACAGATCGGCGCCCTTGCGCGGCTGACTCATACCACCACTCCAAATGCATTCACTTCAGCGCTTGAGCGGATCATCCCAGAACGGCCGCTCGCTTTCCTGCAGCACATCGGTCCGACTCAGGCCGAGGTCCTTGAGCGCCGCATCGTCGAGCATCGCCAGCTGACGGCGCTCGCGCGCCAGTTGCTGCCAGCGCCGCAGGCGCAGCCACAGCATGCCCAGGTCGAGGCTCGGCAGCGGCCGCCGCCAGGATATAGAAGGAACTATCGCAAAACCTTTCTGACCTTTCATCGTCTCGCCCTCCCTATGGGGTTGGCGCCAGTTTCCCTTCACGCATAAGATCAATCCAACGAATGTTTCTTATGCAAGGCATCTTGGAGATTGATGAATGGCCCACTACCCCAGCATCGATACCGAACTGCTGCGCAGCTTCGTCGCCATCGCCGACAGCGGCGGCTTCACCCGCGCCGCCGAGGTGGTCAACCGCACCCAGTCGGCGGTGAGCATGCAGATGAAGCGCCTGGAGGACGACGTGGTGCAGCGCACCCTGTTCGAGCGCGACGGCCGTCAGGTGCGCCTGACGCCCGAGGGCCAGGTACTGCTGGGTTACGCACGGCGCATCCTCAAGCTGCATGGCGAGGTGCTCAACACCCTGCGCGAGCCACACATGGTCGGCGCCGTGCGCATCGGCACGCCGGACGACTATGTGATGCGCTTTTTGCCGGACATCCTCTCGCGCTTCGCCCAGGCCTACCCGCTGGTACAGGTGGAAGTGCATTGCGAGACCTCCGGCCAGTTGCTGCAGCGCCAGGATCTCGACCTGACCATAGTCACCCGCGAGCCGGGCAAGGAGATCGGCCAGCTACTGCGCCAGGAACGCTTCGTCTGGGCCGAGGCCCAGGGCTTCACACCGCACGAGCAGAACCCCATGCCGCTGGCCATGTTCAACGCCGGCTGCTTCTGCCGCGCCTGGGCCTGCAACGCGCTGGACGCCATGGAGCGGCCCTACCGCATCGCCTATACCAGCCCCAGCCTGTCGGCGATCTTCGCCGTGGTACGCGCCGGCCTGGCGCTCACCGCCCAGCTGCAGAGCCTGATCACCCCGGACATGCGCATCCTCGGCGAGGCCGATGGCCTGCCCAATCTGCCGCTGACCAGTATCGTCCTGCTGCGCCATCCGCAGCGCCAGTCGCAGGTCACCGATACCCTGGCCGAGCATATAGTCGAGGGTTTCCGCCTGTAGCAGCGGTGTTTGCCCGGGTAGCATGTGTACCCTGCCCGCCCTACTCCAGCGCCAGCAGCGCCGCGCACACCAGCAGAAAGCCGCAGAACAGCCCCTTGAGCAGGCGCTCGGGCAGCGAGTGGGCCAGCCTCACCCCCCAGCCGATGCTGAGCAGGCCGCCGACCGCCAGGGGCAGGCCCATGCTCCAGTCGACATGACCGTGCCCGGCGTAGGTCAGCAGCGTCACCGCCGTGCTCGGCAGCGCCAGGGCCAGCGACAGGCCCTGGGCCACCAGCTGGCTGGTGCCGAACAGGGTGGTCAGCACCGGCACCGCCAGCACCGCGCCGCCCACCCCGAACAGACCGCCCAGGGCCCCGGCCGCGCCGCCCAGCACGCCCAGCCAGGGCCAAGGGCGGCGCAGCTCGGCGCTCGGCGTCGGGCCGCGAACGAACAGCCGGCTCAGGTTGTAGACCGCCAGGGCGACGAGAAAAATGACGAAGGCCTGGCGCATGCGCTCGGCCTGCAGCTCCACCGCATACAACGAGGCCAGCCAGGCACAGGCGAAGCCGGCGGCGCTGAGCAGCGCGGCATGCCGGAACACGATGCGGTTGCGCTGGTGATAGCGCCACAGCGCCAGTAGCACATTGGGCACCACCATCACCAGCGCCGTGCCCTGGGCCAGTTGCTGGTCCAGGCCGAACAGCACGCCGAGGGCGGGAATCGCCACCAGGCCGCCGCCAATGCCGAACAGACCGCCGACCGTTCCCAGCAGCAGGCCGAGCAGCAGGTCCAGCAACAGATCGACAGGGCTCATGACACCTCCAACACACTGGCAGGCATGCTAGCGGGCGAAGCATGGCCATGAAACGCATAGCCGTGCACAATGGCTTTGCAAGTTACGCAAAGGCATGCCATGAATCCCGACCAGCTCACCGAACAGCTCGCCCTCTATCTGGAGGTGCTCGAAGCCGCCAGCTTCTCCGCCGCCGCCCGCCGCCTGCAGCTCAGCCCCTCGGCGGTGGCGCGGCGCATGGACGCCCTGGAGCGCGCCCTGGGCTGCACGCTCTGCGAGCGCAGCACTCACGCGATCAAGCCTACCGCGGCCGGTCTGGCCTTCGCCGAGCGCGCCCGGCGTATCCTCGCCGAACTGCACCAGGCGCGTGCCGAGGCGGTGTCGCTGAGCAGCGCGCCGGAGGGGCTGATCCGCATCGACGCGCCCTCGCCCTTCGGCCGTCGCCACCTGGCCCCGGCCATCGCCGACTTTCTCGGCCTCTACCCCGGGCTGGACGTGCAGCTGCGGCTGATCGACAGCTTCGTCGACCTGCGCGGCGAGCACCTGGGCGAGGTCGATCTGGTGCTGCGCATCGGCCCGCTGGCCGACACCCGCCTGGTCGCCACGCCGCTGGCGCCCATGGTCCGGGTGCTCTGCGCCAGCCCCGAGTACGTGCAGCGCCGTGGCCTGTTGCGCGACGCCCGCGAGCTGCCGCAACACGACGGCCTGGACTGGGACGCCCTGGCGCCGCCGCACGCCTGGCGCTTCGAGGTGGACGGCCGTCCGCAGCTGCTGCGCCCCGGCCGCCTGCGGCTGACCGCCAACAATGCCGAGACCCTGCTGTGCAGCGCCCTCGCCGGCCTCGGCATCGCCCACCTGCCGACCTGGCTGACCAGCGAGTACCTGCTGCGCGGCGAACTGCTGCCGCTGCTGTGCGAAGGCGGCCTGCCGCCGGCCGAGCCCAGCGGCATCTATGCCCTGCGCCTGGCCAGCGATGCCAACTCGCGCACCCGCCTGCTGCTGGACTTCCTCAAGCGTCGCTTCGGCCCCGTGCCGCCCTGGGACCTAGCCCTGCAGCGCGGCCTGCAGGCTGGTTAGACCGGCACTGTCCGGCCACGGGCGAACAGGCTGAAGTCGGCCGCCGTCAGCGGCCGGGCGAACAGAAAGCCCTGGCCCAGCTCACAGCCCAGCTCGGCGAGGCGCCGATGGATCGCCTCGTCCTCGATGCCCTCGGCCACCGTCTGCAGCCCCAGGCTGTGGGCCATCTGCACGATGGCGGTGACTATGGCCTGGTCCTGCGGATTGTCGTTGAGCCTGCGCACGAAGGACTGGTCGATCTTCAGCTTGTCCACCTGGAAGCGCTGCAGGTACGACAGATTGGAATAGCCGGTGCCGAAGTCGTCGATGGCCAGGCGCACGCCCAGCGCCTTGAGGCGGCGCAGCTGCTCGATGAAGGCCGGCGAGTCCTGCAGCAGGATCGACTCGGTCAGCTCCAGCTCCAGGTAGGAAGGCGGCAGGCCGTAGCGATCCAGCGCGGCGGCCACCAGGGACTGCAAATCGCCACGGCGAAACTGCACCGCCGACAGGTTGACCGACAGCACCAGGCGCGGCAGCCCGGCCGCCTGCCAGAGCATGGCCTGGCGACAGGCCTCGTCCAGCACCCACTCGCCGATCTCGGCAATCAGCCCCGACTGCTCGGCGACCCGGATGAACAGGTCCGGGCCGACCAGGCCACGCTGCGGATGGCGCCAGCGCAGCAGGGCCTCGGCGGCCAGCAGTCGGCCAGTGTGCAGGTCGACTATGGGCTGGTAGTGCAGCATGAACTCACCACGGACCAGCGCCTGGCGCAGGTCCTGCTCCAGGGCCAGGCGCTCGCGGATGTCGGCGTTCATCCGCGCGTCGAAGAAGCAGTAGGTGTTACGCCCGGCCGACTTGGCCTGGTACATCGCCGTGTCGGCGTGCTTGAGCAGGGTGTCGAAGTCCTCGCCGTCGCCGGGAAACAGCGAGATGCCGATGGAGCTGGAACTGACGATCTGCATGCCCTTGAGGCGGAAGGGCTCGGCCAGATGCTGCTGCAGACGGGAGGCCAGCGCGGAGACCGCGCCCAGGTCCTCGACATCGGCCAGCACCAGGAGGAACTCGTCGCCGCCCTGCCGGCTCACCGTATCGATGTCGCGCACCACCTCGCGCAGGCGCCGCGCCACGCCTTGCAACAGCTCGTCGCCGACGGCGTGGCCGAGGGAGTCGTTGATGGTCTTGAAGTTGTCCAGATCGAGGAACAGCAGCGCCACCTGCTTGCCGTCGCGCCGCGCGTGGCCGATGGCCTGCTCCATGCGGTCGCGCACCAGCAGGCGATTGGGCAGGTTGGTCAGGGCGTCGTGCTGGGCCAGGTGGGTGAAGTTGGCCTCCGAGTCCTTCACCCTCAGGATCTCCTCCTGCAAGCGCAGCAATGTGCGGCGCAGGTCGTTGGCCAGCAGCCACACCGCCACCGCGCACATCACCAGAATGGCGCTGACGTTGAGCATGCGGCCGAGCCCCAGGGGCGACGGCGTGAAACTCTGCAAGCCGCTGAGCGCGGCGTATGTGAGGAACGCCACCACCGCCAGGATGCACAGCAGCAGGGCAACGAACAGGCGCAGCGGCGCCACCATGCCGGCCACGATCAGGATGCCCGGGAAACACAGCAGCGCGCCGCTGTAGAGGCCCTGGCTGAACCACAGCGACACCGAGACCAGCGCCGTGAAACTGAACAGGATCAGCGTCACGGCCGTGTTCAGCCAATCGCGCCCGATCATCACCCGCCCCGCCAGCACGACCAGCAGCGCCAACGCCACCAGGCCGGTGTCCAGCCAGCGCTCGGCCACCACTCGCTCCAGGCCGATGCACAGCAGCACCACGCACTGCACGTTGACAATCTGCACCAGCCGCCGTGCCTGCAGGCGCCGCTCCAGCCGCTCGCCCGGGCCCTGCAGCCCGTGTGATTCCTGTGCCTGCGTCATGGCGACTTCACTTCCTTGCTGTGGATGTCCGGTCATAAGCGGAACGCTAGCGAATTGGCGGTGCCGGCGACAAGCAAAACAGCGCCCGCTCTCCGAATGGCGTCTCCTCGCGCCAGGCGCATCCGCGAGAATGCTTCCGTTGTCGCTGCCTGCGCGGAGGTCGCGGCGGGCAGCACGGCGCCCTGGACGGCAGGCTCGAAAAACCTCCGCTCAGCCCCTAGACTGCCGCCCGATCCCTCTCGACGAGTCCCGCAATGAACGACGAACTGAAGATCGAAGACCTGCACATCGGCACCGGCAAGGAGGCCGTCAAGGGTGCGCTGATCACCACCCAGTACCGCGGCTGGCTGGAGGATGGCAGCGAGTTCGACTCCTCCTACGCGCGTGGCAAGCCCTTCCAGTGCGTGATCGGTACCCGCCGGGTGATCCAGGGCTGGGACCGCGGCCTGATGGGCATGCGCGTCGGCGGCAAGCGCAAGCTCTGGGTGCCGGCGCACCTGGGCTATGGCGAGCGCCAGGTCGGCGCCATCCCGCCGCATGCCAACCTGATCTTCGAGATCGAACTGCTGGAAGTACTGACCCGCGACGATTGAATCGCGCCCCACCACTGCGGCAAGGATACCCTGCGAGATGCGACGCCCCGGCCCTGCGAGTTTCCCTCATAGAACACCCGCCACGAGCATCACGGCATGATGGCGCTGCTTATCCTCGGCAGTTTCTTCCTGCTGCTCGGCATTGGCGTGGCCGCCTCCACGCTGATGGACTTCCAACAGGGCGTCATGGTCTCGCAGGGCGCACGCGGCGCCTCTTCCACGCGAATCCTGCGCGAAGACGATCCGGAGCTGTTCAATCAGCTGATCATGATGCAGGCCGGCTTCGCCGTCCTGTCGGCCATCGTGGGCATCCTCTGCCTGTGGATATGCATCAGGCTGGCCTGGCCACGCTCGGCGCGGCTGCGCGGCCTGCTCTGAACCTCAGACCGCCGCCACGCGCCGCCGGCGCAGGCTCCAGCCCTGCTGCATGCCGGCCGCCGCCAGCAGGATGGCCGCCACGCCCAGCCACTGCAACGGGCTCAGGCGGTGACCGAAGGCCAGCCAGTCGACGAATATCGCCGCGATCGGATAGACGAAGGACAGCGCCCCGCTGAGCGCCGTCGGCAGCTTCTGGATGGCGCTGTACAGCAGCATGTACATCACCCCGGTGTGGACGATGCCCAGCGCCGCCAGGCTGGCCCAGGCCTGCGTCTGCTCGGGCAATTGCAGGCTGGCCAGCGGCGCCAGCATCAGCACGCCGGTGAGCAGCTGGACCAGCGCAATCAGGTGCGGCGGCGTACCGGTGAGGCGCTTGACGATCAGCGCCGCCAGCGCATAGAGCAGCGCCGCGCCCAGGGCCAGGGCGATGCCCAGCAGATAGTTGTCCCCCGCCGTGCCGGCCTCGCCATGGGCGCTGACGATGGCCAGCATGCCAAGAAAGGCCAGCCCCAGCCAGGCCAGCTTGGCCCAGGTGATGCGCTCACCCAGGAACAGCGCGGCCAGCCCCACCAGCATGAAGGGCTGGACGTTATACACCGCCGTGCTGATGGCGATGGAAGCCTTGGAGTAGGAGGCGAACAGCAGCAGCCAGTTGCCGACTATGGCCACCCCGCTGAGCACCATCAGGGCCAGCATGCGGCGCCCCAGCCACTCGCCGCGCAACAGGCCGAGCGCGGAGCACACCAGCAGCAACAGGGCACCGCCGATCAGGCAGCGCCAGAACACCACGTCGACCACCGCCTGGCCGGAGACCAGGACGAACCAGCCGATGGTGCCGGATATCAGCATCGCCGCGATCATCTCCAGCGAGCCGCGCTTGAGGGTTTTGTCCATGGTCAGGTCCTCCGGTTTGGGTGCGTTCATTATTCGGCCGCACACCCGCCCCGCTCCAGGACTAATCTAAGGTGAAACCAGAGCGTTGCCTTTATTACGAAGGCAAGAGACAACCTTTACCTAACGAGACCTATATGATCGACGAAATCGACCAACTTCTGCTCAAGGCGCTGATGGAAGACTCGCGCCGTTCGCTCAAGGCCCTGGCGCAGATCAGCGGGCTGTCCTCGCCCAGCGTGGGCGAGCGCCTGCGCCGCCTGGAGGAGCGCGGAGTGATCCGCGGCTACCGGGTGGATGTGGACCCACGCCACTTCGGCTACCAGCTGCAGGCCATCGTCCGGGTACGCCCGCTGCCCGGCCGGTTGCACGAGGTGGAGCGCCTGATCCAGTCCATTCCCGAGTTCACCGAGTGCGACAAGATCACCGGCGAGGACTGCTTCGTCGCCCGCCTGCAGGTGCGCAGCATGGAGCAGCTGGACGAACTGCTCGACCGCCTCAACGCCCACGCGGAGACCAACACCGCCATCGTCAAGAAGAGTTCGGTGCCGCGGCGGCTACCGCCGATGGCCGGCACATACTGACTCGCATCCGGCGACCTAACCTTGATAGAAATCTGCCGACGACCTGTCGAAACTTTGTTCCGATATCCGTTACAATGATTTTTGTCGATAAATATCGAATTTACGATCAGGCATTCGCCTGGAATGTAAACACGCCCCACCTGTAGCTGGAGTTGGCAACATGATCGAAGTCACCGAAGTGTCCATCGCCGAACTGCGCGCCGCGCTCGAGTCCGGCCGCACCACCGCCGTCGAACTGGTCCAGGCCTACTTCGCCCGTGTCGACGCCTACGACGGCCCCGACAGCGAGACCCGCCTCAACGCCCTGGTCGTGCGCAATCCCGAGGCGTTCAAGGAAGCCGAGGCCTCCGATGCCCGCCGCGCGCGCGGCGAGACGCTCGGCCCGCTGGACGGCATCCCCTACACCGCCAAGGACAGCTACCTGGTCAAGGGCCTCACCGCCGCCTCCGGCAGCCCGGCGTTCAAGGACCTGGTCGCCCAGCGCGACGCCTTCACCATCGAGCGCCTGCGCGCCGCCGGCGCCATCTGCCTGGGCAAGACCAATATGCCGCCCATGGCCAACGGCGGCATGCAGCGTGGCGTCTACGGCCGCGCCGAGAGCCCGTACAACGCCGCCTACCTGACCGCGCCCTTCGCCTCCGGCTCGTCCAACGGCGCCGGCACCGCCACCGCCGCCAGCTTTGCCGCCTTCGGCCTGGCCGAGGAGACCTGGTCCAGCGGCCGCGGCCCGGCCTCGAACAACGGCCTGTGCGCCTACACCCCCTCGCGCGGGGTGATCTCGGTGCGCGGCAACTGGCCGCTGACCCCGACCATGGACGTGGTGGTGCCCTACGCCCGCACCATGGCCGACCTGCTGGAAGTGCTCGACGTGGTGGTGGCCGACGACGCCGACAAGCGTGGCGACCTGTGGCGCCTGCAGCCCTGGGTGCCGATCCCCAAGGCCTCGGATGTGCGCCCGGCCTCCTACCTGCAACTGGCCGCCGGCGCCGAGTCCCTCAGGGGCAAGCGCTTGGGCGTGCCGCGCATGTTCATCAACAAGGACGAGCTGGCCGGCACCAGCGACAACCCCGGCATCGGCGGCCCGACCGGCCAGCGCATCCATACCCGAGCCTCGGTGATCGCCCTCTGGGAGGCCGCCCGCCGGGCACTGGAAGCGGCCGGCGCCGAAGTGATCGAGGTCGACTTCCCGCTGGTGTCCAACTGCGAGGGCGACCGCCCCGGCGCGCCCACCGTGTTCAACCGCGGCATCGTCACCCCGGAGTTCCTCCATGACGAACTGTGGGAGCTGTCCGGCTGGGCCTTCGACGACTTCCTGCGCGCCAACGGCGACCCCAAGCTCAACCGCCTGGCCGACGTCGACGGCCCGCAGATCTTCCCGCACGACCCGGGCACCCTGCCCAACCGCGAGGGCGACCTGGCCGCCGGCATGGACGAATACGTCAACATGGCCAAGCGCGGCATCAAGCCCTGGGACCAGATCGCGACCCTGCCCGACGGCCTGCGCGGCCTGGAGAAGACCCGCAAGATCGACCTGGAGGACTGGATGGACGGGCTCAAGCTCGACGCCGTGCTGTTCCCCACCGTGGCCGACGTGGGCCCGGCGGATGCCGATATTAATCCGGCCTCCGCCGATATCGCCTGGAGCAACGGCGTCTGGGTGGCCAACGGCAACCTGGCCATCCGCCACCTGGGCGTACCCACCGTCACCGTGCCGATGGGCGTGATGGCCGACATTGGCATGCCGGTGGGTCTGACCTTCGCCGGCCGCGCCTACGACGACAACAGCCTGCTGCGCCTGGCCGCCGCCTATGAGTCCACCGGCTCCAAGCGCCTGGTGCCGCCGCGCACGCCGCCGCTGTCGCGCGGTTAATGAACGATGCACGGAGCCGCTCAATGCGGCTCCGTCGCCTCCCGCCCCACCGAGAGAAACAAGCGCCCCCACTCGCTCGCCGCTCCCTGCCGGGTTTTCTAGCCAGAAGCTGAGCTAGGCTAAAAACACCGCCCTCGCTTTGCAGGCCATTCACTGCCAGCCGATAGCAAAGGAGCCTGTCGATGAGCCCTAGCGTCAGATATCTGCCGACATTGCTATTGCTGGTAGATATCGGCGTGAACGCGGCGAGCCTCGAGGTGGTGGCCGATGAGTGGTGTCCCATCAACTGCCGACCGGAGGATGCCGCCCCCGGGTACGCAATCGAGATTCTCAACGCAGTTTTTGCGCAGGACGAAATCGACTATCGCGTCCTCCCGTGGAAGCGCGCAGTACACAACGTCAAGAAAGGCACAAGCGCTGCCGCCATTGGCGCAGGCAGCGATATCACCGAGAGAGAAGGTCTGCAGGTCGGCCAAGAGCCCATTGGCTTGATCTACGACTGCCTGTATGTCGCTTCCGGCAACCCCGCCAGATACAGGGGCAATGCCGACGACCTGAACTCGATCAAACGCCTGGGCATTGCCTTGGGCTACGTCTATGAGGATGGCTTTAAAGAATGGATCGAGCGCCCCGATAACGCCCCCAAGCTCTTCATCACCTCCGGCGATCAGCCAAGCATGCGCAACCTGCGCAAACTAGTCGATGGCAGCCTGGACGGCATGATCGAAGCCGGCGTGGTGATGGACTACCAACTGCTCAGAACCGGGCTTGCCCAACAGGTGATCTCGGCAGGCTGCGACACACCACAGCCCATCTATATGGCCTTCGGCCCAAAGGGCACGAAGGGTGACGTGCTGATTGAGGCATTCGACAAGGGGATGGCCGACTTGCGCCACTCGGGGAGGCTGGGGGAGATACTGCGCAAATATGGCGTTAGAGACTGGAAGTGACCCTCCAGCATGACCTTCTGGTCGCCCCATACCCTGAGATCGGCCAGCTCAAGAACGCCCGGAAACGCCACGAACTGAAATCAACCGCTGCCGACCCAATAAAAAAAACCGCTCATTACGAGCGGTTCTTTATTGGGCCAAGCAGGCTACTCGGCCAACCGCCAGGTCGTTCCGCCCTTGCCGTCTTCCAGCACCACGCCCATGGCGGTGAGCCGGTCGCGGATGCGGTCGCTTTCTGCCCAGTTCTTGTCGGCGCGGGCCTGCAGGCGCGCGGCGATCAGGGCTTCGACCTCGGCGGCGTCGACCTTGCCGGCGGCACCCGCTTGCAGGAAGGCGTCCGGCTCCAGCTGCAGCACGCCGAGCACGCCGGCCAGTTGCTTGAGCTGGGCGGCCAGGCCGGCGGCGGCCTGCACGTTGGTCTCGCGCAGGCGGTTGACCTCGCGGATCATCTCGAACAGCACGGCGCAGGCTTCCGGCGAGTTGAAGTCGTCGTCCATCGCCGCGCCGAAGCGCAGGGCGAAGGCCTCGCCACCGCTTGGCGCCACCTCCGGCAAGCCTTTCAGGCCGTTGTAGAAGCGCTCCAGGGCGCCCTTGGCTTCCTTGAGGCTGTCTTCCGAGTAGTTGATCGGGCTGCGGTAGTGGCTGGATACCAGCAGGTAGCGCACCACCTCGGGGTGGTACTTCTCCAGCACCTCGCGGATGGTGAAGAAGTTGCCCAGGCTCTTGGACATTTTCTCGCCGTCCACGCGCACCGCGCCGGCGTGCATCCAGGCCTTGGCGTAGAGCTTGCCGGTGGCCGCCTCGCTCTGCGCGATCTCGTTCTCGTGGTGGGGGAACACCAGGTCCGGGCCGCCGCCGTGGATGTCGAAGGTCTCGCCCAGGCAGCAGGTGGACATCACCGAGCATTCGATGTGCCAGCCCGGCCGGCCCTTGCCCCAGGGCGAATCCCAGCTCGGCTCGCCCGGTTTGGCCCCCTTCCACAACACGAAGTCCAGCGGGTCTTCCTTGATCTCGTCGACCTCGATGCGCGCGCCGATCTTCAGCTCGTCGATCTTGCGCCTTGAGAGCTTGCCGTAGCCTTCAAACTTGGTGACGCGGTAGTACACGTCGCCATTGCCCGGCGCGTAGGCGTAGCCCTTGTCGATCAGGGTCTGGATCATCTGGTGCATGCCGGCGATATGGCCGGTGGCGCGCGGCTCGAGGTCCGGGCGCAGCACGTTGAGGCGACCTTCGTCCTCGTGCATCGCGGCGATCATGCGCTCGACCAGGGCCTCGAACGGTTCACCGTTCTCCTGGGCGCGTTTGATGATCTTGTCGTCGATGTCGGTGATATTGCGCACGTAGGTCACGTCATAGCCGCGCTGACGCAGCCAACGAGTGACCACGTCGAAGGCGACCATCACGCGGGCGTGGCCGATATGGCAGAAGTCGTACACGGTCATGCCGCACACATACATGCGCACGCTGTTGCCTTCCAGCGGCTGGAAGGCTTCCTTGACCTTGCTGAGCGTGTTGTAGATGGACAACGCCATGGATCAGGCTCCCCAGGAGTCGCGCAGGGTGACGGTACGATTGAACACCGGCTTGCCCGGCTTGGTGTCCTTCAGGTCGGCGACGAAGTAACCCTCGCGCTCGAACTGGAAGCGCTCCTCCGGCGTGGTCATGGCCAGCGACGGCTCGGCGCGGCAGCCCTGCAGAACGACCAGCGAATCCGGGTTGATATTGTCGAGGAAGCTGCCGCCCTCCTCGCTCTTCTCCGGGTTCGGCGAGCGGAACAGGCGATCGTACAGGCGCACCTCGCATTCCACGCTCTCGGCGGCCGGCACCCAGTGGATCACGCCCTTGACCTTGCGCCCTTCCGGGTTCTTGCCCAGGGTGTTCTCGTCATAGCTGCAGCGCAGTTCGACGATATTGCCTTGCGCGTCCTTCACCGCTTCATCCGCGCGGATCACATAGCTGCCGCGCAGGCGCACTTCGCCACCCGGAATCAGGCGCTTGTAGCCGTCCGGCGGCGTCTCTTCGAAGTCGCCGGCGTCGATGTAGATCTCGCGGCTGAACGGCAGCACGCGCACGCCCATGTCCTGCTTCGGGTGGCGCGGCAGTTCGAGGTTCTCGACCTTCCCTTGCGGGTAGTTGGTGATCACCACCTTGAGCGGTTTGAGCACGCACATGGCACGGGCGGCGTTGGCGTCCAGGTCCTCGCGAATGGCAAATTCCAGCATGCCGATGTCGACCACGCCGCCGGCGCGGTTGACGCCGATCATGTCGCAGAAGGTGCGAATCGAGGCCGGGGTATAGCCACGGCGACGGTAGCCGGACAGGGTCGACATGCGCGGGTCGTCCCAGCCGGCGACGTGCCGCTCATCGACCAGCTGCTTGAGCTTGCGCTTGCTGGTGATGGTGTAGTTCAGGTTGAGGCGGGCGAACTCGTACTGGCGCGGGGTCGCCGGCACCGGCAGGTTGGCCAGGAACCACTCGTAGAGCGGGCGATGGTCCTCGAACTCCAGGGTGCAGATGGAGTGGGTGATGCCCTCGATGGCGTCGGACTGGCCGTGGGTGAAGTCGTAGCTCGGGTAGATGCACCACTTGTCGCCGGTCTGGTGGTGATGGGCGTGGCGGATGCGGTAGAGGATCGGGTCGCGCAGATTGATGTTCGGCGAGGCCATATCGATCTTCGCGCGCAGCGAGCGGGCGCCGTCCGCGAATTCGCCGGCCTTCATGCGGGCGAACAGGTCGAGATTCTCTTCCACGGAGCGGTCGCGGAACGGGCTGTTCCTGCCCGGCTCGGTCAGGCTGCCGCGATAAGCGCGCATTTCCTCGGCGTTCAGGTCGCAGACGAAGGCCTTGCCGGCCTTGATCAGCTCGATGGCCCAGGCGTGCAGCTGGTCGAAATAGTCGGAGGCGTAGCGCTCCTCGCCGGCCCATTTGAAGCCCAGCCACTCGACGTCGCTCTTGATCGCGTCGATGTATTCCTGGTCTTCCTTGGCCGGGTTGGTGTCGTCGAAACGCAGGTTGCACTCGCCGCCGAATTCCTCGGCCAGACCGAAGTTCAGGCAGATGCTCTTGGCATGGCCGATGTGCAGGTAGCCGTTGGGCTCCGGCGGGAAGCGGGTGATGACTTTGGTGTGCTTGCCGCTGTCCAGGTCGGCCTGGACGATGGGACGCAGGAAGTTGGCGGCTTTTTCGACGGTGGGCTTGCTCATGGTGTCCTTAGATGCGGTGCGGCCTCCGCGCGGGAGGTAGGCCGGTCGAGACAAAGCCCGTATGATACTCAACCCGCTATATCCCTGACAGCCGCAATGCGACCGGGAGTGGCTCTCTGGCGCGAACGCGCCGCCGCCCTGCCCGCCTTGCCCGAATTCGAGAGCGCATCCGCCATGATCAAGCTGCACACCAACCACGGCGTCATCACCCTGGAACTGTTCGCCGACAAGGCCCCGGAAACCGCCGCCAACTTCGAACAGTACGTGCGCGAAGGCCACTACGACGGCACCGTGTTCCACCGCGTGATCGGCAACTTCATGATCCAGGGCGGCGGTTTCGAGCCGGGCATGAAGCAGAAGCCCACCCGCGCGCCGATCAAGAACGAGGCCAACAACGGCCTGTCCAACAAGGTCGGCACCATCGCCATGGCCCGCACCATGGAGCCGCACTCGGCCTCCGCGCAGTTCTTCATCAACGTCGCCGACAACAGCTTCCTCGACCACAGCGCACCGACCATGCAGGGCTGGGGCTACGCCGTGTTCGGCCAGGTGACCGAGGGCATGGACGTGGTCGACAAGATCAAGGGCGTGGCCACCACCATGAAGTCCGGCCACCAGGACGTGCCGGTGGATGACGTGGTCATCGAGAAAGCCGAAATCGTCTGACAGACCGCCAAAAACTACTGCGCTAGGCTATGCGTCGTTGCGGCCAGCTTCGGAATGCTCATTTACCCTTTGTAAACTCGGGTGCGAGCCCAGTGCGTTCCTCGGCTATCCGCGCCTAGCCTAGCCGTCGCTCGCTACGTTTTTATCGGTCTGCTGAATGACATGATCCTGCTGATCTCCGATCTGCACCTGGAAGAGCAACGCCCGGACATCACCCGGGCGTTTGTGCATTTCCTCAAGACCCGCGCGCACGAGGCCGAGGCGCTGTACATACTCGGCGACTTCTTCGAGGTATGGATCGGCGACGACGGCATGTCGCCCTTCCAGCAGGACATCGCCCGCGCCCTGCGCGAGCTGAGCGATGCTGGCACGCGCATCTTGCTGATGCACGGCAACCGCGATTTCCTCATCGGCCGCGCCTTCTGCCGCGCCGCCGGCTGCACCCTGCTGAAAGACTCCTGCGTGGTCCGCCTCAATGACGAGCCGGTGCTGCTGATGCATGGCGACAGCCTGTGCACCCTGGACGCCGCCTACATGAAGCTGCGCCGCTGGCTGCGCAACCCGCTCTCCCTGTTCATTCTGCGCAACCTGCCGCTGGCCACCCGCCACAAGCTGGCGCGCAAGCTGCGCAGCGAGAGCCGCGCACAGACGCGGATGAAGGCCAGCGAAATCGTCGACGTGACCCCGGACGAAGTGCCGCGGGTCATGGCCGCGCACAAGGTGCGTACCCTGATCCACGGCCACACCCATCGCCCCGCCATGCACCAACTGCAGGTGGACGGGCAGCCCGCGCGGCGCATCGTCCTCGGCGACTGGGACAGGCAGGGCTGGGCCCTGCAGGTGGACGAGGGCGGCTTCCACCAGGCCCCCTTCCCGCTCGCCTGAGCCCGTTGGCGCGAGCTGCGCCACAGCCTGGCACTCTGCCACTTGACGCTGCCATTAGGGCTGCGCAGCATGCCGACTCCCTCCAGCAGTCAAGGACAGATCATGGACATCCCCGCCGCAACCGCCTCCAGAAGCCTGCTCAAGTATGTCGGCGTGCCCGCCCTCGTCGCTGCCGTCGGCTTCGCCAGCTTCAACGGCGTCTTCTTCTACAACGAGGCCGGCTATGCCACCCACGTGCGGACCATCTTCGGCGAGGAGAAGGTCGTCGACGACGTCGGCTACGCCACCAAGTGGTTCGGTCGCGCCACCCCCTGGAAGAAGGCCCTCAGCGTGCAGTCCGTGCTGGACAAGGGGCTGGACTCCGACGGCAGCGACGACAACAACCTGAGCGCCACCATCGAGGCCTTCCCCATCGTCTTCCTCGGTAACGTCGACGCCAAGGTCGAGTCCTCGGCGCGCTTCCGCCTGCCCTCCGGCGAGCAGTTCCTGAAGATCGCCCAGGAGTACCGCAACCCGGAAAACTTCATCAAGACCGCGCTGGTGCCGGCCATCAAGGAGACCCTGCAGGCCACCGCCTCGCTGATGAGCGCCGACGACTTCTATGCCGGCGCGCGCAGCGAATTCGCCGCCGAATTTGAGAACCAGCTCAATGACGGCCTGTACCTGATCAAGCGCAAGGAAGTGCGCGCCCCTCGCGGCCACCTGCCGAGCCAGACCGCCATCCTCCAGGCCGGCAGCGAGCAAGGCAGCTTCGGCGACAACAGCGCCAGCCAGTTCGTCACCGAGAAGGTCATGGACAGCAAGGGCATCCCGGTACGCAAGCAGCAGCAGTTCCGCAAGTACGGCGTGGAAGTGGTCGAGGCGCGCATCACCAACGTCGACCCCAACCCGCAATACAAGCAGCGCATGGTCAAGGTCCAGCAGGCCCTGGCCGAGCTGGCCGTGGCCCGGCAGAACCGGCTGAAGGAAGAGGAAGAGAAGCTCCTGGTCACCGCCCGCGGCGAGAAGGAAGTGGAAGCCCGCCGCCAGGAGACCCTGCGCGACCAGATCGAGCGCACCACCCAGGCCGAGACCGAGAAGCAGCTGGCGGTGATCAACGCCGAGCGCGAGAAGCAGCGCGCCGAGATCGAGAAGCAGACCGCCGAGCTGCTGCGCGACAAGGCCGCCATCACCGCCGACGCCACCAAGATCACCGCCGACGCCGAAGCCTACGCGCGCAAGGCGGTGATCGAGGCGGACGGCGCCCTGCAGCCCAAGCTCGAGGCGCTGATCGCCATCAACAAGGTGTGGGCCGAGGCCGCGGCCCAGGCGCCGGTACCGGGCGTGATGATGGGCGCCAGTGGCAACGGCGCCAGCGCCAGCCGCCAGGACGAGATCGGCCAGCTGATGGGCATTCTCGCCACCAAGGCCGCCCGCGACCTGTCGCTGGATATGAAGGTCAAGGAATAGGCCCGAACGGCTCGTTCGCACGCCCCGCACCTGCGGCTAATGCTGTTCACTTAGCGGCACACGGCCACGGCCTGACTTTTCTTGGTTCAGGTCTGCAGCTGTTGTTCTCCCTCTCCCCCTGGGAGAGGGCCGGGGTGAGGGATTCGCCGAAACGCTCTCCCCCCAGCCCCTCTCCCGATGGGAGAGGGGCACTTAGGACAGCTTTTACCTGGAGAACATCCAGGCTACGGCATTGCACCGCGTGCTCTCAGGCAGACACAAGCCAGAAAAACGCCGCGACTCTGTAAAGGTCGCGGCGTTTTCTTAAGGAAGGTCTGAAGTAGAGCGGTTTTTCTGGCTGACTTCGGCCTTCGCCAATTTTGAAAGCGGCCAGTGGGTCAAAATCGACCAGATGGCTCGCTCATTTCGGTGTTTCTGGCCGCCGCAA
>NZ_JBDQQT010000040.1:0-1431 GCF_039888625.1 Pseudomonas sp. CAU 1711
CGGGTCTGCTTGCGCTTGCCGGCGTACTCGGCATCGGCGAAGGTCATCTGCTTCATCGGGAAACTCGGGCAACGGGATCGGCGTATTTCACCAGATTCGGGAAGTCTTCTTCAGAATTTCCTTCAGCAGCTTCCCCCCCTCTGCAACCAGTGAGGCCACCGGTGTAGAAAAAATATCAGAAGAAGCTCCTGAAGAGAGCCAGGAAGTTAGTGGCACGAGCCAGCAAAAGGAGTGCCACGACACATACACCAATAACCTTAGAAATGAGAAGCTAATGGTTGAGGATTTTTTTCAATCCGCCGCAGACTCATGTGCCTACATTAAAAAAATGGGAACAATGTCAATTTCAGTGCAAGAGTGCAAGAAAAATCAAATTGATAGCAAAGAAAAGAAGTTACTGGAGCTGGACAAAAAAATCGAGGAATCCTCACGGAACTGTCTAGATTAATAAATCTCTGTCAACCTAAACTCATGAGAACCTCTTATTCTTAACAATCCCAGATCAATAACCTTGAGATGCTGGCATATAACAATGCGCTCAACTGCCGCTCACTTCGTTCGCTGGACGTCCAAAAGCTGCGCTTTTGGCCGCCCGTTAGCTTAATCGTTAGGCACCATTAAGAGGGAACTCTATGCCAACTCTGAAAGAAGTATTAGAGATTTTTTACCTGCTAAGTGGACCAGCCTTGGTATTTATAGCCTACCGCGCACTAGAACAGATAAAAGTTTCTAAAGAGATATCTAGAACCAATGCCAAGAGAGAATCCCTGATTCTTACCGCCAAAGAGTGTAGAAACTACGCACAGAACGTAATACCTTTCTGCAATTCATTCAATGAGAAAGTAGAAAAATACGACGCGAAATTTTTCACCAAATCAAAAGTAACAGTATCCGACGACAGAATTGAGGTCTCTTATTATAAAGGGAACGATGACCAAGCACTCTTCCCCGAGGAGCTAGGCGAAGACATTATGAATCTAATAAATGCACTAAGCAGCTTCTCGAATTTTTTTATCTCGGGCGTAGCAGATGAAAGAATTGCATACAAGAGCCTCGGAAACACTTACTGCGGCATTGTTAAAAAGCTCGTGCCAATTCTAGTTAGAATCGCCGAAGAACATAATGAAGACAACATACTCAAGCTGTTTATGATTTGGCATAACCGGAAAGAAATTGAAAACGCGCAAAAAGAAAAAGAAGCCCTTGAAAGAAAAATCAATAAGCAAAAAGAAATCAGCATCAGCGTAATAGGAGCCTAACAAGCGGTTCAAGCCGTTCGCTTCGCTCTCTCGGGACCGGCTAAAGCCGGCCCCTTAACCAAACGTTAGGGAAAAAATGGGACTCCTCGACAGATCCGCCGCATCACTGCGTATTTTTGGTGATGACCTTATCCCCGAAGATGTAAGTAAGTTACTTGGCGCCATGCCGAGC
>NZ_JBDQQT010000041.1:0-1159 GCF_039888625.1 Pseudomonas sp. CAU 1711
TGTCTGGCGGTGTGCTCGGTACTACTGCCGGGTTAAGTGGCTGGGCACTGGCTGGTGGGGCGGTGCTCGGTTCGATGGCAGGCAGCGCGCTTTCGCAAATGGCCGGTATGGCCATGGGCGTTACGGACCAATTCTCTTGGAGGCAGGTGGCTGTAGCAGGTCTCACGGCAGGGGTAACGTCTGGGGTCGGCGGTGCCGTTTCTGAGTGGAGCCCCCTTGCTCAGGCTGCTGCGATGGGAGGGGCGGGATACGCAGGTAACTATTCGGCCAACAAAGTCGTAGGGCTGGATACCAGCTTCAGTTGGTCAGGAATGGCAGCCTCCGTCATCTCCTCTATGGCCACATCGGCTTTTTCCAAGTCAGCCCTTGGACAGAAGCTCGGAATGACCACCGACAACTTCAAAGGCAATCTGATTAGTGGCCTGGCCGGTGGACAGATCAATGGCAGTGTGCGTCGCCTGATGGGAGTTGGCGGCAAGATTGACTATACCTCCATAGCAGCGGATGCATTTGGCAATGCCATTGGCAATGGGCTGATAGAAGCATCGCTCGGAGGTAATTTCCTCGGCCCGAAAGAGGGGCAGCTGAGTCAGCGGGAGATTGAGGCATATAAGCTCGCGCTAGCTGCTCGTGAGGCCGGACGCGGCCTTGGTCTTGACAACGCCCAAGCCTCTGTCAACTGGTACCGAGGCGAAATGTCCACCGATATTGATCCGTATGTGCAGATGCTAGGTGGTAAAGCACAGGCTGAGTGGATTTCCCTAAAACAGCAGCGCGATGCCGAAAATACTTTTGGCCTGTTCAAGGCACTGGCTGCACCACTCGTGGCTCAAGTTGAGCTCCGATTAGGGGCTGCTGAGTTTGGCTTTGCAGGTGCGTGGAATACGGGAGTGGAGGCAGTTGCTGGAGCAACTGGATTGGGAGTAGCCCTCTTCAAAGGTGTCGACGCTGCTACTGGTTACATCGACTATTTCCGAGATGCATGGAGCTATGAGCTAAAAACTGATGCTGGAAAAGGGATCGCTACCTTTATCGGTGGTGCGTTGGCACCTGTGCTTGAGCGGTATGAGTCTGCCAAGTCCTGGCTAGGCGATGCCGGGTTCGAAAAAGGAGGAGATTGGGGGGCTGGAATTGGAACTCTGAGCTATATGGCGCCAGA
>NZ_JBDQQT010000044.1:0-1024 GCF_039888625.1 Pseudomonas sp. CAU 1711
GCGCAGTTGTTCCAGGCGGCCCTCGGCGCGCAGGCCCTCGGCCGTGGCCAGGGCATAGCGGATGCTCTGCTGCAGGCGGCCGCTGGCGTCGTAGCGGTTCTCGCGCAGGTAGCCTTCGCCATCGAGCACCGCGAGCACACGGCCGTCGGCGTCGTAGAAGGTGCGGCTGATGCGCTCGCCGTTCTGGCTCTGGATCTGCTGGCCACGGCCGTCGTAACGGTAGCTGGTGACATGGCCCAGGGCATCGGTGCTGCTGCTCAGCCGGCCGGCCTCGTCGTAGGCGTAAGCCGTGGTACGGTCTTGCGCACTGCTGGCCGGGCGAATCTGGCCGACCAGGGTCTTGCTCACCACCCCGCCGCTGTACCAGGTGCGGGTGTCGACCAGGGTGGCGTAGCGGGTCTCGCTGCTCTTCTGCCCGGCGGCGTTGTAGCGGTACTCGGTCACCGCGCCCAGGCCATCGACCCGAGCGCTGAGGCGCCCGGCCTCGTCGTAGAAGGTATAGGTACGCACGCCAGTGGTGTCCTGGCTCATCACCAGGCGCCCGGCGGCGTCGTAGGCGTACTGGGTCAGGCGAGGCGCGGCCAGGCTGGCGGCGCTCTCCGTCAGGCTGAGCAGGCGGCCCTGGGCATCAAAGGCCTGGGTCGTGGTCAGGCCGGCGCTGTTGCTCACCGCCAGGGTGCGCGCGGCGCCGTCATAGGCGTAGGTGCGGGTACCGCCGGCATCGCTCTGGCTGAGCAGGCGGCCCAGGCCGTCGTAGGCGAAGCTGCTCTGTTCGACGCGGGTGCGGCTCGCGCCGCGCAGCACGAAGCTGTTGAGCAGCTCGCCGCGCTCGCCGTAGAGGTACTCGTTAATGGTGGTCGTGGCATTCAGCAGGCCGGCACCGCTGGCATCCACCTGGGCGTAGCGGGTGCTGCGCTGCAGGTTGCCACGGTAGTCGTAGACCAGCTCGGTCAGGCTGCTGCGGCTCAGATCGCGCGCCGCCGCCCAGGCGTTCAACTGCGCTTCGCTCGGGCCGGCCTCGGCC